>DATMHK010000325.1:0-14641 GCA_035554995.1 Gemmatimonadaceae bacterium
CGACCGGATCGTGACATCGCGTCTCGTTCTTCGGCCATGGAACGTTGCCGACGCGCCTGTCCTCAAGGCACTGATCGACGCAAACCTCGAGCACTTGCGGGCATGGATGCCGTGGGCGTTGAACGAGCCGTCGCCAGTTGAAGCGGTCGCGCAACGCATCGAAATGTTTGCCAGCAACGTCCGCGAAGGCACGGACTTTATTGTCGGGATCCTCCTCGCCGACGAAGCGATCGGCGGCTCGGGGCTGCACCGTCGCGCCGGACCGGACACGTTGGAGATCGGCTATTGGGTCGCATCGCCGCACACGAGGCGGGGATACGCGTCGGAAGCAGCCATGGCACTCACCCGCCTCGCCTTCGAGATGCCGCACGTCGAGTACGTGCAGATCCGGTGCGATCCGCGAAACACGCAAAGCGCGTCGGTCCCGCGAAAGCTTGGGTTTACTCACATTGCCACGCTCGAAGCGGACACACTGACGCCGACCGGCGAGCCGCGAGCGACGATGGTCTGGCAGATCTCGCGGGCGACCTTTAACGGTTCGGAGGAACGAGCATTGACCACATCGACATCCGCCGACGCGCCCGTCGAATCATCGCGCGCGTTGCTGCGCCACACGCTAGCCACGCTCGCCTATCGCGCGGCGAAGGCCTGTCGCGGCGCGCCCGAAGGCTTCACTACGTTTCGCGCTGCCGCCGACTCCCGATCCGCCGGCGAGATCCTCGCGCACCTTGGCGACTTGATCGAGTGGGTCGATTCGCAAGCACGGGGTGCGCAGCGTTGGAACACCTCGGAGCCGTCCGCGTGGGACGATGACGCCGGCCGCTTTCATCGGGCGCTTCAGCGTCTCGACGACTATGTCGCCAGCGGCGCGCCGCTGCACCATGACCCGACGCGTCTCTTCCAGGGCGGCATCGCGGACGCGCTGACGCACGTCGGCCAGATCAACCTCCTCCGCCGCCTCGCCGGCTCACCGGTTCGCGGAGAGAACTACGCCCAGGCGACGATCACGCTCGGCACCGTCGGTTCCGACCAACCAAAACCCCGCGCCGAGTTCTAATTCCCTTCAATTGGGGTCAGACCCCGTGTTTGAAATTGGGGTCAGACCCCAATGGCGAAATGGTACGCCGGGCAACCGTTTGTGTTGGTTCGGTGTACAAATGAGTTGGGAGGGGAGGCATATGAACAAGCTCAAGTTTTGGGTTGCAGCGGCTGTGCTGGCCATGCCGATCGCAGGGGCGAGTGGCGCGGTTCCGGGGGGAGTGGGAACGCCGCCGGACAAGTCGGTGCGAGTCACCGAACGGGATATTGAGAGCACCAATCAGAAGGTGGCGGCGGCATACGGAGCGCTCGTCACTATGTGGAACAACGAGTTCAAGCGCATCGGCGAGCGCTTTACCGCTCCGCGAATCGTTCGTTACGAAGGAGCCGCGATGACATCGTGCGGCGTCATTCGCCCGGAGAACGCCGAGTACTGTCCGACCGGGAATACGATCTTCTACGATCAGGTTTTCGTCGCCGGACTCACCAAGCTCGCCGCCAACGAGCTCGGGACAGACGGTGACATGGTCGCCGTCGGCGTGATCGCGCACGAGATGGGACACGCGGTCGCCATGCAGGTCGGCTATCGGTCGCGCACCTCGTACGGGAATGAGTCCACGGCAGACTGTCTCGCCGGCGCCTTCACCAAGCAGGCGCAGAAGGACGGCTCGATCGAGGATGGTGACATCGACGAGGCGTTCTACGGGATGTCACTCGCCGGCGACCCAACGCCCGAGCCGACCGGCAATGCCCGCTACGACAGGCTGATCCAGGCCCGGCTGTCTCGACAGAGTCACGGGACCAAGGAGCAGCGGATGCAGAACTTCCGCACCGGTCTCGAGGGCGGCGCGGAAGCGTGCCTGGACGTGTTTAGATAGTTCGGCGGCTCGGCGGCTCGCGGCTCGGCGGCTCGGCGGCTCGGCGAAACAGCCGAGGTGCCGAGGCGCCGAGAAGCCGAGAGGCCGAGAAGCCGAGAAGCCGAGAAGCCTTATAAGCCTTATCAATCCGCCCGCGCTGCGATCGTAGACACCTGTCGCGGCGCGCCGATCGCTCCCTTGATCTCGTCGACCCAGCCGTTGACGCGTTGCTCGACCACCTGATGCACGCCACTCACCAGCGTGGCCACTATGTCGTCGAGCACCGTGCCGACCTTGCTGCTCGCTCCCTTGGTCGCAGACACCGTCGCGGCGGCTGCCTTGATATCGCGGCCTGAGCCGCTGAGCACCACGCCGGCACCGAACGCCACTGCCAACGCAGGCCACGGATGATCGCGCACCATTTCGGCGACGTTGAGCTTACGCTCGAGCTCGGCCAGCGTGCTCGACATGCGTTCCCGGGTCAGCTCGATGTCGCGCCGGACGTCAGCCGTTGTTTCAACCATTCCTTGTCCTCCTTGAGCGTGGTGACCGTCTCGGTCGGAGCAAGCTGTGATGGAGCGAGGAGCGACATGCCGCGCCGCGCCAGGACGACGGCAATCGCCCCGGCGATCACGAGGACAATGAGCGCGCCGAGCCAGTACTGATCGGCCGGCAGCCATTGGTCGCCGATCAGCAGGACGATGCCGGCGAGAAGCGACAAGGATCCGAGCAGCGCGAGCACGGCACCGGTCGCGACGAACGCGGTTCCTTTGCCGATTCCCGTCGCGATCTGTGAAAGCTCGATCCTGGCCAGTCTCGCCTCGCTCCGCACGAGCGACGCGCTCCCGTCGGCGAGATCGCGTAGCAACGTGCCGAGGCTTCGACGACCGTTTTGTCCGTCGAACGTCATGTCCGCCTCTCCTTCCCCCTCTTACTTGTTGTTGCGGAACGCCTTGCCGATGAGATAGCCAAGTCCCGCCGCGATGAGCAGCGTTCGGCCAGGATGCTCTTTCACCTGGCGCTCGATCCCGGTGCGAAGGTTGTTCAGGTCCGCGTCGCGCAGCCAATCGGCCGTCGACTCCATTCCACTGGCGACCTTGTTGTTCACCTGCGCCATTCGTGTGTCGCTCTCGACGGCGACACTGCCGCCGGTCGTCGCACTGGCGAGATCGCTCGGCGATCCTGCGGTTCGCTGACGCAAGCGATTGGCGCCCGAGTCGAGCGCGTCGGCGAGCGAGTTCTTCAAGTTGCCGGCGCGGTCGCGCACCGTCGATCCGACGTCGGCCAGCTTGTCCTGCGCCGTACCGGCGATATCACGCGCGCGATCCTTGAAACCCTGCGACTGCTGATTCTCGGTTCCGGCGTCGGTTCCGAATCCCTGGCCGACGTTGGCCGTCGTGCCCGCGGCGTAGCCCTGCGCACCACTCGTGTTCCCGGGGTTCCCGTAGCCGCTGGATCCGCCGGGAGTCTGAGATCCACTGCTCTGGCCCGAGGAATCTCCGGGCGAGAAATCATTTCGGTCCATTCGCGCACTCCTCCAAAGATGGCGGCAAGGATGTGTGCAGATGATGTGCCCGAACGGGGCGCTAACGATTCGTCGCTAGCTCAGGCGAGCCCACGATTTCATCAGCGACCCACGCGTCACGTTCCGAGACGGTGCGACGATAAGAACCGAGCCCGGCCGCGAAGAGCGCGAGCGCGATCGTCATCCCGATGGCAGTGTTCGTGGCGAGTGAGTATCGGACCGCGTCGCGGCCGAAGACGTGATCGGTGAGGAGCGCGACAGACGTGGGTCCGACAATACCGGAGAGAAGACTCGACACGAAGAAATACAACGCCGCGCCCTGCGCGCGAAGGTGCGGCGGCGCCATCTCGGCGGCAGCCGCGCTCGCCGCGCCCCACGGGAAGGCAGCGAAGAAATTGACGACGGCCAGCCCGACGAACGCGACGCCCGCCGTCGGCGCGAGCGGAAAGAGCGTCGCCGAGATGAGCATGCCGATCGCTCCCGCGATGGCGACGAGCCACGGGCCGTCGATGCGGCCGCGCTGTCCGATGGCGTCGGCGATCCAGCCGCCCGCCAGGACACCGAGCACGCCGATCGTCATCGTGAGTGTGCCCATGATCCGACCGGTGTCCGCCTCGGGCCAATCGTAGGTCCGTCTGAACACGGTTGGAATCCAGGCGGCAATGGCATAGTTGACCATCGCCCACACGCCGAAGCCTACGCTGTGCGTGATGTACGTCCACCGGTTGCGCGACACGTAGCGCATCAGATCGCCGAAGCGCGCCTGTCTTTGCGGCGGGGTTCGTCGCGCTGGTTCTCGAATGGTGAGAAAGAGCAGCGCGATCACGAAGCCCGGCAGCCCGACAGTCACGAACGCCGATTGCCACGGACGGATGTCCCCGAGCACCGGCAGATGCAACGTCCCGGCGACGTCCAGACGGCCGATCACCACCGCCCCGATGAAATAGCCGAGACCTGAGCCGAAGAAAACGCCCAATGCGTAGATGCTCATCGCGCGCGCGAGCTGGGAGCGCGGAAAATAGTCGGCGAGGAGCGATACGCCGGGTGCGGACAAGGTCGCTTCACCGACACCGACGCCGACGCGCATGAGCAGCAGTCGACTATACGTCTTCGCGGTCGCCGACAGCGTCGTGAACAGACTCCACAGCGCGGTGCCGGCGGCGATGATGTTGCGCCGGCTCGCGCGGTCGGCGAGCCACGCGATGGGAATTCCGAGCACCGTGTAGAAGAGCGCGAACGCCAAGCCTTGCAGATAGCTCATCTGCACGTCGGTAATCCCGAAGTCCCGTTCGATCGGACGGACGAGAAGGCTCAGAATCTGCCGATCGACGTTCGCGCTGACGCTGGCGAGCGCGAGAACGGAGGCGACATACCACGGATTGGCCTTTCTCAGCTCGCGCCTCCGCCTCCTCCCCCAAATCCTTCCTGGCCCAACGCCGCCATGACTCGGTCACTGAGGCCCGCGTCGACGTCGAAATACGGCTTCGCTTCCGCGACCGCCTCGAGGAACGATCGCGCGAAATCGAAATGGTCGGCGCAGGGGGCACACTGCTCGAGATGACGAACGATGAATTCCCGCTGGCTCTCGGAGACGATACCGTCGACGAACGGCCAGAGTTGGCGTACGACGGCCTCGCATTCGGCTCGATCAGGCATTGCGACGCTCCCCGGGGTGGTGGTCGGGAGGAAGAGTGTAGGATGCGGCGGCGAAGCCCGCGTCGACGGCGAAGTCGAGTAGCGCTTCCTGCAGCTGCCGGCGCGCGCGGTAAAGACGCGACCGCACGGTGCCGACGGGAATGTCGAGCGACGACGCGACTTCCTCGTACGAGAAGCCGTCGACGTCCACGAGCAAAACGACATCCCGGTAATGCGGTTCGAGCGCGCGGATCGCGGTCGCGATCGCGGGGCCGAGGTCGAGTCGGGCGAACATGTCGTCCACTCCTTTGGCTCGGGCGGTGTTGTGCAGCCGCGCCGTGGCGAGCGATTCGAGCTCCTGGTCGTCGACGGCGATGGAGCGGTTCGCGCGGCGTCGCAGCTCGGCGAACGTGTGACGGCAAATCGTCGCCAACCAACTCTTGCAGTCCGAGCCGGGCTGGAACGTGTGCCAGTGCCGATAAGCGCGCAGGAAGGTTTCCTGAACGAGATCTTCCGTATCGGCCGCGTTCCCGGTCAGCGCGGTGGCGACGCGCACGATCGTCGACAAATGCGGCAGCGCCGTCGTCGCGAACGTTTCGTCACGCTCGCTTCGTTGCGGTTGATCGTCCGTCGGCGGCAGCGTCATTCAGTCACGGGTAGTGTCGCCGCCTCGAATGCGGCGACGGCGACATCGTGGATCGGCGTCGGAACGCCGCGCAGGCCGCCGAGTCGGGATACGGTGCCGGCGAGAAGATCGAGCTCCGTGGGACCGCCACGCTCGAGGTCGAGCAGGAAGCTCGGGCGCGTTTCCGGGGCGAGCGCGAAGAGATCGTTGCGGAGGAAAACCTCCTGCTGCTCGGTCAGCGCGACGTCGCAGGCGCGTGCGACGAGCACGATCTCGTGCAGCGAACCCGCGACCAGTGCGCGGCCGCGCTCCGTCGCCAGCGAATACCCCATCGCTCGCCGCGACAATCCGCACGCCACGTTCATCGGCACGATGAACGCGAATTTCCGCCACAAATCGTGACTGATGTCGTCGCTCACGGCGCTCGCCACACCGGCGTCGCGCAGTGCCGCCGCCGTGCGTGAAACACGGTCGGACACCGTCCCGTCGAACTCACCGATGGTGACGCGATCGAATTCGCTGAGCCGCTCGACGACGCCCGGCGCCGAGCGCACGATGCTCGCGCGCACCAACCCGCCGACGATGCGCTCACGCGGCACTCCGAGCCCCCGCAGCCGTTCGGCGATGTCCACGCCGTTCAGCAATCCCACGATCGCCGCGCCGTTCCGGGCCGCTTCGACCACGACGGGTCCGACCTCGGTCAGCGAGTAGCTCTTCACGGCAACGAACACGACCTCGCAATTCGCCACGACGTCCCCGTGCGACGACGCGTCGGGACGCGCGACGAACCGCTCCTTCGGTGTCCGTACCTCGAGACCGCTCGAGCAGATCGCCTCGAGATGGTCGCCGCGGGCGAACAGCTTGACCTCATGGCCGGCGCGGCTCAGCAATCCGGCGTAATAGCTCCCGATCCCGCCGGCACCGACGAATCCGATTCTCACGAAGTTCCTCTATTTCTTGTCGGCGGCTTCGAACAGCGGCAAGAACTCTCCGTAGCCTTCGTCGGCGAGCTTGGCGATCGGGATAAATCGCATCGACGCGGAGTTCATGCAATAGCGAAGACCGGTGGGCGCTGGCCCGTCGTCGAACAGATGGCCGAGATGCGAGTCACCGTGCGATGAGCGGACTTCCGTACGGGTCATGAAGTGACTGCGATCCGTCTTCGTCTTGACGTTGTCCGCGACGAGCGGCTTCGTGAAGCTCGGCCACCCGGTACCCGAATCGAATTTATCGTTCGAGCTGAAGAGCGGTTCTCCGGAAACGACGTCGACGTAGATGCCCGGCTCGTGATTATCCCAGTAGGCGTTCTGAAAGGCACGCTCGGTTGCGTCGTGCTGCGTGACCTCGTATTGGAGCGGTGAGAGCTTGGCCTTGAGATCGGCGTCGTCGGGCTTCTTGAAGTCGGACATCGGAACCTCGGGTTGTGAAGGCTCTCCGGTCGATCCACAATAGGGTACTCGGCCGGGTTTAGTTCCAGGAGACGCGAACGCGGGAACTGTCTTCCGCGTTCGCTCGTTTCGATGGGCGCTCCCCCCTTCAACTTAAGTCCCCCCGACATGGCCCCCTTTCCAGACTCGGCCAGAGCGACGTCGCTCGGCGACGCCCGCCGCCAGGCGCATCATGCGGCCCAGTTGGCGACCGCGGCCGGCATTTCTTTCCTCTCCAAGCAGGCGGACGACAGCCATACCAATCTCGAGTGGCTACCGGAAGTCGGACGAGGAGCGCTCGCCTCGCGGGTCGTGCCGTCGAGCGACCCATTCCGCGTTGCCGTGCAGATCGCCGGACTCGAGCTGTTCCTGCTGGACGACAGGAATGCGGCCGTCGACTCGATGCCACTCGACGAGCGGACCATTGCCGGCGCCGAATCGTGGCTGCGCGAGCGGGTCGGCAACCGGGGCGCTGACGGGTCGAAGTTCACGCTCGCCAAGCATTATGAGATTCCGCATCATGATGTGGACGACGGCAAGCCGTTCGACGCGAGCGATCGAACTGCGTTCACCGAATTGGCGGCCTGGTTCGACCTCGCATCACGTCACCTCGAGCGTGTCCGCGCGGCCAATTCGAGCAGCGAAGTACGCTGTTGGCCGCATCACTTCGACATCGCCACGTTGATCGATGTCGGTCCCGGGAAGACCGTCGGCGTCGGCATGGAACCGGGTGACGTCTATTACGACGAACCGTACTTCTACGTGAACGCGCATCCGAAGCCGACCGAGGCGGTCAGCATTCGGCTCGCGGGAGGCGGATTTTGGCACACTCACGAGTGGTTCGGAGCCGTTCTGCCCGGCTCGCGCATTCGTTCGAGCGATGGCGAGTCACAGGTCGCGGAGTTCGTCGAGTCCGCGATCGCGGCGTGTCGTCGGTTGGTCGGGGGTGAGGCGCGATAGCTCTTCGCGGGTCAACCTCGATGGCGATCGACGCGAATAGTCAAAACGTCGGGCCGGCTGTAATGACCGGCGACATCGAGCGACATCGACTCTTCGCGAACCTGTGCGAGATCCAGGTCGGCGACGAGCGTGCACGGTTCCTCGAACACCGGACCGGCGAGGTATTGCCCGTTCGGCGCGATGATCGCGCTGCCGCCGCGCAACGCCCATGTCTGAGACGCCTTGTCCGGGTGGACCTCGAGCTCCGGCGGCAATGCGTTCATGCGCATCAGCGACCCCGCGACGACGACGAAGCAGCGTCCCTCGAACGCGTAGTGCCGGCTGGCAACCTGCAGCATCTCGTGCGCCGTCGGCCAAACGGCGACGTGGATGTCTTCGCCCGAGTCGTGCAGTGCCTGCCGAGCCAGCGGCATCCAGTGCTCCCAACACACCAATCCGCCGATGCGCCCCGCGCTCGTCTCCACCGCGACGAGTCCCGCCGCATCGCCCTGCCCCCACACCATCCGCTCCGTGTACGTCGGTACCAGCTTGCGATGGTGATTGAGCAACGTGCCGTCGGACGCATACGTCAGGAGCGCGTTGTACAACGTTCCACGACCGGTGCCCGACGACACACGCTCCGTGACACCGACGACCAGCGTCACGCCCGCGTCCTTGGCGATAGCGCCGAGTGCGCGTCCGGATTCGCCGGTGATATCGACGCTGTTCTCCGCCATACGGGCAAAGACGCGCTTGACCGGCCCGTGGTCCCAGAGCGCCACGTCGCGGCAGACGTCGAGCCAGGCGGGATACCCTGGAATCCACGTTTCAGGAAAGACGACGAGTGTCGCACCGCGATCGGCGGCGGCTTGCGTGAGCTGGCGCGTGAGCGCCAAGCCATGTTCCAGGTCCGGGGCCACCTCCGCCTGCACAACCGCGACACGAGTACTGGTCACGTGTCTCGTATCCCGTATCGTTTGTCGCGTGTTTCGTTCAAGACGCGATCAATAGCGCGACCCAGAATTGGTCGCTCGCGTCGGTCCAGAGGCGCTCGACGGCAAAGCCGGCGGCCGACGTCACCGTTGCCAGTTGTTCGCGGTCGTACTTGTAGGACGATTCCGTCCAGATCGTCTCGCCCCGCCTGAACGGGATTCGCGTCCCGCCGACGTCGACCTCGTGCGCAACGGTCGCCTCGAGATGCATCTCGACGCGGCCCGCGGTTTCGTTGAAGAACGCGTTGTGCCGGAAGCGCGAGAGATCGAAATCGGCGCCGAGCTCGCGGTTGATTCGCCGAAGGACGTTGAGATTGAACGCCGCGGTGACGCCTTCGCGGTCGTCGTACGCGGCGTTGAGCGTCGCGGCGTCTTTGCGACGATCGACGCCGAGCAGCAGCATGCCCCCGGATCCCACCGCGCGGCGAATACGGCGCAGAAACGCCGCGGCCTCGGCGGGATGGAAATTGCCGATCGTGGACCCCGGAAAGAACGCGAAGCGTCGATCGTGTTCCGGGAGATGCGGCAGCGAAAGCGGCAGCGTGTAGTCCGCGCACAGCGGGCGGATAGCGACGTTGGGGTAGTCGCCGGCAAGCTCGGACGACACGCGGGCGAGCTGCTCGTGTGAGATGTCGATCGGCACGTAGGCCGCGGGCTGCGGAAGCGAGTCGAGCAAAAGCCGGATCTTCACCCCCGCCCCGCTCCCGTACTCGACCAACGCCGCGCGCGAACCAACGAGCTCAGCGACCTCTCCAACGGAGTTTCGCAGGATCGACAGCTCGGCGCGTGTGAGATAATACTCATCGAGCGTGCAAATTCGCTCGAACAGCCGCGCGCCTTCCTCGTCGTAGAAGAGCTTCGCTGGAAGCGTTTTGCGCGACGCGGTCAGCCCGCAGAGCACGTCCTCGATGATTCCGCTCGCATCGATCGGCGCGAGGTTGGAATAGAGCGGAGCGCTCATGCCTTGCTCGCCAATCGAATCCCCATGAACTGCCAACGGGCATCCGAGGGGAAGAAGTTGCGATACGTCAGGCGCGCGTGTGACCGTGGCGTGGCGCACGACGCGCCGCGCAGCACCCACTGGTCGCACATCCATTTGCCGTTGTATTCACCGATCGCGCCCGCGGCGGGCGCGTAACCCGGATACGCAGTGTACGCACTCTGCGTCCACTGCCAGACGTCGCCGTAGAGCTGGCGCAGCTCACCGTCGTGCGCTCGAGACGGCGCCGGCGCCGGATGATAATTCTCCGATTCGACGAACGCGCCATCCACCGGCGCACCGGCGGCGGCGATCTCCCACTCCGCCTCGGTCGGCAACCGTGCGCCGGCCCAGCGCGCGAATGCATCCGCTTCATAGAAGCTGACATGCGTCACCGGCTCGCTCGGCTCGAGCGGATTCTGGCCGGCGAGGGTGAACTCCATCCAACCGTCGCCGGTGTGCTCCCAGTAGATCGGCGCTTCCCAACTCGAGCCGCGAACCGTGGCCCAGCCATTCGAGAGCCACAGCTCCGGCCGATGATAGCCGCGATCGTTGATGAACTCGAGGTAGTCGGCGTTTGTGACGAGCCGATCGGCCATCCGGAACTCGTCGACGAACACACGATGCGCCGGCGATTCGTTGTCGAACGAAAAGCCCCCTCCCCCGCCCTCGTGCCCGATACGATAGATGCCGGTCGGCACGGTAACCCAGGACAGTTCACCGCCCACCGCCCGTCGCCCATCGCCCATCGCCGGCCGATAGGCCGGCCTCAACGGATTCATCCAGAAAACGTGCTTGATGTCCGTGAGCATCAGCTCCTGGTGCTGCTGCTCGTGATGCAGCCCGAGCTCGATCACCGGCAACGCGGGATGGTCGGCGTCGCCCGCGAGGCGATCGATCAAGCGCCGCATCGCCGCGTCGACGTGGGCGCGATACGCGAACACCTCGGCCACGGTCGGCCGTGTGATGAGACCGCGCTGCGCGCGACAATGTCGCTCGCCCGCCTGCACGTAGTACGAGTTGAACAGGAACGCGTAGCGCGGATTCGGTGTGACATACGATGCGTCGAATGACGCGAGCACGAACGTCTCGAAGAACCAGCTCGTGTGCGCGAGATGCCACTTCGTCGGACTCACGTCGGTCATCGTGCTGACGACGTAGTCCTCCGTCTCCAACGGCTCGCACAACTTTTCCGTCTGGCGGCGAACGGCCGCGTATCGATCAACTAATCGCGCGGACGGGGCGCGTGTGATTTCAAGCTCCGAGATGGTCATGTCCACACCTACGTCGGAAATCGAGTCGTCGGATTCTCGTCGAGAGTCCGCAGGCACCGTCAGAAGTATGCCAGCGGCGCAAAGCCCCGGTCGCTCGGCGCCGGGGGACCTAAGCTATCCCGGTGCCTTTTGGCACGGAAGTCCGCGCGGCTGTCGAAAGACCTTCTTGTACCAAAGGGGGCACAGAGACACAGAGGAAGCACAGAGAGCTCGTCTTTTGCGGGCTGGCCTGGTCGCGCCACGAGCCGGGGTTTTTATAGAACTACTTCGGTCGGCCACTTCTCGCTGTAGCGGCGTCGCTGTTGTTACGGTTAGCAAAAAGCATTGAAACACAGAGAACACAGAGAACACAGAGAACAGCTTTACCGTGAAACATCCTTGGGTCGTTCCCAAAGAAATGATCGTCGGGCTCGTGGCGAATGGGCGAGTCAGAGCCCGCCGACCTCTTTGTGTCTCTGTGTTCTCTGTGTTCTCTGTGTTTCAAAAAGGTTTTACAGAGCCAACCGATAGAGCGGCCCGCAAGCGACTAGTTGGGCAGCGTCTTGCCGGTGGTCTCGACCGCGAACGGCACTATCAACAACCCGATTGCGAAGGCAATGGCTGTGAGCGCGACGGGTGTGCCCAGCGTGCCCATTCGTAATACCATCGCGCCGAGGAGAAAGTTCACTCCGGCACCGACAAACCGGCCGACCGATGTCGCGAAGGCGAAGGCGGTGGCTCGCACGCGAGTGTCGTACTGCTCGGGCAGCCACAGACTGAAGGCGGCGAAGCTGCCGCCCGCGAAGCCCATGAAGAAGAGAATCGTGATGAACGGCGTCAGGCCGTTTGGCAAATAAAACGCCCAACCGAACGCCAATGGGATCGTCACCATCATGCCGACGAAGTACAGCGCGACGGCGCCTTTTCGTCCGATGCGCTCGGCGAGCGGCGGAAGGCAAATGCACCCGAGGATGGTTCCGATCGACAGGACAGCGGTGCCGAGCGACACCATCTTCGCCGGCATGGTGCCCGTCATCCCCGCGCGTTTGGCGAGCGTCGTGATCGCGGTTGGTTCATAGACAGCGCCGGCCCAGAGACCGATGATCGCCACCGTGAGCAACGCCGCGTTGACGATCGTTCGCCTGCGATACTTCGGCCCAAAGATCTCGGCGAGTGGATGCGCGCGCTTTGCTTCGGCCTCGTGCGCTTTCCAGCGCGGCGGTTCCTGCACCTTGCGCAGCGTAAGCGCCGCGATGATCACGGGAACGAACCCGCAGAGGAACATCGCGCGCCAACCATAGCGCGCGCCGACGGTATAGTTGAGCGCCGCGGCGGCGAAGAAGCCGAAGTAGTAGCCGGTCTGCAGATATCCCGCGCCCATCTTGCGTCGGTCCTCGGGCCACGCTTCGGCGACGTAGGTTCCCGCCATCGCCCATTCTCCACCGACGCCCACACCGGCGAGAAAACGGCAAAGGCCCAGCTGCCACACGCTCTGCGTGAACGCGGCGAGGCCCGTGAACACGGCGTACATGAGGATCGTCGCGGCGAGCGCGCGCGTGCGGCCGAAGCGATCGGCGATCGGGCCCCACAGGAACGAGCAGCCCCACCCGGCGAGGAAGACGGCAAAGAGCACGGAGCCCGCGAAGCCGACGTTCGCCGGCGTCGCCGGCGTTCCGGAGCGCGGAAGCAGCTCGGTGAGGGCCGGCGCGAGCACGAGCGCGTAGATCACCGAGTCCATGCCGTCGAGCAACCATCCGGACCACGCGGCCCAGAACCCGACGATCTGCGGGCGCGTGAGCTTGGTCCGCGTGACCGCCGCGTCGAGCGCGACGCTGTGTGTCGTCATGATTTGACCGGCTCCTGGCGCGGTGGTGGTGCGGGAGGCAGAAGGTGCTTCTGGATCTTGCCGAGCGCGGTACGTGGCAGTGAATCGACCCGCACGAAGGCGCGCGGAATCTTGAATGACGCGAGCTGCGAGCGACAGGTCTGCTCGATCTCGGCGGTGCTCAACGAGTCGTCGACGACGATGTACGCGATCGGCACCTCGCCGCGCACCTCATCGGCCACGCCGACGACGGCAGCCTCGCTGATCCGTTCGTCCTCGAGGAGCAGCTCCTCGATCTCGCGAGGATAGATGTTGAAGCCGCCGCTGATGATGAGGTCACCGCGGCGTCCGCGCAGCGTGTAGTAACCGTCGGGCACGCGCACGCCGAGGTCGCCGGTCTTGAACCATCCGTCCTCGAACGCGGCGCTTGTCGCCTCCGGGCGTCGCCAGTAGCCCGTGAACAGGTGCGGCGAGCGAATCTGGACCTCGCCGACCTCGCCGTCGCCGAGTACCCGGCCGTCGTCGCCAACGATACGCGCCGAGACGCCGGGGAGTGGCGGACCGACGGCGCCGGCGCGGCGCTCACCTTCATATGGATTGCTCATGATCATGAGCGCCTCGCTCATCCCGTAGCGCTCGAGGATCGTGTGACCGAAGCGTCGGCGAAATGCCTCGTGAACGTGCGAGGGAAGCGGAGCCGAACCCGACACGAACAGCCTCGCCGCGCCGCCGATCGACCGGGCGTCGTCGTCGCCGACGACGGCCGGGTCGAGCATGCGGATGTAAACCGTCGGCACACCAAAGACGAGCGTCGGCTTGAAGTCGAGCATGACCCGCGGTGTCGTGCGTTGGTCGAAACGCTCGAGCAGGCGCATGCGACAACCGCTGATCAGCCAACTGTGGAGACCGTTGCCGAGTCCGTGGACATGGAAGAGCGGAAGCATCGCGAGATAGCGGTCGTCCTCGCTGATCTTCCACACGGTCGCGAGCGTGATCCCATTCGCGGCGAGATTGTTGTGCGAGAGCACCGCGCCCTTCGCGACGCCGGTCGTTCCGGACGTATAGACGATCATCGCCGGATCGTCGCCATTTATAGTCGTCGGGCTGACGCTCGCATCGCGGTTTGCCGCGCGAGCCAGCTCGTTGATATCCCAGACGCTCGCCGCCTCCGGATATGTTGCCCCGTTGTTCGCAGGCGCGACGACCGCCTTTGGTTCCGCGTCCCCGACGATGTGCCGGAGTTCGCGCTCCTTGTACAGGACGTTCATCGGCACGAAGATCACGCCGAGTCGTACGCAGGCGAGATAGAGGTCGATGAACTCGACACGGTTCGCGAGATGGACCGCGAGGCGATCGCCGCGCCGCAGCCCGCGCGACGCCAGCTCGCCGGCCATGCGATTGGCGCGCGCGTCCACGTCGCCGAACGTCAGCGTTCGAATCGCACCGCCGTCGTCATAATCGAGGGCCGGGCGATTGGCCCGGCCCTCGAGTGATAATGCGAAGAGTTGAGTGAGGTTCATCGCCTACTACTTGTCCATCGTCGCCG
>DATMHK010000326.1:0-2997 GCA_035554995.1 Gemmatimonadaceae bacterium
GCCGTAGATCGTGCCGCGCTTGTCGCTGCCGGCAATGACGAGCGCGCGCTCGACCCCGTCCATTGGGCGATCCACCACCTGCAGGACGTACGACTCCCAGCGCCCGGACAAGGCTGACGCATCGACCTTTCCGGTTCGAACCAGCCGATCGATCAGCGGAGACTTTCCGAGCGTGCCAATGATGACCGGTGCTCCGACTACGTCAGCGGCAGAGACGCGCGGCAACACGCCCGTGACACGCTCGACATCCGCTCGCAGATCAGCAGCCGCGCGACGAACGCCGGCATAGTCGGCGTCACTCACCACCAGCGTGGCGGCTCGACCTCCTTCTGCCAACGTGAAGCCGCCTGGCACGCGCGAGGTCGAGACGTAGGAGGAGTCGCGCCAACTTTGCAAGCCGCCGAGGCTCAGCGACTGCGGCG
Organism: Gemmatimonadaceae bacterium; assembly: GCA_035554995.1. GTDB lineage: Bacteria > Gemmatimonadota > Gemmatimonadetes > Gemmatimonadales > Gemmatimonadaceae > JAQBQB01. The sequence goes on from DATMHK010000326.1 coordinate 423, forward strand.
CGGGTTTCAATCCAGCATCGCTCGCCGCAAGCGCGAGCGCGAGAAACAGAGCCGGTTGGCGTGACATCTCAAGGCGCAACGCTGAGGGTGGCCTGCTGACGAATGTCCGCCGATGAAGCGCCCACCAGGACACGCACGTCCTCGCGCTCCACCACCCAGCCATGCGTCGTTTCGTTCCAGTAGGCGAGCGACGATACCGCGATCGGGAGCGCGACGGTTCGCTTCTCGCCGGGCCCGAGATGCACGCGCGCATAGCCCCGCAAGTCCTTGATCGGTCGCGGAACGGCGGAGCCGAGGTGCTGAACGTAGAGCTGCACCACCTCGTCGCCGCCCCGCGCGCCCGAGTTTGTCACGTCCACGCTCACGACGACTGTGTCCTTCGACGAAGCGCGCGAATTCGCCAGGCGGATATTCGAGTAGGCGAAATTCGTGTACGAGAGGCCGTGGCCGAACGGGTAGAGCGGCGTCTTCGCGAAGAAGCGGTAGGTTCGTCCCGCCATCTTGTAGTCGTCGAACGCCGGCAGATCGTCGATCGACTTGTAGAACGTCACCGGCAGTCGTCCAGCCGGATTGTAGTCACCAAAGAGCACGTCGGCGATCGCGCTCCCGGCGGCCTGGCCGGGATACCACGCCTCGACGACCGCCGGTACGTTCGCCTGAGCCCAGTTCACCGCGACGGCGCTTCCGCTCATCAGCACGAGAACGGTCGGCTTGCCAAGGGCGGCGATTTTCTCGAGCAGCTGCTGCTGCGGTGTGGGAAGGTCGATCTGCGTTCGGTCTCCGCCGCGAAAGCCGGGAATCTGAATCGCCATCTCTTCGCCTTCCAGGCGCGCGGTGAGACCGGCGAACATCACCACTGCATCGGCCTGCGACGCCACGGCGACCGCATCGTTCAGCAATGCCTCGTTCGGCGGCGCCCACAATAGCTGAAGCTGCGCCTCGCCATACGATTCTTGTCCCTCGACGCGCAGTCGATACGCACGGCCCGCCTCGAGCCGAATCGGGTCGCTCTGCGCCTGCCGTGGGTCGGGAAATTCGCCGTCATGCGTCGGATACACCGAGCGCACGATGAGACTGTCGTTCAGCCACATCTGGAACTTGATGGTGCCGATCAAACCCAGGCGATACATCCCGCTGTGGACCGGACGAATCTCCGCAGTCCATCGGACGCCGAAGTTGTCGGGATCCATGTCGGCCCGCGGCGCCGCATCGCGCCAATCGGCGTTGAGCGTGCTGTCGGTGGCGGTGAAGCGCGGGGAACCGGTGAAATCGCGCGACGCGTAGTACTCGGCGCGAAGCCCCGGCGCACCGTCCGGTTCACGCAACACCGAGCTCGGAACGATCTCGTAGACGGGGAAATTGTCGGCGAGATCCGAGCCGCGAGCGTAGAGCACGCGAGTCCGCGCGCCAACCGCTTCGCGGATTCCGCGCAACGGGGTGATCGGGTCGGCGGGGATGCCGTTGTAGTTGCCGAGCAGCATGCGCCACTGGTCGGCATTCGGTCCGATCACCGCGATGGTACCGAGGTTCTTTCGCAACGGCAGCGTCCCGCGGTCGTTCTTGAGCAGCACCATCGACTCACGGGCGATGTCGCGTGCCAGCGCCCGATGCGCCGGCGAGTCGAGCTCGCTGAAGGGCGTCGCCGCCCAGCGTACGTGCTCCGGTGCGTCGAACATCCCGAGCTTGAACCGTGCGAGAAAGAGTCGCGTGACCGACGTATCGATCTGAGCTTCGCTGATCAGACCCTGTCGCACGGCGGCGACGAGATTGGGATAGACGCGGCCACAATCGAGATCGGTGCCCGTTCGCACACCGGCCGCCGCAGCTTCCGGCGCCGTCGCGACCGCGTGATGACGGAGATAGATGTCGTCGATCGCGCCGCAGTCGGACACTATGTATCCCGGGAAGTGCCATTCGCCACGAAGGATGTCCTTGATGAGCATGTCGCTCGCGCACGCCGGCTTGCCGTCAACCGAGTTGTACGCGCACATGAGCGAATAGGCACCGGCGCGGATCCCCGCCTCGAAGTGCGGCAGGTACGACTCACGCAGATCGCGCTCGCTGACGACGGCATCGAAGGCATGTCGCTCGGGCTCCGGCCCGCTGTGCACGGCGTAGTGCTTCACCGTGGCGATTGTCTTGAAGTATTTCGGATCGTCACCCTGCAGTCCGCGGATGAACTGCGCCGCAAGCCGGCCGGTGAGAAACGGATCTTCGCCGTAGGTCTCCTGGCCGCGTCCCCACCGCGGATCGCGGAAGAGATTGATGTTCGGCGACCAGAAGGTGAGCCCCTGGTACCGTTGGTGACTGTCGTGGCGGATGTACTCGTGATATTTCGCGCGCGCCTCGTCGGAGATCACCGTGGCCATGCGGAACATCGCGGTGTCGTCCCACGTGGCCGCGACGCCGATCGCCTGCGGAAAGACCGTTGAAAGCCCCGAGCGCGCGACGCCGTGCAGCGCCTCGTTCCACCAGTTGTACTCGGGAACGCCGAGTCGCGGGATCGCCGGCGCGACGTCCTTCATCTGAAGCACCTTCTCCTCGAGCGTCATGCGCGAGACGAGATCGCGCGCCC
>DATMHK010000327.1:0-6908 GCA_035554995.1 Gemmatimonadaceae bacterium
TGGAACAGCGAACAGCCTCAACGCCAAGCTCAATGCCGTGCTCGTGGCACTTCAGGCGGGCGATACCGCCGGCGCGTGCATCTCGCTCCGATCGTTCATTAACGAAGTCGCGGCGCAGCGAGGGAAGAAAATCTCGGCCGCTGATGCCGACAACTTGATCGCCGAAGCCACGGCGATCATGACGCAACTCGGGTGCTGATGGGCGGCGGCTCGGCGGTCCTTGCATCATTCCACGGCGCGCGAGAGCATTTGTCTAATGATTACGCGCCTTCATATACGCCGAGCCGACGCCCGCTTTCTCTCACTCATCGCGCTCGCCGGCGCCGCGCCGCTCCACTCGGCGCCGGCTCAGACCAACACACGCACGCTCGTCGCGCTATTCGCGCATCCCGATGACGAAGTGGCGGCCGCTCCGATCCTCGCGCGATACGCGCGGGAGGGAGTGCACGTCTATGAGATTTATGTCACCGGTGGTGAGGCGGGCGCCGGTCAGGGGCAAACGTTCCAACGTCCGGAGACGCTCAAGGCCGGCGCGAACCTCGCCCGAATTCGCGCCGACGAGGCGCGCTGCTCGGCGACCGCGTTGGGCGTCAATCCGCCGATCATCCTCGACTTTCCCGATGGAAAGCTCGGTGACTACATCGGGGACCGCACGCTGAACTTTCGCCTGGTCGATCGCATCGCCCAGGAGATTGCGCGACTCAAGCCCGACGTCGTCGTCACGTGGGGCCCCGATGGCGGATACGGTCATCCCGATCACCGCATGGTGAGCAACATCGCGACACAGCTCGCGCGTGCCGGGGCGCCCGGCATGCCCGAGCGCCTCTTCTATATGTCTCTCCCGGCCGAAATGATTCGTGCCGCGAACCCGCAGCGCGGCGAGCCGCCGCTGACGATCCCCCAAGCCAAGTACTTCACGGTACGCGTTCCGTTCACGCCGCCGGATCTCGACGCGGCGGGGAAGGCGATGTCCTGTCATCGCTCGCAGTTCCCGGCGGATGTGGTCGCGCGCATGCTGCCGGAGGCGCCGCGCATCTTCAACGGCATCGTCGCGCTGATTCCGGCGTTCGCGACGAGTGGGGGCGTGGACCTCTTTCGTTAGGCTAGCCGGGGCGTCGCGCGCGAGATCTTCTTGCAGCGCGAAAACGTCGGTCATCTTGCGGTCGAAGCTCTCTGACCAAAGACTCAATCCGGTGGACGCACGGGTGAGCTGCGCCGAGATGCGAAGCTGGTCGCCGGAGCGTCGGACGGTGCCCTCGACGATTGCGTCGACGCCGAGCTCGCGCCCGATGTCGCGCGGTGTGACACCCGTTTTGCCGCGAAAAGCATACGACGACGTGCGCGACGCGACCGAGAGCGACGGTACTTTGCCGAGCGCCGTCGCGAGCTCGTCACGCATTCCGTCGGCGAAGTAGAGCGTGGAGGTGTCGCCGCCGACGTTCTCGAAAGGGAGGACGGCAACCGAGTGAATCGCGGATGATTTTCCGCCACCCCGACGCGAATCGTCGCCGCCACCGCGACGCGACGAACATACCGAGCGTGAGAGGCGCCGTCTATCGGCTGCTCGGCGACTCGGCGACTCGGCGACTCGGCGACTCGGCCTCGCGTTTGACGATTCCGCACGACAGGTTTCGTCCAACCGCGTTGAACCTTCCGATGAAGAATTATCGACCAGTTCGATCTCGCCTTCGGGATCGACGAGAACACGGCGCTCGTCGTCGACGGCTGTACGGTGTGGAATCCGGGCCTGTCCGACGTGGTGGTCATGGACGAACGACCCGCTTTTTACACCTTCTCGATCGGTTCGCGCGGACGCCGCAGACCGATGTGGTGATTCCAGTCGATGGTGGACAGCTAGCAATACACAAAGCCGCCGGTTTTCGGGCGGTGGCGAGGAGCGGCACCGGCGTGCAGGGCGCGCCGGCAGGCCTCGCGATGACGGGCCTGTCGATCGACCTTCGCCGAGCGCCGTGACGCGGGAACGTCCCGTTCAAAGTCGCGTGAACAAAGCACTACGGAGCCTCGCGCTTCCGCCTTCAAAAGCCGATATTCGTGCCCATCGGCGTGGTAGTGCGACGTCGCTCTCCTCAGCCCCCAGCGTCCCATGGAACAGCAGGACCAACCGCTCGAGCTCGCGGGCGTCCTCACCGACCGCTATCGCATCGAACGACAGCTCGGCGCCGGCGGAATGGCGACCGTCTACCTCGCCCACGACCTCAAGCTCGATCGCGAAGTCGCGCTCAAGGTCCTCCGGCCGGAACTCGGCGCGGTTCTCGGCAGCGAGCGGTTCCTCGCCGAGGTCAAGATCACGGCGCGGCTCGACCATCCGCACATTCTCACGCTGATCGACTCGGGGAGTGCGGGCGGGCTCCTCTACTACGTACTGCCGTACGTTCGCGGCGAGTCGCTGCGCGATTTGCTCAACCGCGAGTCCCAGCTCGGCGTCGATCAAGCGTTGGCGATCGCGAAACAGGTCGGAAGCGCGCTCGATTACGCGCACCGCAAGGGCGTCGTGCACCGCGACATCAAACCGGAAAACATTCTGCTGCAGGAAGGCGAGGCGATGCTTGCCGATTTCGGCATCGCGCTGGCAGTGCAAGAGTCGGGGGGAAATCGACTGACGGAGACAGGGCTCTCCCTCGGGACGCCGCACTACATGAGCCCCGAGCAAGCGACGGGCTCACGCTCGCTCGACGCACGCAGCGATCTGTATTCGCTCGCTTCTGTTTTGTACGAGATGCTCGTCGGTGAGCCGCCGATGACGGGCAAGACGGTGCAGGCCGTTATCGCCAAACTGCTCACCGAGCCAGCGATGCACGTGCGCACGGTGCGCAACACGGTCCCCGAGCATGTCGACGCGGCGATCGCAAAAGCACTGTCCAAAGTGCCGGCCGACCGCTTCACGAACGTGTCGGACTTCCTGCGCGCGCTCGATGCGCCCGCGGCAGCATCGCACGCGGCGACACAAGCCCGGCCGGCTGCCGCCAGTCCAAGTGCGTCGCGCAGACCGCTCATCATCGGCGTTGCCGCGGTCGTCGTCATTGCCGCAGCCGTCGGCGTGCTCGCCGCGATGGGGAAATTCAAGCACGCTGACACGTCGGCGAATCTGCGCGAGCGGACGCAGCTCACCTTCAGCGGCAACGCCGCCGTCCCCGCGCTGTCGTCCGACGGCAAGCAACTCGCCTACTACACCAAGACCTGCAGCGGCGCCGACTGTCGCTATGCGCTCGACATGCAGGACGTCGGTAGCACGACGACACGCCACATCTTCGAGGGCGCGACGGCTGCGTATGGATTGGAGTGGAGTCCGGACCGTCGTAACCTGCTGATGAACGGCACGATCAACGGACGATTCGGCACGTATCTCATCTCGGCACTCGGCGGCGCGCCGCGGTTCGTCACGCCCGGCGTTGCGACCTTCTTCGCCGGCGGCGACTCACTCATCATCGGTCCGAGTGATCCATCAGACTCGGCGTTCGTGGTGCGCTTCGCGGGACTCGACGGCGCGGTGCGCGACAGCGTTCGCGTGCCGGGCCCCGGCACCCAGTTGGCGTCGCTCGTATCGATACCCGGTACGTCGCGATTCGTCTCGATGGTGATTCAGCCGCCGCGCGGCCTCTGGCGGATCCACGAGCGAAACGGCACCGTGACCGACAAACTGCTCAACTCGTGCACCTGCGGCGCCGCCGCATCGCACGATGCGCTCTGGATGACGCGCGCCGGTCCGACCGCCGCCGAAGCGGTGGTGCGCGTCGCCGTCGACCCCGCGTCGGGAAAGTTTGCCGCGCATCAGGACACGATCTACAGCGGCCGGTTTACGAACATCGCCGTCACCGCAGACGGTGGAACGATGGCTGTCGACGACGGCAGCTTCTCGTACTCGGTAGTCGCCGCCGACGTTCCGAGTCTTCTCGCCGGAAAGATTGGCGACCCGATCTTGAATGCATCGAACCGCGTGATGGGAACGATATCGCCGGACGGAAACAGAGTTCTCATCCAGCGCAGCGTTCCGGGCGCGGATGGCCGCGACGAGATGCGCCTCGCGGTCGCACCGTTCGGCGGCGGCGCCGAGACGGCGATCGGCGCGACCGGCAGCGTGCGCAACGCCGCGTGGGCCGATTCGACAACTCTAACGGTGTATTCCTTGACGCCCGGCGGTTCGCGCATGACGGCGACGGACGCGCGGACGGGCGTCGCCGGAGCGGCCGTCGATCGTCGGGACTCGATCATCGTCAGCAGCGCGCAGTTGTCTGATGGCTCCGTGTGGATTCCGAAGACGCGCGACCGCGTGATCGTCGAGCGCGCCGGCAAGCGCCAAGAGCTGAAGATGCCCCCGTGGTTCGCGGCCCTGAATCAGGTAGACGTGTCGACCGACGGCTCGCGCTTGGCGATTACCGGATGGAACAAGGGCTCGAACGACACGCTCGGACTCTATGTCGCCCCGGCTGCCGGTGGTGCGTTCCAACCGTGGGCGCAGTCATTTGCCGAGCAGGGGCAGATGATGTGGCTCAACGACGGGTCGATCGCGTTCACCGTCTGGAGCGGCACGGACGCGGCGACGATCGACAAGGTCTCCGGTCCGGGAGCGCGCACAACGGTCGGCACGATTCCGCACGTCGCCAACTCGCTGACGTTGTCGCGCGATCTCAAGCGCGCCACGCTCGGCTGGCGCGAGCATCACGGCGACGCGTGGATGTACCGCGTGGTGCGGCCGTAGCTCGCGGACCGGACGACGTACTGCTCAGCGCCCAGCGCCCAGGTAATACCCGAGCATGAGCGAGACCGATTGGTTTTTGACGTCGGCCCCCGTCGATCCCGTTGTGAGTCGCGTGAGACCGCGGACGACGCGCAGATCGAGGTTGATGCCGCCGAAACCAGGAACGATGAAGTCGAGCCCTCCGCCGCCGACCACGCCGCGGTCGGCCTTCTGCATCGCCGTCTTGAACGAGCCGAACGTCTCGCCGCAATCGCTCGCGGCGCTCTCTGTCCCGTTGGTGTCCGTCGAAATCGAGCAGTTGACGTTCCACGCATACGCTGGCCCGCCGGTCACGTAGCCGTGGAGCTTTTGCGTGAGCGGGAACCGCACCTTGGCAAGAAGCGGCACCTCGATGTAATCGAGACCAAACTCGACCGTCGTCGGCGTGGTGCCCGACGGAGGCGGCGTTAGTGTGCTGGGACCCAGCTTCGTCCCCTTTTGGGCGTAGTAGACCTCGGGCACGATCGAAACGGGCCCGATGTGGATGAGCGGCATCGTCCCGCCTCCATTCAGGCCCTTCTGGGACTCCGCGTCGGCAGCTCCGCTGCCCACGAATTTCGAGAGGTTCATTCCGCCGCGAATTCCGAACTGGCCGGCCGCCGGTGTGGCAGCCGCGGCGAGTGTGGCGATTGCGACGACGAGGTGCGAGTCGCGAATGATGCGGAATGTCATTGTGTCTCCAGGGCGAGCCAACGGCAGCGAATCTCGACGACGTCGTCATCGCCATTATCCACCCGTCGTGGTGGAGATGCAAGTCGACTCGGCGACTCGGCGACTCGGCGGCTCGGCGGCTCGGCGGCTGTGTGGCGAAGCGCTCGCTTTCGGTCCGCGGCGCGCGACGAAAGCGTTGAGACGCACGAGAACGATGTCGGCGCGCCGACGTGGCATTCACACGGACGGCTAGGGGTATGAACGAGTCGTTCAGCGGTGCGTGAACGATTCGTTCAATCTCGACCGGCTGGGCGAACGCATCTGTCGACGCGAACGGGGTTTACGCGGACGAGCAGAAGGCCGCGCGGAATGTTATGCTCTCTCCCTGACATGACATCCCGCATCCTCATCGTCGACGACGACGCCGATATCCGGGCCTCGCTCGGCGAAGCGCTAACCGAACATGGGGCCGAGATTGCCGTCGCGGACGACGGGCTCACGGCGCTGCCGCTGCTCGAACGCTTCGACCCGGACCTTGTACTCTGCGACGTTCGCATGCCCGAGATCGGCGGTTTATCACTGCTCGAGACAATCCGGCAGCGACGCCCATCGATCGACGTTGTTCTCATGACCGCGTTCGACGACATGGAGACGGTTGCCTCGGCGATGCGCGGCGGGGCGGTGGATTTCCTCGTCAAGCCGATCGGATTGAAGCAACTGCTCGTCGTGACCGACCGCGTCTTCGAGGATCGTGAGCTTCGACGTCGCGCATCGCGTGACTCGCGTGCGGCCGTGCGGCCCCGCAATCCACTCGTCGGGCGCGACCCGCGAATGATCGAGATCTACAAGCTCGTGGGACAGGCGGCGGCGACCAACGCGACAGTTCTCCTTCGCGGCGAAAGCGGGACCGGCAAGGAGCTCGTGGCGCGCGCCATTCACGCGCATTCGTCCAACGCTGCCGAGCCCTTCGTCGCGGTGAATTGCGCGGCATTACCGGCCTCTCTTCTCGAGAGCGAGTTGTTTGGCCATGTCCGCGGGGCGTTCACCGGCGCCCACGAGGCGCGGCGCGGACGGTTCGCGTTGGCGGGGAAGGGGACGATCCTCCTCGACGAGATTGGCGATACATCGCTCGACTTTCAGACCAAACTTCTCCGCGTCATCCAGGACCGCGAGTTCCAACCCGTCGGAAGCGAGCGACTCGAGCGGACCGACGCGCGCGTCATTGCCGCGACACATCAGGATCTCGAGGCGATGATGCACGCGCGACGGTTCCGCGAAGACCTCTACTACCGCCTTCGCGTCATCGAGATCGTGATTCCGCCACTGCGGGATCGCGCCAGCGATCTGCCGCTGCTCGCCGAGCACATGGTGGCGCGCGCCGCCGAATCGCTCGGCGTGGCGGCGCCCGTGCTGTCGCCGGCGGCGATGAATCGGCTCGTCGAGTACCGATGGCCGGGGAACGTTCGCGAGCTCGAGAACTGCATCAAGCGCGCGGTCGTCG
>DATMHK010000328.1:0-3697 GCA_035554995.1 Gemmatimonadaceae bacterium
CGCAACGCACGCACGAGATCGGCGTGCGCAAGGCGCTCGGGGCCGCGGACAGCCGCGTCATTCGCATGGTGCTCGGCGACGCACTGGCGATGACGCTCGTTGGAATCGTGATCGGGATCGGCTTGGCGCTCGCCGCGGGTAAGGCGATCGCGGCGCAGCTCTACCAGGTGTCGCCGCGCGATCCGCTGGTGTTCGTGGTCTGCGCGGCCGTTCTCGTCATCGTCGCCATCGTCGCGTGCGCCGCGCCGATGCGCCGAGCGCTCGGCGTTGATCCGATCGTCGCCTTACGGACGGATTAGCGCGCGTTTCTTCGCGAGCGAATCGAGGCGGAGCGAGTCGGCGCGAATGGAATCGCGCCTGAGCAGGATGACTTCCTGCTCGTGTCGCAAGTACGCCAGATACTCGGCGTGCAGCTTCTCGTTGCGCTTTCGCTCTGCGGGCGACGGCCCGGGTGAGAAGAGCGGGAAGGGAAGGCTCACGCCCACGCCGCGCGAGTCCATCGTCACGCCCGTCTTGCCACCGTTGACCGCGCCGACGCCGCCCACGCCGCTGCCCATCGGAACGTACAGGCCGTTCGTCATTCCGACGCTTGTCGAACGCTGCATCAGCATTCTTGCCTGATCCTGCGATTGCGCGATCCCGCTCTTCGCTTCGGCGCTCATTGGGGCCGTGAGCCAGTTAATCGCCTCGAGCTTTTCGGTGATGACCGAATCTCTGAGCTTCGCGGTGTTCTTGGCGCGAGAAGCGTTCGTCACGCCGGCCGGCGCGTACGACGGGGCGCCGCCCCGAATCGTCATCGCCGTATCGGCCAATCCCGAGTTGCGACGGAGAGTAGGCACAGTAGGGATTGCCGGCGCCACGTCTCGCGCCCGCGCCGTATCCGCGGCGACTGGGGGCGCCGTCGGAAGAGCAGTCGGAGGCGCGAGCGGCGCCACGATCGGCGCGATGACTCGCGGCGCCGCTGTCACGGTTGGTGGCGCGGGCGTGACGTCCGTTCTGATCCTCGGTGCCGGCTGCGGCGCGGGGACAACCGGCGTCTCCTTTCGCGGCGCTGCCGGCGGTGGCCGAAGGGGCACGACCAATGGAGTGGAGGCGGGTTCACGCTCGGCGTCGGACCACGGGGCCACTGAGCGCATGGACACGAACGCGACCGCGAACATCGCGGCGGTGACGGCCGCAGCCACGCCGAACGAAGGCCAGCGAGGGCCTCGAGGTTGGCGGTCTAACCAGTGCAGCCCCTGGGCAGCGAGCATAGCGTTAGTATGATACCATGAAAATCCCTGGCCGATCCCTTTTCGCCGCGGCGACTTTCATAGGGCTTTCGGCTGTGGCCGGACCGGTGGCCGCCCAGCCCGCGCCCGTTGGCCGCTGGGAGGGAGTAGCGCGAGTCCCGGGCCAGGGTGCGCTCCGGGTCGTCATCGCGCTGGATTCGAGCTCGACCGGATGGCAGGGCTCGTTGACCGTTCCGTCGCAATCGTCGCAGCCGTTCAAGTTCGCGTCGATCGGGCGCGCGCAGGACTCGCTGATCCTCCAGTTGCCCGCCGCCGCGCAGAACGGCGTGTTACGCGTCGCGCTATCGCCGGACGGCCGACAACTTCGCGGAACCGTTATCGCGCAAGGTGAGGGCAGTGTCGTCGCCGCGCGCGCCGGGACGAGCGATGCCGCCGCGCTGACCGCCCCGGTGGTTCGAATCGAGCACTCGCGTGAACTGGCAAACCGGTTGGCGAAGTCGGTGCCGCCCGCCAAACCGCCGACGCCCAATCCCGCTTCGGCGCGACTCGTCACGAGCGACATTCAACTCTTCTGGAGCGCGCTCGATCGAGCGCCGGCCGACAGTCTCGCGGAATACCTTCAGCGCGAGTATCTCGACAAGGCGAGCGTCGGGGTGCGCGATTTCATTCAGGGCCGAATCCTCAGCGCCGAGGATTTGGCGACGTCCGTTCGCGCGCGGCGCGCGACGTACGATTCTATTCGCGCGGCGAACCTCGACGTTACGAAGGCCGAAGCGGACATCCGAAACGCCTTTCGACGACTCAAGGAGCTCTATCCGCCGGCCGTCTTCCCCGACGTGTACTTCGTCATCGGACGCTTCAACTCCGGCGGCACGTCGACGGACCACGGTCTGTTGATCGGCGCCGAGATGTATCGCGATCCGGCGTCACTGCCGGGCATCGTCTCGCACGAGCTGATTCATTTTCAGCAGCGCTATCCGAGCGGTCCTCTGCTCGAGCATGCCTTCATGGAGGGTTCGGCCGATTTCGTCGGTGAGTTGATCTCAGGACGGCAGATCAACAACGACGCGCACCGATATGGTATTGCGCACGAGGCCGAGCTGTGGAAAGAATTCAGCGCGCATTTCGACAACAAGGATTACTTCCCCTGGATGTACGCGCGGCCGACCGATGGCAAACCCAATGACCTCGGTTACTTCATCGGCTACCGCATCGCGCAGGCGTACTACAACAAGGCGTCCGACAAGAGGCAGGCGATTCATGAGATCATCACCGCTCGGGCTGGCCACGTCCGGGAACTCCTGGCGATGAGCGGCTACGCGCCGGGCACGTCGCGATGACGCCGGTCAAGAGCAACCTCGTCGCGATCGGCACGGCGGCCGTCGTCGCCGTGTACTCTGCGGGCTACATGCGTACGCGCGAGGCGGCAGAGCGTTTTGCCATCGAGGATTCGCAGCGCCGTGTGGAGCACGAGCGACGGACTCAATCGCCGCCGGTAGTTTTGCCGCAACCGGCTCCGGAGACGAAAAAAGATACGACCGTGGCCGCCGCGCCTCCCGTGATCGCTGCCGCGACGCCGAAGCACGCTGAGACCAAGGTGGCGCCGCGACCCCATTCTGCGACTCCGAAACGTGTTGATTCCGCGTCTGCTCCGGTCGCCGAGGTCGCCGCGAAACCGACCGAGCCGACGCCACCAGTGAGCGCGCCGACTCCCATCGTCGCTGCTCCGACGCCTAGCACGACGTTCAAGGTGACGCCCACGGCGTCCCCCGACACGACCGCGGCCGAAGACAAGCCTCTCACCGACGGCGTCTACTCCGGGTGGGGCAGGTCACGCCACGGCGACATCGAGGCGACGATCGCGATCAAAAACGGGAAGATCACCGAAGCGTTCATCAGCCAGTGCCTTACCCAGTACTCGTGCTCCTGGGTCGCCGCGCTTCCACCGCAGGTCGTCGCGCGTCAGAGCGCCGAAGTCGACTATGTCTCCGGCGCAACGCAGAGCACCAACGCCTTCTACTACGCGGTGATCGCCGCACTCAAGAAAGCGAAGTGACCGACGCCTTCCTCCTCTCGACAGCGTCGATGGGGACGGTCGTTACGGTTCACATCGTCGGAGGCCGTGCGTCGGCCGATCGAGCCGCGCAGCATCGCGCGGCGGAGCGAGCGCTTGGCTGGTTTCGTGACGTCGAGCGTGTCTGCTCCCGGTTCCAGCCGACGAGTGAGGTGAGCGCGCTCTCGTCGCGCGTCGGCGAGCCGGTGGCGGTGAGCCCCATGCTCTTCGCCGCGACACACTTCGCGCTGGCCGTCGCCGAGGAAACCAACGGCGCGTTCGATCCAACGCTCGGCTCGATCCTCGAGGCGGCGGGCTTCAATCACGAGTATCGGAGCGGCTGGCCCGTGCGCATCGCTCCCGCATCGAATGCAGATGTGACGTTCCGCGACATCGAGCTCGACGCCGAAGC
>DATMHK010000329.1:0-14374 GCA_035554995.1 Gemmatimonadaceae bacterium
CAAGGAAGCGTAGCCTTGGCGCGGATCGCGTTGGACGCCATGGGGGGCGATTTCGCTCCTCGGGCGACCGTGGCCGGCGCCCTGCTCGCGTTGAGCGAGCTCGATCCCGCACACTCGATTCAGCTCGTCGGTCAAACCGCCATCATCAACGGTGAGCTCGACGCGCTCGCGAACGACAGCGATTTCGCTGCCGTCGCCGCGCAGCGCAGCCGACTCGATATCGTCGAGGCGGCGGAAACAATAGCAATGACCGACAAGCCGGCCGCCGCGGTCCGCGGCAAGCCGAATAGCTCTATGCTCGTCGGTCTCAAGCTTCAGGCCGATGGCCAATCCGACGCCTTCGTCTCTGCCGGCAACACCGGCGCGCAGATGGCCGCGTCGATGGTCGTGCTGCGCCTGCACGCGGGCCTCAAGCGCCCGGCCATCGCCACGGTGTTTCCGACCGCGAGAAAGCCGGTTGTCGTCCTCGACTCCGGCGCCAACGTCGATTGCTCAGCCGACGAGTTGGCGCAATTCGCCCGACTCGGCGTCGTCTACGCCGAGGACATCCTCGGGCGCGACAATCCCGCTGTCGGCTTGCTCAGCATCGGCGAGGAGGCGGAGAAGGGAAACGCCGTCGTGAAGGAGGCGCATCAGCTGCTTCAGGCAGCCGGCATCAACTTCGTCGGCAACGTCGAGGGCCGCGATTTACCCGCCGGCGCCTGCGACCGCGGCCCGATCGATGTTGTCGTCTGCGACGGCTTCGTCGGCAACGTGGTGCTCAAGTTCTACGAGGCGATCGCGCCATTCATCATCCGGCTGCTCAAGGACTCCGGACTCGACGAACGCACGATGATGAGAGCGCTGAAACAGCTCGACTATTCCGAGCACGGCGGCGCCCCGCTCCTCGGCGTGAACGGCGTCAGCATCATCTCGCACGGCAAGTCCTCGCCCCGCGCGATCAAGAACGCGATCAAAGTCGCGGTGCAGGCGATCGAAACGCAGATGGACGAGCACATCGGGCGCCGACTTCAGGAAGGCGCGCTTCAACCCAACGTCACGGCTGAGGGGAAAGTCGTTTCATGAAGCGTCCCATCGCCTACTTCGCCGGCACCGGGCGCGGTTTGCCGTCCACCGTGATGACGAATTTCGACTTCGCGGCGATCGGCATCGACACGACCGACGAGTGGATCGTCGAGCGAACCGGCATCAAGCAGCGGCACGTCGCCAAGACCGAGAGCGCCACCGACCTCGCCGCCGCGGCGTCGCGCAAGGCGATGGAAAAGGCAGGCGTTCAACCGGGTGAGCTCGACATCATCGTGCTCGGCACCGCGTCGCCGGATCGTCTGCTGCCATCGGCCGCGGTCGACCTTCAGGCCTCGCTCGGCGCCAGCCGCGCCGCCGCGTTCGACGTCGGCGCCGCCTGCTCCGGCTTCATCTACAGCGCCACCGTCGCCGAAGGAATGATGGCGGCCGGCAATGCCGACACCGCGCTCATCGTCGGCGTCGAGAAGCTGAGCGCCATCACCGATTGGACCGACCGCGCCACCTGCGTCTTGTTTGGCGATGGCGCCGGCGCTGCTGTCCTCAAGAGATCGAAGCAGCATAAAGGCATTCTGTCGACCTTCGTGCGAAGCGACGGCTCACTCGGCGATCTGTTGTGCCGTCCTGCCGGCGGCGCCGCGAAGCCGTTTTCGGCCGATGTCCTCGCCGAGCGGTCGCAGTACATCAAGATGAACGGACGCGAGGTATTCAAGAACGCTGTTCGATCCATGTCGGAGGCGGCCACTCGCGCCCTCGACGCCGCGAAGCTCACCGGCGCTGACATCGACCTCATGATCCCGCACCAAGCCAACATCCGGATCATCGAGGCAACGGCCAAGCACGCCAACATCCCGATGGACAAGGTCTACGTGAACGTGGACCGGTACGGCAACACATCGGCGGCATCCGTGCCGATCGCGCTTGACGAGGCGATCGAACGCGGGGTCATCGGTGAGGGCTCGACGGTACTGCTGGTGGCGTTTGGCGCGGGCTTCACCTGGGGCTCGATGGTCGTTCGGCTCTGAGCATGGACATCGTTCTTCTTTTTCCGGGGCAGGGCTCGCAGAAGCCCGGCATGGCGAAGGATCTCGTCGAGGCCTTTCCGGCCGCGCGCGATGTCTTCGACCGCGCCGACGCCGCGCTCGGTTTTGCCCTGAGCACGCTCTGCTTCGAGGGGCCCGCCGAAGAGCTCACGCTCACCCACAATGCGCAGCCGGCGTTGCTCGCCCACGGCGCCGCTGTCTGGGCTGCGACGCGCGCTGCGATCGGGGCAAGCGTCGTCGCCGCGGCCGGCCATTCGCTCGGCGAGTTCACGGCCTATCATGCGGCCGAGTCGCTGTCGCTCGAGGACGCGCTGCGTCTGGTGCGGCGTCGTGGACAGCTGATGTACGAGAGCGGGGTGAAACGCCCCGGCGCCATGGCCGCGATCCTCGGCGAGATGAGCCGCCCGATCGAAGAAGTCTGCTTGCAGGCGAGCCAGGAGGCGGGGCTCGTCGTCACGGCGAACTACAACTGCCCGGGCCAGCTCGTGATCAGCGGAGAAGACGTCGGCGTCGAGCGCGCGATGGCGTTGGCAAAGGAAGCCGGCGCCAAGCGTGCGATCCGGCTCAACGTGAGCGGCGCGTTTCACTCGCCCCTCATGGAAGACGCTTCATCGGGGCTTGCCGAAGTACTGAATTCAGTGGCGTTTGACGATCCGCACTTCCCGGTTTACGCGAACGTCAATGGCGAGCCCGTCCTGAAAGCGACGCGCGCCAAGGAGCTCATTCTCCAGCAACTGGCCAACCCGGTTCGGTGGACCGACGAAGTAGCGGCGATCGCCAAGCGATTCCCGCAAGCGCTGTTCGTCGAGATGGGGCCCGGGAGCGTCCTGGTGGGACTCGTGAAGAAGATCGTTGCCGGCGCCCGGACGGCGACGTGCGGTACAGTGGCCGAGGTTCAACAGATCCTCGAGCTGGCGGTGGCGGCGCCTGTCCTGAAGAGCGCGAGCGACGAAGGATGAAGATCGATCTCGCCGGCAAGAGCGCCGTCGTCACGGGGAGCACGCGCGGTATTGGTCGCGCCATCGCCGGCGCGCTCGCCGAGTGTGGAGCGCGCGTCGCGGTGGTCGGACGCGATGCGGGTCGCGCGCAGGACGCCGCGTCGTCGATCGGCGGTGAGGCGCGTGGATATGCCTGCGACGTCGCCGATCCTGCTTCCATCGTCGCGCTGATCGAAGCCGTCGAGAAGGACTTCGGCGGCGTCGACATCCTCGTCAACAACGCCGGCCTGACGCGGGACAACATCCTCTTTCGACTCAAGGACGACGATTGGGATGCGGTGCTCGACGCCAACCTGCGCGGCGCCTTCGTCGCCATTCGTTCCGCCTCGCGCGGCATGATGAAAAAGCGGTGGGGTCGCATCATCAACATCGCGAGCGTCGTCGGCCTCGTCGGCAACAAGGGGCAGGCGAACTACGCGGCGAGCAAAGCGGGACTGATGGGACTCACCAAGTCCGTCGCCAAAGAGCTCGCCTCGCGGAACGTGCTTGCCAACGTGGTCTGCCCGGGGTTCATAGAAACGGACATGACCGCCGCCATGACCGACGATGCCAAGAAGGCGCTGTTCACGCAGATCCCGCTGGAGCGATTGGGTCGGCCCGACGACATCGCGAGTCTCGTCGCGTTCCTCGCGTCCGACCTTGCAGGCTATATCACGGGGCAGGTGTTCGTTGTCGACGGTGGCATGGTCATGTCATGACCGCACATCACGTTAGCTGACAACGCCGCCCCCTCCAGTCCGCGCTAGATTTCCGATACACTAAACAAATCACACGAGAGAGGAACGACGCCCATGGCCGACAACGCTGACAAGGTCCGCGACATCATCGAGAAGGAGCTCGGGGTGGAGCGTGAGAAGCTGACCGACGAAGCCAGCTTCATCGAAGATCTCGGCGCCGACAGCCTCGACATCGTCGAGCTGGTCATGGAGTTCGAGAAGGAGTTCAACATCGACATCCCGGACGAGGACGCCGAAAAGCTCCGCACGGTTGGCGATGCGATTGGATATCTGAATCAAAAGATGGCGAGTAATGCTTAATAACGCGGAATTCCGAGCGAAGGTGCGAAGCGCCGGAGCGAGGAACTACGGATGAAGAGAAGGGTCGTCGTCACGGGAATGGGCTCGATAACGCCAGTCGGCAACGACGTGGCGGCGACTTGGCGTGCAATCACGGCAGGCGTGTCCGGCGGTGGGCCGATCACGAAGTTTGACGCGTCTACCTTCCCGGTTCGCTTCGCGTGTGAAGTCAAGCATTTCGATCCGCTCATGTACCTCGAGCGGAAGGAAGCCAAGCGCGCGGATCTCTTCGCGCAGTACGCCATTGCCGCGTCGGCACAAGCGATGGCGGATGCCGGCCTCGAGGACACGTCCCGCTTCGATCCGGACCGCATCGGCGTGATCATCGGTAGCGGCATCGGCGGCCTCAAGACGTTCGAGGAACAACACGACGTCTATCGCGAGCGCGGCCAGAGCAAGATCAGCGCGTTCTTCATCCCGATGTTCATCTCGGACATCGCGGCGGGCCTCGTATCGATGCGGTACAACGCGAAAGGCCCGAACTACGCGACGATCTCTGCCTGCGCGACCAGCGCGCACGCGATCGGCGACGCCTTCCGGACCATTCAGTACGGCGACGCCGACATCATGATCACCGGTGGCTCGGAAATGACCGTCACGCCGATGGCGATCGGCGGTTTCGCGAACATGAAGGCGCTGTCCGAGCGGAACGACTCGCCGGAGACGGCGTCGCGCCCGTTCGACGCGACGCGCGACGGCTTCGTCATGGGCGAAGGCGGCGGCATCGTGATCCTCGAAGATCTCCAGCACGCGATCGATCGCGGCGCGCCGATCTACGCCGAGATTGTCGGCTACGGTGCGACCGGCGACGCCTACCACCTCACGGCCCCCGCGCCGGAAGGCGAGGGCGCGCAGCGCGCCATGCGGCGCGCGATGAAGGACGCGAACTGGTCGCCCGCGGACGTCGACTACATCAACGCCCACGGCACGTCCACGCCCGCCAACGATCTCAACGAGACGAAGGCGATCAAGGCGGTGTTCGGCGACCACGCGCGCACGGTCGCCGTGAGCTCGACGAAGTCGATGACCGGTCACATGCTCGGCGCCGCCGGCGCGGTGGAGTTCATCATTGGCGCGCTCGCCGTCCGCGACTGCATCATTCCGCCGACAATCAACTATCAGCATCCCGATCCGGAGCTCGACCTCAACTACACGCCGAATACGGCAGTGAATCGTCCGGTGAAGGCCGTCCTGAGCAACAGCTTCGGCTTCGGCGGCCACAACGTGACGCTCGCCATCAAACGATTCGAGGAGTAACGCCGTGCCCATTCCTGTTCGGCTCGACCGGCATCTGATCAGCGACTCCGCGCTGGCGCCGTTAGCCGACAAGGTGGAGGCGGGGGAGCGTCTGTCATTCGACGACGGCGTGGCGCTCTTTCGGAGCGACGATATCACCGGCATCGGCCATCTCGCCGACTCGGTAAACCGCGCCAAGCACGGCGACCGGGTGATGTTCGCCGCCAATCAGCACATCAACCCGACCAACATCTGCATCCTGCGGAAGACGTGCGTCTTCTGCTCGTACGCGCGACTCCCCAAAGAGGAGGGCGCGTACCGCTACACCATGGAGCAGATCTGGGAGGAAGCGGCCACCGCCAATAGCACGCTGACCCGCGAGTTCCACATCGTCGGCGGGCTCGATATGAAGGCGGGGCTCGCGTATTACACGGAGATGTTCCGTGGGCTCAAGGAGCGCCACCCGCACGTCCACATAAAGGCGCTCACCGCGGTCGAGATCGCGCACATCGCCCGCATCGAGAAGATGTCGATTCGCGACACGCTCGTCGCGCTGCACGAGGCAGGCCTCGACACGATGCCCGGCGGCGGCGCCGAGGTATTCAGCCCCGGAGTCCGCGCGACGATCGCCGATAAAAAGCTCTCCGGCGAAGAGTACATCGCGGTGCATCGCGAGGCGCACTCGCTAGGCATCCGCAGCAACTGCACGATGCTCTACGGTCACGTCGAGACGTACGAGGACCGCATCGCGCACCTGTCGATGCTGCGCGACCTCCAGGACGAGACAGGCGGCTATCTCGCGTACATCCCGCTGGCATATCACCCCGATCACAATGAGCTGGGTGAGACGCTGCATCGCACGGGCACGGCGACGAGCGGCTTCGACGATCTCAAGAACCTCGCGGTTGGCCGGCTCTTCCTCGACAACATCGACCACATCAAGTCGCACTGGATCATGGTCACGCCGTTCGTGTCGCAGGTCTCGCTGCACTTCGGCGTCAACGATCTCGAGGGAACCGTGGTGCGCGAGAAGATCTACCACGAGGCCGGCGCGCACACCGCGCAGGCGATGACCCTCGAGCAGATTCTCAAGCTGATCCGCGGCGCGAAGAAGATTCCGGTCGAGCGCGATTCGTTCTACCAGGTCGTCCGCACGTTCGACGACGATCCGACGCTGACTCGTAGCGAGGTCGCCGCCGCCTGATGACAATGCGTGTCGGACGGATCCCGTACATCAACTGCTACCCCGTCTACGGGGCGATCGATCGCGGCGTGGTGCCGATGCACGCCGAGTTGGTGGATGGCGTGCCGACCGAGCTCAATCACGAAATGGCCGCGGGTACGCTCGACGTGAGCGTGATCTCCGCCGTCGAATACGCGCGCGACGCCAAGCGGTACCTGTTGCTCCCCGACCTCTCGATTTGCAGCGACGGCCCGGTGCGAAGCGTCGTCCTGTTCGCCAAGCGGCCCGCCTCCGAGCTGCACGGGCGTCGCGTGCTGGTCAGCCGAAGCTCGATGACGAGCGTCGCGTTGGTCGAGCTGCTGTTCGACAACGTGTGGGACGCCAAGCCGGCGTTCGTTCCCAGCAACGCCGAGTTGTCGGACGTCGCGCGCTTCAGCGATGAAGAGCACGACGCCCGCCTCGTCATCGGCGACGCGGCGCTCCATCTGTGGTCGCGTCTTCGCGAGCCGGAGCTGTACGAGGACGCCGAGTCGCTCTCGCAGTACCGCTACGCCTACGACCTCGGCGCCGAATGGAAACGGTGGACGGGCCTTCCGTTCGTCTTTGCCGTGTGGGTCGCGCAGCGCACGGCTCCCGTGGATCAGGCCCTCGCCGTGCACGCGGGCCTGATCGAGTCACGCAACTGGGGGTTGCACCATCTGGACGCGCTCGCCGCCCAGGCAGCGATCGCGACGGGCGTGCACAAGACCGTTTGTCTCGAGTATTTGTCCGGCCTGGATTACGGCCTTTCATATCACCACCTGGCCGGTCTCACGGAGTTCTTCCGGCGGCTCGTCGCGGCCGGCAAGGTTCCTGACGGTTCGTTGGCATTCTTGCCAGCCGCGTGATTGTCATCCTCGCGAGCGAAGCGAGCAGAGGATCTACTGTCCATTGTTAGGGATTCGAGTTCGGCCACGAAACTTCACAATAGATCCCCCGGCGCTTTGCGCCGGAGGATGACGGCGGACGCGTGACGACTGACATCCTCGACTTCTACACCAATGCCTCCCTCCTCGAGCTCGGCGCCGAGGCGGATCGTGTTCGTCGCGAGAAGCATCCGCACAACACGGTGACGTACATCGTCGATCGCAACATCAACTACACGAACGTCTGCGTCGCCGACTGCGGCTTCTGCGCCTTCTATCGCCGTCCCAAGCACGGTGAAGGCTGGACGCTCTCGTACGAGCAGATCGGCGCAAAGATCGACGAAGCGAAGCAGATGGGCGGGATCCAGATCCTCATGCAGGGCGGTCACAATCCCTACATCCCGTTCGAGTGGTACCTCGATCTGTTGCGCTACATCAAGAAGTACCACCCGATCCACATCCACGGCTTCAGCCCGAGCGAAGTGGACTTCTTCGCCAAGACGTTCCGCATGGACGCGGTCGACGTCATTCGGGAGCTGATGAAAGCCGGTCTCGACTCGATTCCCGGTGGCGGGGGAGAGATCCTGGTACAACGAGTCCGCGACCTCGTTGCGAAGAAAAAGGCCGGCGCCGACCGCTGGCTCGAGATCATGGAGATCGCGCACAACGAAGGGATGAAGACGTCGGTCACGATGATGTACGGCATCGGCGAAACGCTCGCCGAACGCATCGAACATCTCGAGCGCGTTCGGGAGGTCCAGGCGCGGACTCACGGCTTCACGGCATTCATCTGCTGGCCGCTCCAGCCGGAGAATACGCCGACGATGTCGCACATGCCGAAGACCGACGCGATCGAGTATCTCCGAACCGTCGCCATCGCCCGCATCGTCCTCGACAACGTTCCCAACCTGCAGGCGAGCTGGGTGACGATGGGCCTGAAGGTTGGCCAGATGGCGCTGCGTTACGGCTGCAACGACTTCGGCTCGCTCATGATCGAGGAGAACGTCGTCTCGGCCGCGAACACGACGCACCGGACGACGACCGCCGAGATCGAGCGCCTCATCACCGACGCGGGCTTTAAAGTCGCACGCCGGCGGCAGGACTATTCGATCCTCGCGGAAGCGTCACCCCCAACTCCGCGCACGGAGCCGGCCATCGGCACCGCGGCGTGAGCACTTCCGGAATCCGCGTCGGGATTGGCTACGACTCCCACACGTTCGCGCCGCCGGGGCCTCTCATCCTCGGCGGCGTTCCTATTCCGAGCGACGTTCGTCTTGCCGGACATTCCGACGGCGACGCCGCCGCGCACGCCATCACCGACGCCGTCCTCGGGGCGGCGGGTGCCGGCGACATCGGCGAGCTATTCTCCGACCGTGATCCGGCCAACAAGGACCGCGACTCGATCAACATGTTGCGCGTCGCCGTCGCCAAGGTCGCAACGCTCGGCTGGCGCGTACAGCAGGTCGATGTCGTCATCGTCGCCGAGAAACCGAAGATCGCCTCACATCGGGAGCTGATGCGCGCCCGCCTTGCCGACGCGCTCGGCGTGGTGAACGAGGCCGTCAGCGTGAAAGGCAAGACGAACGAGGGCATGGGCTGGATCGGACGCGGCGAGGGAATCGCGTGCATCGCGGTTGCCACGATAGTATCCATCACGCAATGATTCTCCCCAAATGGGGTCAGACCCTATTTACAAAACTCTAAATGGGGTCTGACCCCATCTGCGGTTCCATGGCCGACGAGAGCGCTCACCTCCGCTTCCAACTCGACCGCTTCGGCGACTTCCTGACTCTCGAGCAGGGGACGTCGCCGCGTACCCTCGAGGCCTACGGTCGCGACGTGGCCCGGCTCGTCGAATACGCGACGACCAAAGGCGCACTGTCGCCGGTCGACGTCACGAGCCGGATGCTCCGCGAGTTCATCTATTACCTCAAGGACATCGGTCTTTCACCGGCGTCGATCCGTCGCGGCATCTCCGCCGTCCGCACGTACTTCAAGTTCCTGCTCGCCGACGGCGTCGTTGCGCGCGATCCGAGTGAACGGTTGGAGACGCCGAAGCGCTGGCGCACGCTTCCGGATGTCCTCACCGCAGAAGAGATCGAGCGGCTGCTCGCCGCGCCCACGTTGGACGACCCACTCGCCTTCCGCGACCGCGCGATGCTGGAGCTCGCGTACGGCGCCGGCCTGCGTGTCTCCGAGTGGATCACCCTCGGTGTGCGCGATCTCATCCTCGAGGAAAAACTCGTCCGCGTCTTCGGTAAAGGCAGCAAGGAACGCCTCGTCCCGATCGGACGCTCGGCGATCGGCGCGGTTGCCACCTACATCCGCGAGCTTCGCCCACGCCTGGAGAAGGGCCAAGGGAAGGGTGTCCTCTTTCTCAACGCCCGCGGCGAGCCGCTCACACGCATGGGCGCCTGGAAAATCCTCCGCCGCTACGTCGACCGGGCCGGCATCACAAAGTCGGTTTCTCCGCACACCCTCCGCCACTCCTTCGCCACCCATCTCCTCGAAGGCGGCGCCGACCTCCGCGCCGTCCAGGAGATGCTCGGGCACGCGGACATCTCGACGACGCAGATCTATACGCACGTGGATCGCGAATATCTTCGATCTGTACATCGTAAGTTCCATCCGCGGGGCTGAGCTCCGTTCGCACTAATCGCGGCTGGTGCGTGGATATAGTTTTGAGGTCTCGGGTCCCTGGTCTCTGGTCTCAGGTGAACAGCACCGCCGTTTCAACCTGAGACCTGAGACCCAAGACCTGGGACCTCCAGAGTTCATAGGCGCGAGGCGTGCGATTAGGCCTCACGAAGCCGTCCCGATCGAGATCTCGACCCATGCTTCTGGTCATCGATAACTACGATTCCTTCACTTACAACCTCGTCCAATACCTCGGAGAGCTCGGCGCCGAGGTAGTGGTCCGTCGCAACGACGCGATCGGAGTCGAAGAGGTTGGGGAGCTTCATCCCTCGGCGATCGTGTTGTCGCCGGGACCATGTACGCCGAAGGAAGCGGGTGTCACGGTGGAGGTGATTCGTCGCTGGGGAAGCTCCATCCCCATGCTGGGCGTCTGCCTCGGCCACCAGGCGATCGGCGAAGCGTACGGTGGCGACGTGGTGCGGGCCGAGCGCGTGATGCACGGGAAGACGTCCCAGATCTGCCACAATGAGGCGGGGATCTTTGCCGGGCTTCCGTCGCCGATGGAAGTCATGCGCTATCACTCGCTGATCGTCGATCGCGCGACGATGCCCGAGTCGTTGGAGATCGTCGCCGTCGCCAAGGATGATCCGACCGAGGTTCACGCGGTCAAGCATCGCGACCACCCGGTATGGGGTGTGCAGTTCCACCCGGAATCGGTCATGACGATTCACGGCAAGGCATTGCTTCGAAACTTCCTGGATCAGGCTTGATGCTTCGGCGCACGGCGCTCCTCGCCCCCCTCCTGATCGTGGTGGGCGGGGGAGTCCGCGCCGTCCGGGCGCAGTCGTCCGTCCAGATTCGTTTCGCCGAGCTCGGACCCGGCGCCGGGCCATCGTTCCTCGAGCGCGCCGTTCTCGCGCCACATTTCGCGATCGCGCCCGGCGCGCAGGCCGCGACGCTCCGCCGCGACACCACGTACTCCACGACTGTCATCGTCCTTGGACGCGACGCGATCGTCGAGGGATCGGTCCACGGCGATGTCATCGTCGTTGGCGGCGATCTGTACACGCATCCAGGCGGTCACATCGCCGGACGGGCCGTCAGCATCGGAGGCGGGGTTTACGAATCGACCCTCGCTCGCATCGACGGCAGCATCTCGGCGTACCGTGATTTCACCTACGACATCGCGTTATCCAACGGCAGCTACACGTTGAGCTACCGCGAGGTCGTCGCGCGGGACAACTCGCCGGTCTCGTGGCCGGGGATCTTCGGCTTCAGCATTCCCACCTACGATCGCTCCAACGGCCTGTCGATCGGAGTTGGCCCCCGCTTCGCGCTGCCGAATGCGCGCGTCACGCTCGAACCGCGGCTCATCTACCGCTCGCAGCTGGGCGCGATCGACGGGAGCGTGGTTCTTACGGATTCCCTCGGTCGCCGCACGGACCTGGCGCTCACGGCAAAGCACTCGACCTACTCGAACGACACCTGGATCTGGTCGGACCTGCTGAACTCCGCCGAATACCTGATCTTTGGCCACGACAGCCGCAATTACTTCCGCGGCGGTCGCATCGACCTCACCCTCGGCCATCGCATCGAGAGTGCGGTGTGGAGTTTGGTACCATCGCTCACGGGGCGGTACGAGCAAACGGAGAGCGTCCGGCCCGACTCGTCGTGCACGTTCGGTCCGACGACGATCACGTGCGGTCCTACCGGCGGTCCGTTCACCTTCTTTGGTCGCCATGACGACGACGATCGACTGCGCGCGAACCCGCAGGTTCGAGAGGGAAGCATCGCGTCGGCTATCGCCGCCGCACGATTCGACTGGGAAGACAACGGAACTATTGCCGGACTCCGCATCGATGTCGAAGGAGCGCGGTTTCGACCGACTCACCTTTTCATTCCGCCGTCGGGAAACGCCGCCGACGCCGCGGATCTCAACGGCGACAAGAAGTTCGTTCAGGCGACCATCGACGGGTCCATCTCGTTTCCGACCTTCGGAGCGCAGTCCCTGGGCGTCCGCGGGCATGTGGTGCTCACGACGCGCGGCACCACGCCGCGGCAGCGATACGCCTACGTTGGCGGCCCCGGGACCATTCCGACCCTCGAGATGCTCGAATTTGGTGGAGACCAGCTCCTCTATCTCAACGCCGAGTACGCGATTCCGGTGGATCGCGTCAAGCTGCCTCTCGTCGGCTCGCCAACGGTCACCATCCGCCACGCCATGGGCTCGGCCGGCGTCGGACGCCTCCCTGAGCTCGAGCAGGCGACCGGCCTCCGCCTGACACTGAGCTTCCTCTACGGCGAATTCCTCATCGATCCCGGCAACGGCCACACCCACCGAACCGTCGGGCTGTCGTTCGATCGCTGATCGGTCGGGATCCATACCGCCGTTTGCGCGCCTCCTAGTTCAACCCTACATTTGAGCACGTGATTTTTGCGGTTGTGAGCGCGGTCTCCCCGCCGACCCCGCCCCCCAGCGAGCGCGACCTGTGAGTGTGCTCGCCGTGATCCCAGCCCGGCTGGGTGCCACCCGTCTCCCCCGAAAACCACTCCGCCTCCTCGCCGGACTGCCGCTCGTCGTCCGCGTTTGGCAGCGCGTCGTCGAGCTCGACGTCG
This sequence comes from Gemmatimonadaceae bacterium, assembly GCA_035554995.1. GTDB lineage: Bacteria > Gemmatimonadota > Gemmatimonadetes > Gemmatimonadales > Gemmatimonadaceae > JAQBQB01. The sequence continues at coordinate 12,718 of DATMHK010000329.1, forward strand.
CGGATACCGTCGTCGTCGCAACCGACAGCGACGAAGTGGCGCGTGTCGCGATCGAACATGGCATCGCCGTCGCAATGACGAGCCCTGAGCACAGCTCGGGCACCGAACGCATCGCCGAGCTCGTTCAACAGCCGTCGTATCGTGACTTTCAGGCAATCGTCAACGTGCAGGGCGACGAGCCCTTCGTCTCGCGACAGGCGCTCCAGAGCGCCCTTCGCGTGGTCACCGACGGGCGCCACGACATCGGCACCGCCGCGGTCCTTGCGACGCCGGACGTTCTCGATGATCCGAACGTCGTCAAAGTGGTGGCCGGCGACGACGGCCGCGCGTTGTATTTTTCCCGCGCACCGATTCCGTTTCTTCGCAACCATACCGATAACGAGCTGCAGCGCGCGTACGTCTGGCAGCATATCGGCATTTACGTCTACACGCCGGAAGCCCTCTCGCGATGGGTGCGGCTCCCGGCCAATCCCCTCGAACAAATCGAGCGCCTCGAGCAACTTCGACCCCTGGCCGCTGGTATGAGCATCGGCGTGGCATTGGTGGACGAGCCACTTCGGCCCGGGATCGATACGGAACAAGACCTCGAGCGCGCCAACCGCGAATGGTCGGCATTCACCACAGGATGACTCCGATGCAATCCACGCAGCAGCGGTCGCAGACGACCAAATACATCTTCGTCACGGGCGGCGTCGTTTCGTCGCTCGGGAAGGGCATTGCCGCCGCCTCCCTCGGACGCCTGCTCGTCGAGCGCGGATTACGCGTTTCGATGCTCAAGTTCGATCCCTACTTGAACGTCGATCCCGGCACGATGTCGCCCTTCCAACACGGCGAAGTGTTCGTGACCGACGATGGCGCCGAGACGGACCTGGATCTGGGACACTATGAACGATTCATAGACCGGGCGCTGACCCAAGCCAACAACGTCACGACCGGTCGCATATACCTGAACGTCATCACCAAGGAACGCCGCGGCGAATTCCTCGGCGCCACGGTTCAAGTCATTCCGCACATCACCGACGAGATCAAGGGAGCGGTCCGGCGTCTCGCACCGGAGACCGACGTCGTCATCGTCGAAGTGGGCGGCACGGTCGGCGACATCGAATCGCTGCCGTTCCTCGAAGCGATCCGTCAGTTCCGCCACGACGTCGGCCGTGACAACGCGCTCTTCGTCCACCTCACGCTGCTGCCTTACATCGCCGCGGCGGGTGAGCTCAAGACCAAACCGACGCAACACTCCGTACGAGAGCTGATGCAGATCGGAATTCAGCCGGACATCCTCATCGTCCGAACCGATCGTCCGATCGGGGACGACATCAAGCGCAAGGTCGCTCTCTTTTGTAACGTGGATTTTGGCTCCGTTATCGAGAGCCCCGACGTCCGGACCATCTACGAAATCCCGCTGCGCTTCCACGAGCAGGGCTTCGATCAGAAGGTGCTCGACCGTCTCCATCTCGAGCAGCCGACGCCATCCCTCGCCGCCTGGCGCGAGCTCGTGCAGCGCGTGCTCGTTCCCCACGAGCGCGTGCGCATCGCCGTCGTCGGCAAGTACACCGACTACGCCGACAGCTACAAGAGCGTCCACGAAGCCCTCATTCATGGCGGAATTGCCAATGATGTGGGCGTAGACATTCAATGGATGTCGAGCGAGGACTTC
>DATMHK010000330.1:0-9763 GCA_035554995.1 Gemmatimonadaceae bacterium
CAGCTGCACGTTGTAGTGATAAAACTGCTTATTCCACAGGAGTCCAGCGAACGCCTGCCGCTGCACCGCCCGCTCGTCCGCCGACGCCTCGGGCGCCGCGAATCGGGAATAGAATGCATCCGACTCGGCGATTCGTTCGTCGAACACGGTGTCGAAACCGGGCCCGAACGCATCGACGCCGCTGATTTGCGAGGAGAGACGTAGACGCAACACCCGGGAGCGGCCGCCCTCGAGCGACACACGATACCGCGCTGCCGCCTTCGTTCCCGTCCGCGCCGGGTTCACCGCCGCCGAGTCGCCGCGCACGACGTGATCATGAAAGGCATCTTTGACGTACGCGTCCTCGTTCGACGAACCGAACAGCCGCTCGGCGTTGCTGTCGTTCTCGGTGAACAGCAGCTCAGGATCACCCTCGCACGCCAGGACATAGCGGCCGAGCGACCGATGCTCGGCGACCACTTCCGCGAATTCGTCGTTCGATGATACCGCACGAAGCGACGGACGATATCCGTTCAGCCCCCAGGACCAGGTGTTGCGGTACCAGAGCGTCGGCAGCAGCTCGACCGACGCCGCTTCGCTCGAGCGATTGGCCACGGTGATCCGGATGAGAATGTCGGTCGGCGACGCTTTCGCGTACTCCACAACCACGTCGACGTAGGCGTCGCCGTCGAACACACCAGTGTCGAGCAGCTCGTACTCGTCGTCACCGCGCCCGCGCCGTGCATTCTCCGCCCGCAGCTTCTCATACGGAAAGGCCGCGAGCGGATACTTGTACAGCGCCCGCATGTAGGCGTGCGACGGGACGTTGTCGAGGTAGAACCAATACTCCTTCGCATCTTCGCCGTGATTCCCCTCGTCTCCAGTCAGGCCGAACAGCCGCTCCTTGAGCAGCGCGTCCTTGCCGTTCCAGAGCGCGATCGCGAAGCACAGCCGCTGGCTTTCGTCGCAGATGCCGAGTAGCCCGTCTTCATTCCACCGATACGCCCGCCGCGCCGCGTCCTCGTGCGTGAAGTACTTCCAGACTTTGCCGTGCTCACTGTAATCTTCACGCACGGTCCCCCATGCGCGCTCGGCGAGGTACGATCCCCAGAGGCGCCATGGCTCATCGCCGGCATCCGCGGCCGCGATCCGTTCGCGTTCGGCTGTCTCGCGCGTCGTCACACACCCAATCTAGGCCTTCGCCTCACTCAGGATGGCAACGCCGCGGGAATCCCTCAGCCGGCCCGCGTCAGGCGGTGTGGCGTCGCGACGCTTTGGGCATAGAATCGGCGAATGTGCGTAGCGACATACTCGAGCTGATCTTCGACCACAAAGTGCCCCGCGTCCAACCGGTGCATCTCGGCCGAGGGAAGGTCGGCGAGATAGGCGTCGCCGCCCTCGGGCGTGAAGAACATGTCGTTCTGGCCCCAGAAGATGATCGTCTTCGGCTGGCGCTCGCGAAGGAATGCCTGCCACTGCGGGTAGAGCGGAACGTTCGTCCGGTAGTCGTAGAACAGGTCGAGATTGAGCCGCTCAACGTGCGGACGCTGCGTGAACGCGATGTCCGATTCCCACGCGTCCGGGCTCACGAGCTCGGGTCGTTTGGCGCCGTGTAGATAGATCGTCTTGATCGTGTCGCGCGCGAGGAAAGCGGTGAGCGGCTCTTCCGTCTCCGCCGATCGGTTCTTCCAGAGCGCATTGCGAAGTCCGTCCCACGCCGCGGTGAACCCGATCTCGTACGCGTTCGAGTTCTGGATGATGAGCCACTCGAGTGCGTCGGGATCCTTCGTGACGAGCCGGAACCCCACCGGGCCGCCGTAGTCCTGCACGAAGAGCCCGTATCGCGTGAAGCCCTTGAGCGTCAAGAACCGCTCGATGATTGCCGTGATGTTGTCAAACGTGTAAGAGAAGCCCGCTGGATCGGGCGCGTCGCTGAGCCCGAAGCCGGGATAATCCGGCGCGATCAGGTGAAAGCGATCGGCCAGCGCACGAATCAGATCGCGATGCTGGTGCGACGACGACGGAAAGCCGTGGAGCAGGACGAGCTTGGGATTGACGGGGTTGCCGGCTTCGCGGTACGCGATGTTCAGTCCATCGACCGCGAGACTACCGTAGCGGACGGACGCATTTTCGTTCGACATGTCTGCCATCCTGAGGAGTTGAGTTCCCCAGTTAGTGGCGCGGTCGCGCGAAATCTTACCTCTCGTCCGTTTTTTCCTCATCGCGGATCAGCGCGAGAAGGCTCTCCGTATCCTCGCGGCACGCCGTACAGTTGGCGATGTGTGTGACGAATTCGGCCAATCGCTCGGGAATGGGCTCGCCCCGTAGGACCAGCTCGCAGTACTCATCCATCAGTTCGCCCGCATGATCGCACCCCGGATCCGTGTCGGCACTGCCGAGCAATTTCGCCAGTCGAGGATCGTTCATACCGTCAGTTCCTCTCCGTAACCCGCCTCGATCAGCGCTTGCCGCAGCTTTCGCCGCGCGTCGTGAAGCGTTTTGTAGATGGCGCCTCGCGTGCTCGCCAGTCGCTCGGCGAGAACGTCGATCGGTACGTCGTTCGCGGTCACACTCTGAAAGATCATTCGCTGGCGCTCGGTGAGCCGCTCGCGGATGGCGCGCTCGAGCGCGGCCATCAGTTGATCCCTCTCCAGTCGTTGCAGCGGCGGCAGCGCGGTATCCGGCAATCGATCCCAGATCGTGTCGTCCATTTCCACCTTCTGCTGCCGCCACGCGTGACGCCGTAACCGACTGGACGTCTCGTAGATCGCGAACTTATACGCCCACGTGGTGAATCGCGCGGCGCCGCGATAGGTGTTCAACTTGTCGAGAATTGCCATCAATGCGTCGCTTGCCGCCTGGACGCACAGGTCGTCCACATCGTCGAGCGCACGACCCGGCAGCGTCGAACGCCGGCGCGCCGCTTCGCCGCGCGTGACACGAAGTAGCAGCGCATGGAGGCGTTCGGTGGCCTGCTCACGCTCTGGCCCGTCCGCCTGTAGCCCGCGCAGCCACTCCGCTGACTCTCGATCGAGCGCGACCGCGGTCATGCGAGAGCGTCGACCAAGCGCGTAGCGAACGGGTTCATGACGTGCAAGCTATGCGGGCGGAGCGTGCTTTGCATTGACCGCTCCGAGGCGTCCCAGTGTCCTTCGGGCGACCGCTCGGCCAATGCTGCCGATACTGCCGGCAGCATTGCACTGGGCTCGCCCTGCGGACACCGGGCTCGCCTCTGCGCTGCCTCCGTCAAGCGAAAGGACCTGGAGTGCCTATCGCCGTCTACGATTTGCGCGCCCGACGCGGCCCGCGATCCAATGTCGGTCGCGCGCAGCTCCACGCTCGCACCCGTGCGCACGAGGTAGCGGAGCAGCGTCTCCCGCGTCACACGCGCTCGCCCGCGGCGCCGCAGTCATGCGCCCGGTGCGCCTGGCCGCGGCACACGGAGCCGAGCGAGCGGGCCGGGCTGCCGCGGAGCGCGAGCCCAGTGCAATGCTGCCGGCCGTATCGGCAGCATTGGCCGAGCGGTCGCGCGGAGGGGCAGCCCGGTTCGCGAGCACTCGGCGCACGGAGCCCACTCGGCCCGCTCCGCACCAGAGAGCTCGCTCACCCCGGTCCGCGCTCAGCGTTTCGGCGGCGGTTCCGCATCCAGTCGCGCCAGCGCCCGTCGGACTTCCGCCACCTTCGGCTGCAGCTCCGGATCGGCATTCTTCCACAGGTCGACGAATTTGGTGTAATACGACGCGGCCTTCTGCCGATCGCCGCGCGCTTCATATAACTCGCCGAGGCGCTTGTAGGTCCCGGCGAGATAGCGCGGATCGCCGCGCGAATCGGTGGGACGCCAGTACGGCGTCGCCAGATAGCGCTCGAACCAGAAAACCGCCGAATCGGTCATCCCGGCCAGATCGAACGCACGCCCCAACGCCGCGTACGTGCAACGCGCGCAATCGTAGCTCGGTCCGTCGGGCAGCGAGTCGGCCTGCCGGATCTCGGCGATCGCGTCGCGCGGCCGATGCTCGGCAATCGCGATCTCGGCCATTGCCCAATGGCGCGACGGCTGCATCGATCGCTTGATCGTGGTGTCGCGCATTCCGTCCAGCAGCGCGATCATCGACCGTGCGCGATCGGGGCGGCCCGCGAGCGCGTAGAGTGTCGCGACGTCGACATACGGATGTTCGCTGACCGTCGGCGGCGGAAGCTTGGCCGCCGCGAGCGCCGAGTCGAGCCGCGCGACGGCTTGCGCGTTGCGCTGCAGAAACCAGGCGTCGATTAGCCCGTTGTCGATGGCCGTCACGACGGGCTGGTGCTCGCCCGTCCTGCCGGCCTCCATCGCGTGGAACTCCGCGAGTCCTTTCCGCGCGACGGCGAGCTGACCCCGCATGACCGAGAGCAGCGCGAGCGCTTCCAACTGTCGCGCCCGTCCCTGCGGATTCCGCATCTGCGGCGCGCTCGCGCGCAAGCCGGCTGCCGCCGAGTCGTATTGTCCGCCGATAACGAGAATCTGATTCTTCAGCCCTTGCACCAATCCACCGCGTGGGAGGTGCTGATCGGCCCAGCGGTCGAGTGAATCCGCTTCGTCGATGCGGCCCTGATTGATGAGAGAAATGATCAGGTTGCCGTATGTGATCACCGAGCCCGCGTTCTCGGCGATGCTGCGCCGATAGGTCGATTCGGCGCGCACGTTCTCCCGACGTTCCTCGTACAACTCCGCCAGGTTGTTGAGCATTCCATAATCGTGCGGATAATTCGCCAGATACTCTTCGTGCGCGCGTACCGCCCGGCCGCGGTCACGCGCCGGACCGAGGAAGTAGCCCGCCTCCGTGATGTATCGCTCGCGCTCGGTGAGCCGGTTGCGGAACTGATACGCCTTGGCGAACGCGGAATCGGCCTTGGCCGGGGGATAGTTCAAGTTGCCATAGACGATGCCGATGTTGCGGTACGCCATGGCGAAACCCGTGTCGAGCGCGACCGCCTCGAGGTCGAGACGCAGGGCTTTCTCGTAATCGATCTCGAGGTTATTGGCGCGTTTGGCCTCGACGAACTTCCTCAGCGCTTCGAGCGACGACGTCGTCACCTGCTCGAGCGGCGGATCGGCATGCACGCTCTTGAGCGACTCGCCGATCTTGCCGCGCAGGGCGCGCGCGAGCTTGTCGATCGTCGGCAGCAGATCTTTCTCGTCGGCGGCCGTCTCGTGAAACGCCGCCAGCTCGGCGCCCGAGTCGGCGCTCACCAACCGCATCGCGACGACGAATCCGCGCCCGAGCGGCGTGATCTCTCCGTCGACGACGGCCTTCGCTCCCTCACGCCGCGCGACGTCGCGCGCCAACGCGAGATCGACGGGCGTCGACGGGGCGCGCTGCATGCGCTGCAATGCACCGGCAACCGCCGTCGGGCTCAACACGTTCAGCACCTTCGACTGCCCGATCTCCGTGCGCACCGCCTCGCTCACCACGGCGCCGAGCGACGAATCGGCGCCGCGGACGCGAAAATCCGTGACGATCAACCGGTCGCGCTCGTGGAGACGCCCCGCCGCGAAGAGCGACGCCGCCGGACCGATGCCAAGCGCGCGAAGCACCATGAACGCGGCGACGACGAGCGTGAACGCGCCCACGGCGTAAACGCCGCCCAGCATGGTTCTGCGCCACGAGCCGGCGCGCAGCGCCGTCAGCAAGATGACAGGCAAGCCAACGCCCATCGTCACGAGGGCGCCGGGAAACACCCAGTCAGGGAGACCGATCCGCGAGATCGCCAGCTTCGCGAGCGTGGCGACGATCGCGAATGCGATCACGTACACGGCCAGCGCGGCACGCAGTGAGCGCGGCTCGCCGAACAGCGGCGTGGCTCGTTCGCCGGTCGGAATCGTGTCGAGCGCGGCAAGCAGCGCGTCCGCGTCGGCCGGCCGCTCCGCGGGATTCTTCGCCAGGCACCGCATGACGAGCGCCGCCAATGCCGGTGGCGTGTCCGGCCGAAGCTCCGCGACCGATCGCGGAATCTCGGTCATGTGCGCCGTCACGAGCTCGTGCACCGTTCTGCCGCCAAACGGCGTCTTGCCGGACAACAGCTCGTACGCCATGCATCCGAAAGCGTAGAAGTCCGCGCGGTGATCGGTCGCCGGATCGCCGGCCGCCTGCTCGGGCGCCATGTAGGCGGGCGTGCCGAGGGCGACGCCAGCCACTGTGAGCATGGTGCCGGTGACAGTCCGCGACGCGGCGAGCGCCTTCGCGATGCCGAAATCCGTCACCACGGCCGTACCGCGACTCAAGAGGACGTTGTCGGGCTTGATGTCGCGGTGGACGACACCGCGCTCGTGCGCATAGGCGAGCGCGCGCGCGACATCGCGGAGGATCGACACCGCGAGTTGAATTGGCAGCGGTCCGGCCCCGACGCGCGCGCGCAAGCTCTCGCCATCCACGTACGGCATCGCATAGAACGGCAACCCGCCGGCATCGCCCGCGTTCAATACCGGGACGATGTTGGCCTGCTGCAACGACGCCGCGACCTTGATCTCACGCTCGAAGCGCTCGGCGCTGATCCCCTCGGCCAGCTCGGGCGAGAGGACCTTGACGACGACCTTCCGGTCGAAGCGCGCCTCGTGCGCCACGAACACGCGACTCATCCCGCCGCCGCCGAGCTCGCGCTCGAGGGTGTATGCGTCGCCGAGGGTCGATTGAAGCTGGTCGCGCAGATCCATCGCGGAGAAGCTATGCGCCGTCCGCAACGTTGTCAGGAGACGCAGCCTGACCGCTACTGACCGCTATCGGCCACTGTCGACTGATATTGTGCGCTAAGACCCCTGCGCTCAGCCCGGCGCGACGTTCTGATTCAGCCGGAACAGATTCGTCGGATCATACTTCGCTTTGACTCGCTTGAGCCGGTCCCACGTCGCGCCCGGATAGGCCGCGCGAATGCGCGCCGGGCCGTCGGCGCCAAGGAAGCCGACGTACGCGGAGTCATCGTTCGGCTGGAGTGCCTTGGCAAACTCGGTGACCCACGCCGTCCGGACGTCGCGATCCGACTCGCCTTGATAAAACGCCGCCACGTTCACCAGCATCGGCTTCGAGCGGTGCGCGTACGCCGTCGCATCCGACGGAACACGCGCCGACGCCCCGCCGAGCGCGCGCAGCTGCGCCACGCGCATCGTCGCGTCGGACTTCGTCAGATACTCATAGATCGTTTGCGCGCTCGACGAATCGATCCCGTCAACGAACATCGTCCTCGCGACCGCCGTCGGCCGATAGTTGGGATCCTCCGGCGGATACATGCCGAGGTACGGCCCCCGCTTCACCATATCGGCGAGCGGCGCGGCGAGCGATCGGAACGGTGCGATCGCTCGCTCGGCCGCCGCGTCATCGCCCGCGAAGGCAATGAACGCGAAGATGACGAGCTTCCCGTGATGTTCGGCCGCAAGGAACGGCAACGGCGGCGCCGGCATGACGTTGCCGATCGTCGACAATTCCTCTGGCGCGACGAGTGAGAGCGCCGAGAAGCCGGCGATCGTCTCGGGTGTTGCGGGAAGAATGAGAATTCCGCCGGTGAAGTGTGGCAGCGGCTGGAGCCGGAACTGGAGACGCGTCACGACGCCGAAGTTTCCGCCGCCGCCGCGGATCGCCCAGAACAAGTCTGGATTCTCCGTCTCACTGGCGCGGCACAGCTGCCCGTCAGCCGTCACCAACTCGGCGGCAAGCAACGAATCGATCGTGAGACCGAACTTCCGCACGAGAAACCCGATCCCGCCGCCGAGCGTGATCCCACTTACGCCGACCGATCCGGAATCACCGAAGCCGACCACCAACTCGTGCGGCGCAAGCGCTTCAGTCAGTTGATGCGCGGTCGCGCCCGACTCGACCCACGCCGTTCGCGCGTCGGCGTCGATCTCGATCTTGCACATGTCGCGCAGGTCGATCACGACGCCGCCGTCGGTCGTGCTATGGCCCGACACGCTGTGGCCACCGCTGCGCACGGCGAGCTCGAGCCCCTCACGCCGCGCGGTCTCGACGACTCGGCGAACGTCGGCGACGTCGGTGACGCGGACGATCGCGGCCGGTCGCTTGTCGATGCCACCGTAGAAGACGGCGCGAGCTTGATCGTAGCCGGGATTCTCCGACGTGATGATCCGTCCTTTGACGTCGCTGAGCGCCGTCAGAGTGGGCGCTGGAGTTGGTCTCGTGGTCGACGACATTCAGTGCTTCCTATAGAAGAGTTCGCGATGGGCGGGTGGGCGGTGGGCGGTGGCCGGTGGGTCTATTCGGTCCCGAGCGCACCGCTGGCGTTCAAGAGTACGTCGAATGAGGCCTGCTCGATTCGACATGCCGCGTCCGTTGCCGCGATGCGCTAGAGCACCGGTTTCAGGCCTGCTTTGTGCAAGCATGAGGGCCAACTGAATGGGTAGCGCTCGCTGGTCCACGCGCTTTTTGAGGAGTTTCGAATGTCAGATTGCGCGACCGACAAGGGGCGCTCCGGACGCATGCGCTCGCGTGCCGTCAAACTCACGCGCGCCCTCCTCGACAGCGGCGAGATTACCGTCGACGACCTGTCGGCGCGGCTCGTTATCTCGGCGTCCGTGCTCGAGACCTTCGTCGACGGGAGCGCGCCGATGCCGTTCGACCGCCAGGTCTGCCTCGCCCTCCTCGCCATCGACAAATTCCCGGTTCATGCCAGAGCCGGTTACCGGCTACGCGACCAACTCCGTGCGAAGGCGCTCTACGATTCAGGAGAGACCGTTCGCCACCAAACCTGGGTCACGTATCGCTTCTAACGGACGACGGCGGGAATGTTCGCCGGCTTCAAGGCACGCGGCACATGTTCGTGATCTCGTGCGTGTCGGTGAAATACGTCCCGTCGCCGCAGGTGAGCGCGGGGTTCATGTGCGCGAACACGCCGAGCGCGTCCGTATAGCCGGGGACAGTCCAGACGTGCAGTAAGTATTGGGTTGTTGCGACCCAATTCCCGTGCTTCGCACCGCAGGATTCCTTCGTGATGCTTCCGTCGAACCCGAGCGCTTCGGTGGCGCCCTTTTCTCCGCGCACGAGACAGATGCCGGTGTGGTAGTGCCAGTGGTCATTCGGCCCGGCGAAACCTTCGGGCTCGGCGCTCCCTATCGCCCCCTGCGGCCCCGACGCGTTGGCGATGTACATGAAACCGGCGATCGGTGAATCGGACTTCGTGCCGTCGTAGATGATCGTCGACGGATGCAGGATGTCGTCATCGGAGAGCGCGCCCCCTCGACTCATCTTGCCGCCGACGTAGTGCGTGCCCAGCCCGGGGATGAACGGCCCGGCGCGATGGTAGCCCGCCGCTTCGGCGTCTTTCACCGTGGGATACTTCTTCGTCACTTCCATAGTGAGGGCGAGCTGCCGCAGCAGCTGCACGCGCGTCTCGGCGGGAAGCTTCGCGAGCGGGACCTCCGGAGCCGTGTTGTGCTGCATCCCGTTCTCGAGGCTCGTCCAGCCCTTGGTGTTTCCGTCGGGAAAGAGGAACGCGAGCTCCGCGCCGTTGTGCGATCCCATCGCGGACATGTCATGCCCCATCGCGGACATGTCGTGAGTCGCCCCTGCTTGCGCCGGCGAAGAGGCTTGGCGCGTGGCGGCAGAGTGTGCGCAGGCAGTGATCGCGGCGGCGACGACGACGGCTCGAAAGTATTTCATGTATGCTCTCCGTGAAGGCCCGGAACGCCCCGAATATCGGCCAAGCCCCCCCGATGCGCGAGAATCTCATCCGCCGAGCCGCCGAGCCGCCGAGCCGCCGAGTTGACACCCCCGTGACGCGCTGCTGACGGCAGGCGAAGAGG
>DATMHK010000331.1:0-9062 GCA_035554995.1 Gemmatimonadaceae bacterium
TCGATCGCAAGGCCAATGGTGAAAACCCGATTCTTAATGTCCGTGCCAGGCTGGATGCTCGTAAATCCGTGTTCGTATTGGGCCGTTATTGCGAGCCGGCTTTCGGCTCGGCCAAAGCGCAGACCAGTTCCGAGTACCGCACCGAGATCGTAGGAGCGAAAATTCGCCACACCCGGAGAAGCACGGTCGATCTCGGCGCAACTTTCGCTCAGGGTGCTCGTTCCGCCTGTCACGGTGAGCCCGCATCGCGCGCGAAATCCGAGCGCTGGCCCGCCAAAAGCGAAGAACGATGTGTGATCCACCGGATCAAAATCAAAACGCGCCAAGATCGGCGCCTCGACGTAATCGATGTTGACAGCAGCCCGGTCATTAGTGCGCGGTTCGATGCGCTCCCAGCCTTTCATGCCAAGAGTGGCGCCCAGTTGCAGACCCCAGCCGTAGCTCAGAGGCGCGAGATAATAAGCCCCGAAGGTGGCGCCAGTGCGACTCGAAATATTGGCGAGTGACGCACCGCTGACATGAGCACGGCTCATCCCGGCGAGAACGCCGGCGCGATGTTCGGATTGTTGCGCATCAAGGACAGGACACAACACGAGGACCAAGAACGTTGATGTGACGCGCATCGACACAACGCCTCGCCTTATAGGGTTTGACGAGAGCCGGCTAAGGTATGGGGCTCCGAGGGTACAACAATCGCGAGTCCATCCGGCCGCACACACCGCCCTGACGTCCTGGCCGGCGATTCGCACGGATTGGATCGACTCACAATCCTTACGACGCCGCGCGCCGAAAAAACCCTACCTCAGATCGGCGACACGCCCGTATTGGTTCCGAGTTGGACCCGGAGCTTTGCCTTAGCTGTGGAGAGCAACTTCTCGACCCCCTTCAGCGAAATGTCCATTGCTGTCGCAATCTCAGTTTGGCTCATTTCGTGGTAGGTCTGCAGGACCACAGCCAAACGCATCCGTGGCGGAAGACAGTCGATCGCTTTGCGAACCGCCGCATTCGTCTCAGCGGTAACCAATCTCACATCCTCCGCGATCGGCACCGTGGCAGGATGGGCAGCGAGGCGCTGCTTACCGCGCCAGACAACGGAGCCGTGCCGAAGATGACGGATGGCGCGATTCCGCGCGGCAGTGAAGAGGTACCCTGACGGGCTACGCGTCTCACCAAGACGGCCACGCGACATCCAAATTGCGAGGAATAGGTCCTGAACGATCTCCTCGGCGACCTCCTGTGAATGGACGTAGAGGTCGACCAACTCACACAAAGGGGCGTGAAAGGTCCGAAAGAGTCGCTCGAAAGCGTCTACGTCGCCGTCGGCAGCGCGTCTTGCGATTTCCTGGACCTGCTGTGCGGTCAAGCGTTCCATGGGCAAGCCGACGGGTCGACGAACCTATTTCAGACTTGGTCGTTCGCGAAAATGCATCGCGGACGGCCGCTTGGCAAAGATTAGAGCGCTCGCTCTAATCCTTTTGTTGCCGCCGGGGCAAGCCATCCGTCGGGTGCGGCGACGGTCGGCGCGTCTCGTCGTCGTGAGCGTCCGGAGGATCGCCTCGGCACTCTTACAACGCTCGCATTTCATGAGTCCCCGCCTTCAAACGCGCAGACATTCACGACCAACTACACCCCCGCTCCACTCAACCGCGCTTGGTCCAGATCAGGATGACTCCACAGCTCGCTTTGCCCTATTTGTACTGCACCGGGACCGTGGCCGGACCGGAATAGATCTCGATTCCCGCGAGCTCCTTTGGCGACGGAAGGTCCCGAAGGTTGGGGGTTAACGATATCGCAAAGCCGTCGAGGACAATCTGAAATGCACATCCGCCACGCGTGTTCACCGCGACTTGTTTAAACCCTCTCTCGGCAATGGCCACCGACGGCACCATGCGAATCAGGTCGGCGAGAAACACTTCGTTGCGCTTGTCGATCTCTTCGCCGCCGGTGTCACATAGCAACGCCGTATCATGCGTCTTCGGTAAAGCGAACGGCCAGCGCTGCAAATGCAGGCCGGCCGTCGAGTTACACAATGGAGCGTACCGGGATCGAACCGGTGACCTCCTGGTTGCAAACCAGGCGCTCTCCCAGCTGAGCTAACGCCCCCAAGTCTTGCACTGGATTCCTAGATTTGAATTTATCCGTCCCCGCCGGAGCATGGTACCGGCGAGACGAGCGGAACCACTGCGAGGACCTCGTGACTGCACCGAACACCACCGCGACTCGACACCTGACGATCCGTTGTCAATTCTGCGACACCTGGAACCGTGTCGATGCCGCGCGAGCCGCGGATCGGCCGAAGTGTGGCAAGTGCGGCCGTCCCATCCTGCTCGATCGTCCCTTTCCGCTCAACGACGAGACGTTCGCGCGCACGATCGCCGAGAGCGAGATCCCGGTGATGGTCGACTTCTACGCGGACTGGTGTGGGCCGTGTAAGATGATGGCGCCCGCCGTCGACGAGCTCGCGCGCGAGCGGCAGGGCACGGCATTGGTCGCGAAGCTCGATACGGATCGGTCGCAGAAAACCGCGCAGCAGTTCGACATTCGCGGCATTCCGACGACGATCGTGTTTCGCGGCGGGAAGGAAGCGGCGCGGCATACCGGCGCGATGCAGAAGCGGGGCCTGCAAGAGCTCCTCGACCGCGCATAGCTGTCATCTTGAGGGAGGGCCGTCATCCTCCGCGAGCGCAGCGAGCGGGGATCTAGTGTCCTTGCTCGTGGCCTGCCACAGGCAATTCACACTAGATCCTCCGGCCGCGGAGCGGCCGGAGGATGACGGCAGGGCTATTCGTGCGCCGGCAGCGGCTCCATCGTCTCCGGGTTCACCGGGACTTGAACCTCATCCCGATACTCCGACGTCGACAGCGTCACGCGGATGCGCGGAAAGGCATCCATGAACGCGATGTAGCACCAGCCCCACGCGCCGAGATAGAGGAACGCGACACCGATCTCCCAGATACCGAAGGGGAGCGAGGGGACGACGCCGTAGCCCGAGGGATAGACCTCGATGTACCGCATCAGCCACATGCCGACGAGGCTCGACAACGCGAAGAGCACCATCGTCGGACGGTACACCTTCGCCGCGCGCGACAACAACCCGAAGAACGGCGCGAAGAAGACGAGGATCACCGAGGCCACCGTGACCCACGTCCACGGCGGGCTGAGACGGAGGTGCATGAAGAACGTTTCTTCGCCCAGATTGCCGTACCAGATGACGAGGTACTGGCCGAAGGTCAGGTAACCCCAGAACGCCGTGAACGCGAAGCAGAGCTTGCCGATGTCGTGGAAATGGACCGTCTGAATCAGCCCGTCCGCGCCGGCGAGTCGCTTGTTCCACGCCATCGTGATCAGCGAAAAGAGCATGAGCGCGCACAACCAGGCGCCCATGAAGAACCACCAGCTGTACAGCGTGCTCTGGAAATGAAGCGAGAGCCCCATCGACAGATCCCACGACAGCACCGACCAGCCGTACGCAAACAGGAGCACCGAGAAAACGGCGAGCTTGCCCTGAAGCGAATGCGTCGAATGGATTTCGCGTCGTTCGTCGCCGAAGCCGGCGCGCATGCGTTCTCGCAGCCCCGCGGCCCACTTGGCGCCCCATTCGGGAATCCGGCCGACGTCGAGGCGCAGGCACGTGTAGATGTACCAGCAGCCGAGTATCGTCATCAGCGCGAAGATCCCGATATCGCGAATCGTCAGGAACGCGCCGTTGTAGTAGGTCGCCTTTTCGGGCGACGGATACGCCTCGTGCGCCCACGGAAAGACTTGGCCCCGGCCGGCGAAGAGCGTCAGCAGCAGGAATACGAACGCCACCGGTAGGAACGCGACGTACGCCTCCATGAAGCGAATGACGTGGCGCGACCAGCGCGCCGTCGTGATCCGCTGCACCGCGACGAACGTGACGCCGGCGCTGGAGAGCGCGGCGAAGAACAGCCAGTTGGCATGGAACGCGCGCCACGCCCGATCCGGAGCCACGAGAATGCCGACGATGAAGACAATGAGCCCGATGCCAGCGAACGCACGCACGGTGGCCTTGAGCCAACCGGGAATCTCCGCGCTCGTCGCGGCGAGGGCTTCCTCGGGAGTCCACTCGCGTACGGGATGAATGCTCACGGCTTACGCTCCGGCTTCTTCGTCGTGTCGGTCGGCGTGATGGGCGGCGCCGACGGCTGCGACGTCGGCACGGCGCGCGGGTTGAAATACGGCGACGGCATTGTCGGGCCCATGCGCGATGCGCCGGGAACGAGCGCGCCGGTCTCTCCCGGTCGACCATGGATGGTGTCGGCGGCGATGGTGCCCTTCCCCTGGATCGATCGCAGGTAGTTCACGATGTCCCAGCGATCGGACTCCTCGATGCGATTGTACGGCGGCATCAAGCCCCGCCCGTTGCGAATCATCCCGAAGATGTAGCCGTCGGCAAGACTGTTGGCGGCGTTGGATCCGGCGCCAATGGCGATGCCGGCCATTCCGTACTTCGTCGCCGTACCATTGGCCATGCCGAGCGGCCCGTGACAAACGGCACAGTTGATCTGGAATTCGATGCGGCCGCGGTTCACCGACGCCGAATCCGCCGGCACCGGGTTCGGAATGGCAGCCATCGCCGCGATGCTCTGCGGCATCGGAAGGCGATTGTACTCGAAGCCCGGCGCCGCGGTGCCAACCGTCGGCACGGACGCTTGCGGATTCGCGCGCGGGGGAATCGTGTCCGCTGGGGACTCCCACGGATCGATCTTCGGCTGCTGTTTGAAATCTGTGAACCAGCTGCAGGCACTCAACAGCAGGACAGGCAGCACGCGCGAGATGCGAGACACGCGACTAGCGCTCACGTCGCACCTCCTCGGCCCCGTTCTTCTTCAGAATGTCCATCGCCGAGTCGGCGCGGTTCGGATCGGTCACCACCCAGACGCCGAAGTGCCCACCGCTGAAGCGCGGGTCGTAGCCAACGGTCATCGTCAAGCGTGGAACGCGTGAAAGCGCGAACATGGCGAATACGGTCGCGAGACCGCCGATCAACACCATTACCTCGAAACCGAGAATCGTGTACGGCACCCAGCTCGCCACCGGCTTTCCACCGACGACGAGCGGCCAATAGTCCGAGATCCACACCGGAATCCAATAGCCGAACGTCACGCCGGCGAGACCGAAGATGAGCGTGTAGATACGGACCTTGCTCGGCGCGTGCGACATGGCATGCTCGAACTCATGGCGCGGCGTCGGTGTGAACACGGTGATGTCGCCGAAGCGTTCTTTCTTCAGCTCTTCGATCGCGTGCAGCGCCGAGTCGATCTCGTGGAATGCTCCAAGTACGCCTTGCATTCGGTGTCTCCCCTTCTCCTCAGGCGGTGCCGTATTCACCCGTCTCCGACGGGTGCGGATAGCCGACGTCGAGCTCGTGTTCGAGCTGTGGATCGGGGTGCTTCATGCGCGGCGGTATGACCTCCTTGATCTCCGACATCGCCATCGCCGGCAACTGCTTGATGAAGAGCAGGAACCACATGAAGAACCAGCCGAAGCTGCCGAGCAGAATCCCGTAGTCCACCCATGTCGGCTTGTACGAGCCCCATTGCCAAGGCTCGAACTCGTGCGACAGCGACGGGACGACGATGACGAACCGCTCGAACCACATGCCGAGGTTGATGAACAACGACAGGATGAACAGCCAAGTCGGATTGCGGCGGAGCTTTTGACTGAAGAGCGACAGCGGCAGGACCATGTTGCAGATGAGCATGATCCACGCAGCCCACGCCCACTGGCCGAACACGCGGTTCCAGAAGTAGTCCTGCTCGAACCGGTTGCCGCTCATCCACGCGACCTGGAACTCGGTGAGATACGCGAGTCCGACGACCATCGACGTGAAGAGGCAGAGCTTCGACGCGGCGTCGAGATCGTTGAGCGTGATGTAGTGTTCGAGCTTGAATGCCTTCCGCAGCGGAATGGCGATGGTGAACACCATCCCGATACCGGAGAAGATCGCGCCGGCGACGAAGTACGGCGGGAAGATCGTCGCGTGCCAACCAGGCGTGAGCGCCATCGCGAAGTCGAACGACACGACGGAGTGCACCGAGAGCACGAGCGGCGTCGCGAAGGCGGCGAGGAACAGGTACGCACGCGTGAAATGCCGCCATTCGCGATCCGAGTTCCGCCACCCGAGTGACAGCGTCGCGAGAATCGCCTTACGCACCGGATTCTTCTCGCGGTCACGAAGGATCGCGATGTCCGGGATCAGACCGATGTAGAGGAAGGTGCTCGAGATCGTGAGGTACGTGAGGATCGCGAACACGTCCCAGACGAGCGGGCTCTTGGGATTCGGCCAGATGAGCCGCCAGTTCGGATACGGAATCAGGAAGAAGAACTTCCACGGCCGCCCGAGGTGCAGGATCGGGAAGAGACCTGCCGTCATGACGGCGAACACCGTCATCGCCTCGGACACGCGATAGATGCTCGTGCGGAAACCGGCGCGGAAGAGATACAGAATCGCCGAGATCAGCGTGCCGGCGTGACCGATACCGACCCAGAACACGAAGGTGATGATGTAGACGCCCCACATCACCGGCGGCTGATACCCTGCCGCGCCGAGGCCTTCGTGGATCTGGTACGTCCACGTGGTCGCGCCAATGAGCATGCAGAGGATCGCGATGCCCAGCGCGGCAAACCAGCCGAGCGTCGGCCGGAGCGTGCCGGCGATCTCGCGATCGACCTGCTCGTAATCCTTGATCGCCGGAAAGCGCACCGCGGCCGACGGAATGTTCGGCCGTTCGACGGTACGGGAGGGAGCCGCTGTCGTTGCCATGAGCGTCCCCTACCCGCGCGGCGCGGCCGCGCCGGCTGCGGGGTGATTGACCTTCTTCAAGTAGACCACCGCCGTGTAAGTGTTGAGCTCTTCGAACACGTGGTACGCGCGCCGGTCACGAGCGACCTGGGTGACGGACCAGTTGGGATCCGCCGCGTCGCCGAAGGTGATCGCGCGCGACGGACAGGCCTGCGCGCACGCCGTGGTGAACTCGTCCGGCCGCACGTCGCGATGCTCGAGCGCCGCACGATTCTCCGCTTCGCGCACCCGCTGGACGCAGAAGGTGCACTTCTCCATGACACCCTTGCCGCGCACCGTGACGTCCGGATTGAGCTGCCAGTTGAGCGGCTCGGGGAACGCGTACTGCTTGCGATCCGATTCGCCGTAGCCGAACCAGTTGAAGTAGCGAACTTTGTAGGGACAGTTGTTCGAGCAGTAACGCGTGCCGACGCAGCGGTTGTAGACCTGCACGTTCAGGCCGTCTGGTGCATGGTATGTCGCATAGACCGGACATACCGGCTCGCACGGCGCGTTGCCGCAGTGCTGGCAGAGCATGGGCACGAAGCGCGTCTCGAAGTCGACGCCGAACTTGCCGTCGAGATTTCCCTCGAAGTAGCGCTCGAGACGCAGCCAGTTCATCTCGCGGCCACGCTCGATGTTGAAGCCCGGACGTTCGTCCGCCCAGATCGAGGCGTTCTGCCAATAGGCGCCGACGGTCGGGATGTTGTTTTCCGCGTAGCACGCGGTGACGCACGCCGAGCAGCCGGTGCAGCGAGCGAGATCGATCGTCATCGCCCAACGGCGCTTCGTCATGCCGCGCGAATCGGCGGGATCGTACATCCCCTTCAGGATGCCTTGATTAGCCGAGGTGGGCGAACCGAGCTCGCCCTGCGCGTCCGCCGCGACGGGAGACCGCATGCCCGGCAGGAATGCATGGTTCGCGTCGCCGGGAATCTCTTCGTGCTCGGGCCGCTCTGGGTTGTTCAAGTCCGCGGCGTTGATCGCCTGCGCGATGCCGCGTCCGTGCTGTCGCGCGGAACCTTCGGTGCTCGGCAGCGTGCGATGGTCGCCCGTCTTCGAGATCGACGCCTTCGTGCTGGTGAGCACGAGACCGCCCGCGCCGTCGGTACCGAGTGGCAACAGGTCGAGCGCCTGGACGCCGAGCGCGCGCGCGTAGCGGCCGTAGCCCCACTGCACGTTCGACGGGTCGTGATTCTTGGGCTGGAACGTCGCCATCTGGGCAGCGGAGCGATGTCCCTGTCCGAGCGGGATGGCGATGGCGTTTTTATGAATTCCTAAATACGGGAGGGCGGGAGCGCGCACCGTCCCCTGCGCCGTCTTGACTTCGACAATGTCGCCGCGGTCGACGCCGAGGCGCTGAGCTGTTTCCGGATGCAGCTCGACCCACGAGCTCCACGCGATCTTCGTGACGGGATCCGGAAGCTCCTGGAGCCACGGCTTGTTCGCACCGCGACCTTCACCGAGCACCGGCGACGGATACGTGACGAGGAAGAAATCCCCTTGGGTGGCGGCGATCGCCGGCGCCTTGGGTGCCGCCGTTGGAGCTGCCGCGACTGTTGTCGTGCGCGCGCCCAGCGAACCGGCCATGATGCCCTTGGGCAGCGCCGCGGCGATCGCTTTGTCACCGCCCGGCAGCGTCGAGAAGAGCCAGGTGCGATAGTCTGTGGCAGCGAACTTCGCGGCGTTCGCAGCGTCTTTCTTGGCGACAGCGAGCAGCACGTCGGCCGTCCCCATCGTGCCCGCGAAAACCGGATCCATTGTCGGCTGCTGGAGCGAGATCGTTCCTCGCACCGGCTCCGCGTCGCCCCACGATTCGAGCGAGTGCAGGTCAGGGATGATGAGCGTGCAGAGCTCAGTCGTCTCGTCCGGATAGCTCGAGAAGCTGACGCGCACCGGAACGTTCGCGAACGCTTCGGCGAATTTCGCCGCACGCGGCAGCGAATGAGCCGGGTTCACGCCGCGCACGAATGCGACGCCGACTTGCTTGGCGCGCATTCGCTCGACCGCGGCGAGCACCTGATCGGTGCGTGACATGCCGTCGAACGAGGTGATCGGCTGCGCCGAAAGAATCGTCGTGCCGACCGCGCCGGACGCCTGGTTGATCGCCGCAACGGCGAGCGCGACGTCGAGCGCGTTGTCGCCGGTCACCCCGGAGAGAACCAGCGCCGGCTTCGCGGCGGAGAGCTCGGTGGCGATGCGCTGCAACGTGGCTGCATCCGCGCCGCTCGCGGTCGCGGCATCCTGAATGCTTCCC
>DATMHK010000332.1:0-4038 GCA_035554995.1 Gemmatimonadaceae bacterium
GACGACATCCTCCGCATGCACGACGCGCTCATCGGCGAAACGGTGGAGATTCGATTGCACGCCGAGACCCGCGTTCGGCCTGGCCACTGGAGCGCGTACCCGACCACGGTCACACAACGCCTCGCCGCGAACTTCTCGACCGACGGACCCGTCGTCGGCGCCGACGTCGCCTTCATCAGCGATCTGCCGATCGCCGCTGGAATCAGCAGCTCGAGCGCCCTCGTTGTCGGCACCTACTCGGTACTCGCCGCGATCAACCGGTTGGCCGAGCGCGCTCAGTTCAAGGACGCGATCGACAACGGCGAATCGCTCGCCGAGTATCTCGGCGCGGTCGAGAATGGTCTCACCTATCGGACGCTCGCGGGTGAGCATGGCGTCGGGACCTTCGGCGGCAGCGAAGACCACACGGCCATGCTCTGCGCCGAGCCGGGTGCGCTGATTCAGTACTCGTTCTGTCCGGTGCGACGCGAGCGCGTCGTAAGCATGAGTGAGGATCTCGTCTTCGCGATCGGCGCGAGCGGTGTCGCAGCCGAGAAGACGGGAGCGGCGCTCTCGTCGTACAACCGCGTGGCATCGCTCGCGCGCGCCGCGCTCGCCGCCTGGAATCGCGTGACGCGAAGCGATGACATTACGCTCGCCGACGCTTTGCGCTCGGCTGGCAATGTCGACACTCTGGTTTACGCGATCGAGTCGGCGCCGTTGACCGCGGAATTTTCCGCTCAGGAGCTCGCGGAGCGCGTCCGTCAGTTCGCGATCGAGAGCGAACAGCTCATTCCCGCCGCGGGCGACGCCCTCGCGTCACGCCGCCACGATTCGTTCGGCGCGATCGTCGACCGGTCGATGGAGAACGCGGTCGGGATGCTCCACAATCAGACGCCGGAGACGATCTTTCTCGCCGAGCAAGCACGTCGGCTCGGAGCCGTGGCGGCGTCGGCGTTTGGAGCGGGATTTGGTGGGAGCGTGTGGGCGATGGTCGAGCGCTCGAAGTCCGACGCGTTCATAGCCGCGTGGCGAGACGCATACTCGACACGGTTTGCCGAGTTGGAGCGCGCTGAGTTCTTTCTCACTGAAGCGGGCATTCCGGCGGCGCGCGTTAGCTAAACAGCTAGCAGCCAAGAGCTAAAGCTATCAGAAACAAGGAAGGCGACGGCCTTCGGCCGTCGCCATTCCCATTGCTAATTGCTTTAGCTGTCGGCTGTTTAGCTGTTAGCTCTCCCTAACATCCCGCCACCAGGAACGCTCGCGGCGCGGTCTGGCCGGACGCCGGCGGTGCGATCACCAGCGTGTAGTTCTGACCCGCCGTCAACGTCTGCGCTCCCATGTCGAGCAACACGACCGTAAGCCCGGTCGCCGTCAGGCGGATCTGTTGCGAACCTGCCGGCACACTCACGAACGCCGAGTTGCCCGCGTTGAGCACGTTCGACAGTGTGGCCGTGCCGAGCGGCGCGCCCGACGTCGTCACGAATGCGTCGAAAGCCGCGGGGAAGCCGGAGGCGTTGAATACTCGCAGTCCCGCCTGTCCAGTCGTTGGCGTGAAGCTGTTGGTGAGCGTGACGAACGCCGTGTTGGCTCCGCTCGGATACGCGATGACGGTGTAGCTCGTCCCCGCCTGGAGCGTCGGTGTGAACCCCGGCAGAGCGGTCGTCGTCCCATTCACGCGAACGGACAGGTTCGGCGTCGCGGCGTTCACCGACGAACAGGCCGAGCTCGTGCCGAATGCCAGGTTGCTGCCGCCCGTCAGCGCCGCGGTGCCCTGCACGAAGTCGAGTGCCGATCCGGTCGCGTTGGCGAGCCGGATGTTGGCGTTCACGGTCGCCGCGTCGATCACCGATCCGTTGATGACCGGCTTGAAGAGAAGGCCGTTCTGCGTGATCGTGTTGCCGCGCATCACGAAGCTGTTGGCGACGTCGAAGTCGACGAGCAGTGTCGTGGTCGCGCCGCCGACGACGACCAGCGGCTTCGAGAGACTGATCTTGAGACCGGAGCGGCTCGCGCTGGGGAAGGTGACACCCGGGTTGCTCGAGCCGGTCAGCTTCGTGCCGTTCTTCAACGTCACGCTCGATTGGCTCGCGTCGATGATGAGTCGCAGGCCGCTGTACGTGCCCACGCCCAACGGCGCGGAGCCGAGCGACGCGCTCGCGCCGTTCTGGAGACTGAGCAGGTTGAAGGACGCGTTCGGCGACGCGAGGGTGCGCCACCCGGTCGACCCGGCGTTGTTGAGGTCCTGATCCGCATCGGCGTCGGTCACGTCAGAGACGCGTCCATCGACGCGCACGACGAAGATGTCGACGCTCTGGACCTGGTCGGTCGGAAAGGGGGCGTCGGTCAGCTTCACGACGACCGTCCCGGTCTCCGAGCTGCCGCCGAGCTTCGGTAGGGTCCCGTCGTCCGAGCAGGCGGCGGCGACCATCGTACTCGCCGCGATCAGCGCTGTCAGTATGGACCGACGGGACATATAGACATTCGTCATAAACGTTCATCCTCTTTGAATCGAGTGAACTGCTTGTGCCGACATGAGATTGACTGCTCAGCGAGGCGGTGCAGTCACAGGAAAAAACGTCCTAGCCCGGTGATGGAAGTCACAATCTCGTTGCTGCGTTCTTGGCCACATTCGCCGGCGTCGACTTGGTACCGCGGCGACGGCCTCGCGATGGAACTGCCGCGGGCTAACGCGGACACGGACGGGCTAACGCTGATTTGGTCTGGGTCCGTCTTGGTACGAGCCGGGATGATTGAAGAACGACCTCGGGATGCCTGCCGCGCCGAAGCGTCCCGAGGCAGTTCCAAAAAAAAGGAGATCTTTCGCTGCGCGCGTAAGCTCGAGGCGGCGCATCCTGACATCCCGAAAGCCGCGTTAGCCCGTTGTGTCCGCGTTAGCCCGCGGCAGTTCCATCGCGAGGCCGTCCCCCAGTACCAACTATCGCAACACCGAGAAGACATCCGACCGCTCATCCGTCCACAGAATCGGTGGACGCGGGCTCCGGAGCGGAAGCCACCGACTATCGGAACGGATCGCGTCAACGGTCTTTGGTCCGGCGCTCATCACGACCCAGATCGACGGAAAACGCCCGCCCGAGTCTTTAGGAATCTTTTGGTCGCTGAAGATCAACGCCGTCATCCCCGCGTCGGCGGCCAATCCTTCCAGCACCGGTCGCAGATCGAGATAGCGGTTGCTGATGTGCCACGCGATCACCCCGTCCTCGGCGAGCCGCTGGCGATAGAGCTGGAGTGCTTCGCGTGTGAGAAGATGTGTGGGAATCGCGTCGGAGCTGAACGCATCGACGAGGAGCACGTCGAGCGATCGCGGTAACGCGGCGGCGAGCGACAGACGCGCGTCGCCGAGCACGATGGTAGGCGCCGCGGCGGCGGCGTGCAGATAGTGAAACCACGAATTGTCGGCGGCGATCCGGGCGACGAGGGGATCGATCTCGTAGAAGGTCCACGTCTCTCCGGGACGCGCGTACGCCGCCGTCGAGCCGACGCCGAGTCCCACGACGCCAACACGCCACGGCGCCGCGCGCCAGGCGCGAGCGCCGAACAACGCGCCGAGCGGCCCGTCGCGATGATAGTACGTCGCCGGCGATCGGCCGCTGTCGCCGAACACCTCGGCGCCGTGTATCGTCGTGCCGCTGTAGAAATCTCTAATGCGCGCCGAGCTGTCGTCGATGATCTGGTAAACGCCGTAGAAGCTTCTCGTCGCGAGCCGTTGGGTGCCACCGGCGCGGTTCAACAGCAAGCCGACGAACAGCATCGCGCCGATCGTCGCCGCGAACCGGAACGGCATCGAGCGCAGGCCGTACGCGATGATTCCGCCGATCAGTACCGCCGCGCTCAGCGCGAGCCGGCTCGGGTCGGCGTCGAGGAGGAAAAACACGGCGAGGCCGGCGCCGAGCGCGACGGGAATCGCGAAATCGCGATACGACGTCGAGCCGTTCGCGGCGCGATACACAGCGGCAACGAGAACGATCGCCAGCGGATATTCGAGCACCGAGTTGAAGAGGGCGGGCGCCACGACCACGTTGAACGCGCCGCCGACCG
>DATMHK010000333.1:0-16834 GCA_035554995.1 Gemmatimonadaceae bacterium
GGCCGCGATCGCGATCCCGAAGTTCGCCAACACGAAGCAGAAGGCGTACATCACCGCGATGAAGTCGGATCTTCGTAACCTCGTGACGTCTGAAGAGGCGTACTTCTCCGACAGCTCGTCGTACACCGCGACCATCGCGAACCTGAAGTACAACAGCTCGACCGGTGTTTCGAGCCCGACGGTTGTCCTCGGCACGGGTACGCAGGCTGGTGGCTGGACGGCGACGGTGTCGCACTCGCAGATGCCCAGCGGCTTCAAGTGCGGCGTTGGTGTGAACATGCCCAACCCGACCGTTACGACGGCCGCCGAGGGTGAGCCGGCTTGTAAGTAAGACGCAGTTCGTTTCACCAGCAGAAGAAACAGCGGAGGCTTCGGCCTCCGCTGTTTTGTTATTGTTCCGCGATGAACGACCTTCACCCGCGCGCCTCGGGCTTCACGAAGACGACGACAATCCCGCTGTTCTGGACGGTGTACGGGCCCGTTACGTCGGATCGCCTCCTGGTCCTTCATGGCGGGCCCGGTGCGCACCACGACTACTTGTTGCCGCAGATGCTGGCGCTCGCCGACGACCGCGAGCTGGTGTTCTACGACCAGCGCGGCGGAGGCAAGTCCAAAACCGATGACCGGACGCCGATCACCTGGCGTACGCACGTCGACGATCTCGACCAGGTCGTGCGGGAGTTTGAGCTAGGCAGCCCAACGATCGTGGGATACTCGTGGGGCGGTTTGCTCGCCATGCTGTACGCGATCGAAGCAGCCGGCGGCCGAACGCAGTCGCGTCCTCGACGTCTCGTGTTGATCGACCCGGCGCCTGTAACGCGGCGCTTTCGCGAAACGTTCGAATCAGATTTTTCCCGACGCCAAAGCTCTCTCGAGGTCACGCGGCTGCGAGAAGAGTTGTCCGTTTCCGGCCTTCGGGAAAAAGATGCCGATGCGTATCGACATCGGATGTTTGAGCTCAGCGTCGCCGGCTATTTCGCCGATCCAAGCGCCGCCCGGGATCTCACGCCGTTTCGTGTCACGGGACGCGTTCAAGCGTCGGTATGGGAGAGCCTCGGCGAATACGATCTCACCGCTCCGGGGCTACTGGACTCGGTTTCCGTGCCGACACTCATCGCGCACGGCAGACAGGATCCGATTCCGCTCGCCTCGTCCGAGGCGGCGGCGAAGTCGATGCATGCGCGACTCGTCGTCCTCGAAGGTTCTGGTCACGTGCCGTACGTGGAACAACCGGCGGCGTTGTTCGATGCCGTCCGTGCGTTTCTCGCGAGCTCTTGAAGTGCGCTCGAGCCCAACGCCGGGCCGGCGAGCGCAGGCAACCTCCAAGCTTTGTCATGACGTCTTCCCGGACTTTGTCTCAACCGTATCCGCACATTGCCACGATCGAACATTCGGGGCGCCGGTACGCCGTCGCGTGCCGGATAGCGTTCGACGGCATCGAGTACGTCGGCCGACTCTGGTTCGTCGACGACGATGCGGATGACGTCGGGCTTCCCGACCGCGCGGCGATTCCCGGACGCAATCGCGACGAGGTGCTCGACCAGGCGCGACGGCTGACCACGCACGAGCTCGGGCTGCGTTATCGCCGCGCGCTCGCCGAAAAGCGGCGCTTCATCAGTCTGCGGCGCGAGACCGACGACATCCTGACGAAGATTCGCTACCTGAACCAGATCGCGCTCTCGGTGCGCGAAGGCCTCCTCGACGAGGACGGCGCGAATCAGGAAATCGAGGTCACGGAGCGACAGCTCCACGAATCCATCAAGCAGCTGCGGCACACCGCTGGCGTCGAGGACGAGTAAGTTCTCTCGCATCTCCCGGCGGCGGGCTGGGGCAAATGGATTCACGAACCGCCGCGCACGTCCTTCGACGCATCGCGGCGTACCTCGAACTGAACGGCGAGAACCGGTTCAAGACGAAAGCCTACCTTGGCGCCGCCAAGGGGCTGCTTGCCGTCGGCGCCGATGACCTGAAGCCGCTCTACGAGTCGGGCGAGCTCGCCGCAGTGCGCGGACTCGGGCCGGCAACGCTCGCCGTCGTTCGCGATCTCGTCGAGACCGGGGAGTCGCGCTACCTCGAGCAGCTGCGCGAGTCGATGCCCGAGGGGCTTCTCGAGATGCTCGACCTTCCCGCGTTGTCACCCGCCAAGATTCGCCTGATCCATCAGGAGCTCGGGATCGAGACGATCGAAGAGCTCGAGGCAGCGGCGCGCGACGGACGACTGGCGAAGCTCGCCAAATTCGGTCCCAAAACTGCCGAGAAGATTCTTCGCGGCATCGCCACGGCGCGCGACCGCGGCTCCATGCGCCTTTACTACCACGCCGTGGTGGACGCGAGACAGCTCCTCACCTCGGTCCGCAGCCATCCGTACGTCGTTCGCGCGGAGATTGCCGGCGAAATCCGACGACGGTTGGAGACCGTCGCGGAGATCGAGATCGTTGCCGCCTGCGACGGCGATCCGGTCGAGGTGGCGCAGTCGTGGACGCGCGTTCCCGGCGTTCGTCG
This sequence comes from Gemmatimonadaceae bacterium, assembly GCA_035554995.1. Classification (GTDB taxonomy): domain Bacteria; phylum Gemmatimonadota; class Gemmatimonadetes; order Gemmatimonadales; family Gemmatimonadaceae; genus JAQBQB01. The sequence continues at coordinate 2,503 of DATMHK010000333.1, forward strand.
CGCCGAGGGGGCGGGTGCATCGGTCTCCATCTCCTTCGCGGACGGCGCTCATCTCCGGTTGCACTGCGTGCGTCCCGGTCAGTTCGGGGCGGCCTGGTGGTTGGCGACGGGGAACACGGATCACGTGCGCGGCGTCGTCGAGCGGCTCTCCGCCCGCGGGGTCACGGCCGCCGGAGACGGCTTCACCGCCGCCAACGGTCAGGCACTCGCGCTGAGCGAGGAGAACGCCGTCTACGACGCCGCGGGGATGTCGTTCGTCGAGCCCGAGCTGCGCGAAGGACTCGGCGAAGTGGAGGCGGGGGCGCGCGGCGCGCTCCCATCGCTGATCGATCGAGGCGACATTCGCGGCGTCCTGCACTGTCATTCGATCTATTCGGACGGCAAGGCGTCGATCGCGGACATGGCGCGCGCCGCGCGCGAACGCGGGTGGTCGTACATCGGAATCACTGATCATTCGCAGTCTGCGTTCTACGCGGGCGGTTTGTCGCGCGAACAGGTGCTCGCGCAACTCGGGGAAATCGACGAGCTGAATGAGGCGTCGGACGGTTTCCGCATCCTCAAGGGAATCGAAGCCGACATCCTGGCCGACGGACGCCTGGATTACCCGGACGAGATTCTCGACCGCTTCGATTTCGTCGTCGGCTCCATTCATTCTCGGCTGTCGATGGATCGCGTCGCGATGACCGAGCGCTTGCTCACCGCGCTCGACGATCCGCATTTGACGATTCTCGCCCATCCCACCGGACGCTTGCTTCTCTCTCGCCCGCCTTACGAACTGGATCTCGATGCGATCTTCGAGAAGTCGCGTGAGGTCGGCGCGGCGATCGAGCTGAACGCTGATCCGCACCGGCTCGACCTCGACTGGCGCCATCTCCACCGCGCCAAGTCGTTGGGAATAGTGGTGGAGATCGGACCCGACGCGCATTCCACCGCTGGGCTCGACTACATGGAGGTCGGCGTGGGAGTCGCGCGCAAGGCGTGGCTCGAGCCGCGCGATGTGTTGAACGCGTGGCCCGTCGACGAGGTTCTCTCGTTCGCGCGCGCACGCCGAGGTCGTTAGAGTCTCGCCCATGCCGAAGAAGACACAGCGCCGCGTCCGCCCGACTCCCGAGCGCGCGGCCGAGATTTATGGGCGTTTGCACGAGCACTATCCGGACGCGCACTGCGCGCTCGATTTCAAGACGCCGTTTCAACTGCTCGTCGCGACGATCCTCAGCGCGCAGTGCACGGACAAGCGCGTCAACATGGTGACGCCGGCGCTCTTCAAGCGGTATCGCACGCCGGCCGCCATGTCCGAGGCCAAGCCCGACGACTTGGAAGAGATGATCAAGTCGACAGGCTTCTTCCGGAACAAGACAAAGAGCCTGCTCGCGATGTCGCGCGCCGTCGCCGAAGAGCACGGCGGAAAAGTGCCGGATTCGATGGAGGAGCTGGTCAAGCTCCCTGGCGTCGGACGAAAGACGGCGAACGTCGTGCTTGGCAACGCCTACGACAAGAACGAAGGCATGGTGGTCGACACTCACGTCGGACGCGTGAGCGGCAGACTGGGGCTGACCAAGGAAACCGATCCGGTCAAAGTGGAGCAGGACCTGATGAAGCTGTTCCCGCGCGAGCAATGGACGATGCTCGCCCATCTGCTGATCGAGCACGGCCGGCAGATCTGTGAAGCGCGACGGCCGAAGTGCGAGATCTGCTTTCTCAACGACATCTGCCCGTCGTCGCGGGTGTAGCGTGCGCCTCGGGGCCGTTCTAGTTTTCGCGCCATGGCAAAGACCGCAACATTCGAGACCAACAAGGGCCAAATCGTCGCCGACTTGTACGACAAGGAGGCGCCGAACACCGTGGCCAATTTCGAGAAGCTCGCGAACAGTGGCTTCTACGACGGTGTGAAGTTCCATCGGGTGATCCCCGATTTCGTCGTACAAGGCGGCGATCCGCTGTCGCGCGATCTTCCGGACGGCGACCGCCGCATCGGGACGGGCGGCCCCGGCTACCAGATCAAGTGCGAGACAGCGGGCAACCCGCGCAAGCACGAAGTCGGCGCGCTGTCGATGGCGCATGCCGGCAAGGACACCGGCGGCAGTCAGTTCTTCATGGTGCTCAGCGAAGACAACACGAGGCACTTGAACGGCGTGCACACCGTGTTCGGCAAGATCACGAAAGGGATCGACGTAATGAAGAAGATCCAGCGCAACGACGTCATGAACTCCGTTCGCGTCGCCTGACGACGCTCAATCAATGGCTCACGACACGCACGAATCCCATACGTACGGCTCGGACGCGAAGGCCGCCTTCCTCGGCCTCATCCTCGGCGCGATCGTCCTCTTCGGCATCATCCGGACGATCGTTGCGCTGACCAACGCGAAGTACGCCGGTGAGAAGCCGGCCGCGGAAGCGACGAAGTAGGCCGTCGCGCTTGAGCGAGCGCAGGTCCATGCACCGGCGTGGAGTATGTCGTTTAGTCAGAGTTCCTCGAGAATGGAACGGCCGGACTAACGCGGCCACTGGCGGGCTAACGCGGACTCGGGCCGGCTTCGATGCGGAGCACCGTACCGTGGTGTAACGACACAGAATGATTTCTTGGGAATGACGTCGGGATGTTTCGGTAAACGAAACATCCCGGGGCCGTAACCAAAAATCGTGCGTTTCCTGCGCGAGGAGCCAACTTGGAGCGGAGAAGCATCCCGACACCGCGTTAGCCCGCGAGTGTCCGCGTTAGTCCGGCAGTTCCAATTCTCGAGGAGATGAGACCGACCCGGGAGCCATACGCCGCTGTAGCGAGGGCCAACGAAAGGCACAGCGCTACGACGACGGCTCCTGGAGATGCCGCAGAAATCGTCCCGGCGCGTTCAAGAACTCGCGCGTGATCACCACGTGGTCGAGCTCCTCGAAGGGAACCCGCTCGATGGGGACGCGGTCGCAGGAATAGATCGTCGCGTTCGGGAAGCCGAGAAGGATCGGCGAGTGCGTGGCGATGATGAATTGGGCGTCCTGTTGAACCATGTCGCCGATCATCATGAGAAGCGCGAGCTGGCTTTGTGGCGAAAGCGGCGCTTCAGGCTCGTCGAGGAGGTAGAGGCCGCTCGGCACGAAACGCGAGCGAAAGAGCTTGAGAAAGCTCTGGCCGTGCGAGTTCTCGTCGAGATCGATCCCGTAGCGACGCTCCATCTCGTGGAGTGTGTTGAGGGCGGGTAGCCGTGCAAGGCCCCTCGCGTAGTCGCGGTCCTTGTATTCGACCTCGATGCGCGCGAGATCCTCGAGCATATCGGCGCGCAGCTTTGCCAGAGCTTTGGTAAAGCCGAAAAAGTCCTCGGCGCGCAAAAAGAAACCGCGGTGCACTTTGGCGCGCCAAGTGAGCTTGAGGGCGCGAGCCAGTTGGCGTTGAGCCTCGAGTGTTTTGTCGCGGTCAGAGCTTTCGCTGCCGACGGTGGGAAGCTTCGCAGCGAGCGCGAGGGCCTCGAGGAGCGTCGATTTTCCCGATCCGTTTTCACCGACGAGGAAGGTGACGTCGCTGTCGAAGGACAGCGCGCCGAGCTCGCGGATGATGGGCACCGTGAACGGAAAACGATCCGAGGAGTTCGAGGCCCCTTTGTCGAGCGCGACCGTACGAAGGTGCGGCATCGTTGGATGGTAGCACCTGCAACGGAAGAGGAGCAGACGCGTCGATGGGCGGTATATTCACGGGATGACTTCTCCCTCCCCCTCCTCCCTCCCAGCGAGAGCGGACGCGCTCGCTTTGATGCACGAGTACACCGCGAGCGACTCCCTCCGAAAGCACATGTTGTCGGTCGAAGCCGCGATGCGGGCGTACGCCGAGCACTTTGGCGAGGACGCGGACCGGTGGGGGCTGGCCGGCTTGATCCACGACTTCGATTACGAGCGGTTTCCGAACGCCGAGCATTCGCCGAGCGTGGAACATCCGTCGGAGGGCGTCCGCCTGCTGCGCGAGCGCGGCTGGCCGGAGGACATTCTCCAGGCGATCCTCGGCCACGCGGCGTACACGAATGTCGCGCGCGAGACACGCATGGCGCGCGCGCTGTTCGCCGTGGACGAGCTGACGGGGTTGGTCACCGCGACGGCGCTGGTCAAGCCGACGAGGAGCGTCCACGACGTGGACGCGCGGTCGGTGCGAAAAAAGATGAAGGACAAAGCATTCGCCAAGGGCGTGAGCCGCGAAGACGTCATGGTTGGGGTCCAGGAGCTTGGCGTGGACCTCGATCAGCACATCCAATTCGTGATCGACGCGATGCGGCGCGTAGCCGACGCGATCGGGCTGGCCGGAACGCCGGCGGCCGCGAGCGACACCCCGGTCGCGGGAGCCCGGGAGGCGGCGCCCTGACGATCAACGGTTGGGTACTGTCGTCCGTTAATGAGAGTGGACACCGGCAACGCTTTGATGACCGCTGCGACCACAATCGAACTGCCGTTCGGCATGCCGTCCGTGAGTGACGCCAGGTCGGACGAACGGGCGCTTGTGATCGCGGCACAGAAGGGTTCGAGCGAAGCCTTCGCGCAGCTCGTGCGCGTGCATCAGCGTCGGGCGTACGCCGTGTGTCGCGCGATCGTGCTCACGCACGAGGACGCGGAGGACGCGGTTCAGGAGGGGTTCCTCCATGCCTACCGGGCGCTGGACCGTTTCCTTCCCGATCAACCGTTCGGCGCGTGGCTGTACCGCATCATGGCCAATGCGTCGCTGGACCTGGTGCGGCGGCGGAAAGTCCGCGACGCGGACGAGCTGCCGGATACGGTTCCCATGCCCTTTCGGGATCCGGGCGAATCGGATGAGCTTCGGCGTCGTCTCTCTCATGCGCTGACGAAGCTGACCGAGCGCCAACGATCGGTGATCGTGCTGCACGACGTGGAAGGTTTTACGCATGGTGAGATCGGCGGGATGCTGGGAATTCCGGAAGGCACGGCACGTTCGGATTTGCATCACGCTCGCGCGGCGCTACGCCGCATTTTGAAGGACGTTCGGAGCGACCTATGACCGATTTTCGACTGATTTCAAACGACGACGACGAGGTGGCACGCGGGCTCCGCTCGCTCTATGCTGCCCCGGCGGGCGACGGGTATTGGAATGAGCTCGAAGCGCGGATCATGGCCCGCGTGGCGGACGTGGAGTTGGGCTGGTGGACGGAGCTCGATCGCTGGGTACGCCCGGCGCTTGCCGCCGCGGCCGTGTTGTTGATGGCGGCCGGCGTGGCGATGTTCCGCGCCCACGAAGTCGAAGGCGACATCGCCGCTGAGAACATGCTGTCCTCACCCGCCGTCCCGGTATCGACTGCGATCCGGCCGGCACTTCAGGACGATCGGGAAGCGCGCATCCGCTTCCTGTTCGGTCGCTAACCGGAGTTTCTATGCTGCGCAGCAAGCAACAGGCGCTGATGTTCCTCCTCGGTGCCTCGCTGGTCGGCGGCGCGGTCGGCTTCTCGGCTGACCGGTACATCGGGCACGAGAAGTTCGCGACGCAGTACGGTCCGCGCTCGCGCTTCTACGACGAGCTCGGACTCAACGCACAGCAGCGAACGACGATGGACTCGCTCGCGTTCCAGCAGGACTGTGCCGTGCGGCAAGTTCTGTCCCCGCACGACTCCGCCCTCAAGGCGATTCGGACGCGCTTCCAGGCGCAGCGCGATTCGGTGTTGTCGAAGGACCAACTGGCACGAATGGAAACCCGCCGCAAGGACATCCAGGCGCGGCGTGAAGCTGAACAAGCGAAGGAGCCCAAGAGAACATGCACCGGAAATTGATCGTCTTGCTCGCCGCGCCGGCCATCCTCGGCGCGCAGCAGACGCCGCAAGCGCAGCAGACGTCGACCGATTCGACGCTTCGTCCAATCACGCTCCCCGACGCGATTCGCCTCGCGAAGGAGAACAACGTCTCGAACGTTACCGCGTACAACGCGGTGCGCACCGCGAATAACAGCGTGCGCAGCGTGCGGGCCGCCATGTACCCAACGCTGACCGCGTCGGCCGGTCAGAGCATCAGCGCCGGCCAGCGCGTGAACAATCAGACGAACACGCTCGTGGATTTCGTTCCCGCGTGGTCGTACAACAGCGGCCTCTCGTCGCAGATCACGCTGTTCGACGCGGGCAAGATGTTCGCCGACGTGCGAACGCAGAAGGCCAACGTCGCGGCTCAGGAAGCGACGCAGATCAATACCGAATACAATGTCGCGCTCAACGTGAAGCTGGCGTACAACAACATTCTCGCCGCCCAGGAATCCGAAGGCGCGGCACGCGCGCAGCTCGCCGCGGCGAATGCGCAACTCCAGACGTCGATCGCCAAAGTGAACGCCGGCGCGGCCAACGTCTCCGACTCACTGCGCAGCGTCGTGCTGGTCGGGAACGCACAGCTCGCCATTCTCACCGCGCAGAACACCTTCCGAACGCAGAGCGCTTCGCTGACCCGTCTGGTCGGCACGCCGTATTTCGTCACGGCCGACCTGTCGGACACGGTCGATCACCCGGTGGCGCCGATCGACAGCGCGATGATCATGCAACTCGCGCTGGCCGGTCCCACGATTCGTCAGTTCGAGGCCCAAGCCGTTGCGGCGCAGGCGACGGAACGATCGGCGAAGGCAGCCTATCTCCCTACCGTCACGGCGAACTTGAACTACTCGGGCAGCGGCACGAAGGCGCTTTACGGCTTCAATGGCAATCCCTACCCATACACTCGCGGCGCTTCGTTCAACATCAACTATCCGATCTTCAATCGGTTCCAGCGCGAGAACAACGTCGCCGCGGCGCAGATCAGCTATGAAAACGCGCAGGCGCAGATCAAAGACGCGCGGCTCGGAGCGCGGCAGAACGTCATCACCTACATCGCGACGATCCGCAACGCCGAAGAGACGATGCGCATCCAGCAGATCGCCGTTCGCGCGAGCGAAGAAGACCTTCGCGTGCAGCAGCAGCGCTACAATCTCGGCGCCTCTACGCTGCTCGACGTGCTGAACTCGCAAACGGCGCTCGTCACGGCCCGTCAGGCGCTGATTCAGGCGCGCTTGAACTATCGCAACGCGCGCGCGCAGATCGAAGCCGTCATCGGCCGCGACCTGCCGTAATTCACTAGTGTAGCATTCAAGGCCGGGGCCAAACCCCGGCCTTTTTTACGCCGTTTTCGGCCCCTATTTGCCCCCGCCGAACGGCCCAGCGTGCCGACGTCGCCGCGTCAGCGGTACGGGCCGGTCCCGCGTAGAATCCTTAGCAAATCCGACCTCTACTTCGGCCCCGCCATTTCGGCCGATTCAGGAGACAGAGCTCAGTGAGACGAATCCTCGGGGCGGTGGCGCTTGCCGCCGCCGCAGCCTGCGCGAAAAAGTTGCAGGCGCCGACCGTGCAGACCGCCTTGGTCAACCGCCGCGACATCATCATCGACGCGCAGGCCAACGGCGTGATCGAGCCGATCGCAGTGATCGAAGTGAAGTCCAAGGCCTCCGGCGTGATCACCAAGATGACGGTCGAGACGGGCACGCGCGTGAAGCCCGGCGACCTTCTGGTGCAGATCGACACGCGTGACGTGCAGAACCGCTACGACCAGGCGCAGGCGTCCCTGAATGCGGCTGAGGCCAAGCTGAGCGTGTCGGAGTCGGACAAAAAGCGCAACGAAGAGATGTACAAGGCGCGCGTCATTACGCCGCAAGAGTTCGAGAAGGTCGCGGTCGATTATGAGAACGCGAAATCCGGCGTGGTCTCCGCGCGCGCGAACCTCGACATCGCCAAGCAGCAGCTCGAGGACGCGACGGTGCGCGCGCCGAGCGAAGGCACGATCATCGACAAAACGGTGTCGGAAGGAACCGTCATCGCGTCGGCGACTGGCTCGGTGAGCGGCGGAACGACGATCGTGAAGATGGCGGACCTCGGCATCGTGCGCATTCGCGCGCTGTTCAACGAGACCGACATCGGCAACTTGCATCCTGGCCAGCCGGCCAACGTCCAGGTCGACGCATATCCCGACCGCCGCTTCGGCGGCGTCGTCGAGAAGATCGAACCGCAGGCCGTCGTGCAGCAGAACGTGACGATGTTCCCGGTGCTGGTGAACCTCCAGAACGCTGAAGCGCTGCTCAAGCCGGGCATGAATGGCCAGGTCTCGGTGCTCATCGACGAGCGCGACAACGTCGTCGCGATTCCGAACGATGCGATCAAGAATCCGCGTGAAGCGGTGGCGACCGGTGCGCTGCTCGGTCTGAGCGCCGACACTGTTCAGGCCTCACTCCGCGCGCAGGGCTTCAACGGCGGCGGTAGCCGTGGCGGCTTCGGTGGCGGCAATGGTGGAAATGGTGGCGGCCGTCGCGGCGGTGGAAATGGCGGCAACGGCGGTAATGGTGGCAACGGCGCAAACCCGGGCGGGAACGGTGGGCCGGGCAACGGCAACGGCGCGGCCGGGAACGGCAGCTCGGGAACGACCGGAACCGCGTTCGGTGACGTCGTGATTCAGCAGAGTCAACCGGCGCTTCAGGGCGGCGGCCAGGGCGGCGGCGGCTTCGGCGGTATGCAGGTCTCGGACGCCGACTGCAAAAAGGTCGACGACGTGCTCAAAGCGCATCCCAAGGAAAAGAAGCAGCTCGAAGATCTGCGCGCGAAGATGCAGGCGTTGCGCCCCGCGGGCTTCAACGGCGCCAACCGCAATCGTGGCGATTCAAGCGGCGCTCAGCGTCCGCGTGGGAATGATTCGACCGGACAACGTCGGCGCGGCGGCGCTGGCGGCGCCGGCGGTGGATTTGGCGGTCAAACCGGACAGGGCGGCGGCGGTGGCCAGGCCGCCGGTGGTGGCGGCGGCGGCTTCCGTGGCAGCCCCGAGATGCAGGCGCTCAATGAGCAAATCCGCGCCATCTACACGACGCTCAACCTCGATGCGCGCACGGCTGGTGCCTGCGCACGCCGGCAGCAGGGCGCCGGTAACGCGCAGACGGCAGGCGGACGTGGCGGCCAGGGTACCACGCGAGCCACGGGTGGTGGCCAATCGCCACTCACTCCGTCGCCGGAGCTCGGCGCGCGCGCAATTCGTCCGCGCACCGGTCTCGTGTTCGTGTCGGACAGCTCCAAGACGCACTTCGCACCCCGCATCGTGCAGCTCGGCCAGGGCAACCTCGATTTCACCGAGGCGGTCAGTGGTCTCAAGGAAGGCGAGCGTGTCGTGATGCTTGGTGCGCTCGCGTTGCAAGCGCAGCGTCAGCAGCAGCAAGACCGCATGCGTCAGAACGCCAGCCCGCTCGGTGGGCAGCCGGGTCCGGGTGGCGGCCCGGGTGGCCCCGGCGGCCCCGGCGGCGGCGGTCCGCGCGGCGGCGGTGGTGGCGGCGGCGGTCGCGGGGGCTGATTAGATGCTGCTTGGAGAGATCATCAGCGTAGCGCTCGGAGCGCTGCGCGCGAACAAGCTTCGCTCCCTGCTCACGATGCTCGGCATCGTGATCGGCGTCGGCGCCGTGATCGCGGTCGTCGCGCTCGGCACCGGCGCGCAGCAGGCGGTGAAGGATCGCATCGCGGCGCTCGGCACGACGCTGCTCACCGTGAACCCGGGACAGCAGCGCGGCCAAGGCGTCGCGATCGCGGGTGGACAACAACGGCTCACGATCGACGACGCGAACGCGGTGGACGAGCGCGCGACAACGTTGCTGGCCGTTCAGCCGGAGATGCGGTCGCAGCAGCAAGTCGTCTACGGCAACAAGAACGCGAACACCCAGATCATCGGCACGACACCGAACTACCTCGAGGTGCGGAAATACACCCTCAAGGTGGGTAAGATGTTCACCGCCGCGGATAACGAGGGCCGGCAACGTGTTGTCGTTCTGGGGTCGGCGGTCGTCGACAACCTCGGCATCACGACGCCGGAAGCGTTGATCGGTGAGCTGGTCCGTATTCGCGGCACGCAGTTCCAGGTCATTGGCGTGCTGGCGTCGAAGGGTCAGGCGAATGCGTTCCAGAATCCGGACGATCAGGTGCTCGTCCCGATCCAGACGGCCCGCTTTCGCGTGAACGGCTCCGACCGTCTGCAGTCGATCAGCGCTCTCGCCGAAACCGAGGACAAGATCCCCGACGCGATGGCGGACATTCAGCGTATTCTCCGGCGGCAGCACCGAATCCGTCAGGGAGCGCCGGACGACTTCCAGATTCGCAATCAGTCGGACATCCTGACCACGACGCAGGAAACGACACAGGTCATGACCTACCTGCTGTCGGGTATCGCCGCGGTCTCGCTGCTCGTTGGCGGCATCGGCATCATGAACATCATGCTAGTGTCGGTCACCGAGCGCACGCGCGAGATTGGCATTCGAAAAGCGCTCGGCGCGACGCGGTGGAATATCCTGCTTCAGTTCCTGATCGAAGCGGTGGTGCTCTGCATCCTCGGCGGAATCCTCGGCATTGCGCTTGGCGCGGGTGGCGCGGTGATCATGAGCCAGGTCGCCGGTTGGACGACACGCATCTCCTCCACCGCCATCGTGATGGCATTCGCCTTCTCGGCGTTCGTCGGCGTCGCGTTCGGCGTGTGGCCGGCACGCCGCGCGGCGGTGCTCGATCCGATCATCGCACTGCGGTACGAATAGAAGATCGGAGAGGAACACAAGAAGGGACGCTTCGGCGTCCCTTTTTTGTTCCCTGCCAACTTTCAACGCCGTCTCCGCGCCGATCAGCGCAATCCGTGCTGTCATCCGCGTCAAAGGCTGTTGGCTTGATTGATTCCTGCGCCAGAAAGGCCACCACGAGCTCGAGCAAAACAGCTTTGACACGGATGAACGACACGGAGACTCGCTGAAAGGCACGGAGACGGCGCGACAAGTGAACGCCAGTTATTTCGTGATACGAAACTCGAACGGCATCTCCGCCAGCGCGGCGACGCGGCGGGTGCCGACTTCGGCGGGCTTGAAACGGAACCCGTCGAGCGCTTCGAGGACGGCCCGGCTAAACAAGTCGTGCGTCGACGACACGACTTGTGCGGTTCGCCGATCCACGCGGCCCGTGGTGTCCACGGTGAAGCGAACCACGACCGTTCCTTCGATTCCTGCTTCGCGCAGGCGTTCGGGATACCGCGGCTTCGCGGTCGTCACGATGCGCATCAGCAACTCGGTTCCACGCCACTCAGTGCTCGAAGATCCCTCCCCTTCGAGAATTCCTCGCGGGGCGATAGGCCCGCGTGAATCGCCACCGCCGATGACGACGTCCTCCGAAGTCGTGGCGCGCGAGAAGTCGATCGACGGCAGCGACGTCGGAATCACGCGCGGAACTTCGATGACCGGCAACGGCGACCTGTGAAGTGCGGGCCCGAACCGTCGATCCACGACGACATGTGCGATCGGCGGCGAAACTGTCTTCGGTTCCGTGAAGTGGACGGTCGTCGGCGGCTCGTGATTGGGTCGCGCGGGGGCGATGCGAACGGTGGTCATCGTGATGAACGCGATGATGGCGAGGTGCAGGGCGACGCTCAGCGCGGCGCCTCCCGCGCGGCGTTGACGCCGAGCGCGGGACTCGAGGAGCACTCCAAGCATGGATCCTCCGGGTCGTAGTTGTGACCGTGTGCGACTGCGCCCACGATAGAACGCGCTGGTTGCGCCCACGTGGCGGTCCGGTGACACGACCGTGAGGAAGCCATGAGAAAACTTTGATGGGTGGATGACCGGAACCTTGTCGGCCGATTAACGATCGATGAAGGCTGGGATTATCACGCAAACAAAACGGCGGGCCAGAAGGCCCGCCGTCGTGAATTCGCGAGGTTCGATTTAGAAGTCGCGATCGACGTCGCTTTGGCGCTCGCCGATCTTGCGCTGGACCTTGCCCTTGAGCTCCTCGGCTTTGCCCTTGAGCTGCTCACTCGAATCGCCCGTGGCTCCGCCGACGGTGTTTCGGACCCGGCCCTTGAATTCCTTGCCGGCGCCCTTGATCTCGTTTTCGAGGCCTTTTCGGCTGCGGTCGTCCGCCATCGTACTGCTCCTCTGAGTGTGATTCGTTGGGTTGGGGGCGTTCGCCCCGACGGCTGGAAGGGCAACACCCGTACCCCTTGCGCCGATATAACGTCAGATATATCGTTAGCCCGTCCGATATATCACGAGGCTAGGGGCATGGAGCGACCGTACTTGTTCGGCTTTGCGTGCGACCAGCGGGGTCGTTGGCGTTGGAGCGGATTCGGCGATTGGAGCCAGCCAGGCGGGCACAGGGGGTGGCATGGCCGCGCCGCCCGGTTCTTCGAGCAGGGCGACCTCAAGTACGTGATTCTGCGTCTCCTCGAGGAGAAGCCGCGCCACGGCTACGAGATCATCAAGGACCTGGAGGGCCGCTTTGGCGGGTCATACGCTCCCAGTCCGGGGACCGTGTACCCGACCCTCACCATGCTCGAGGACCTTGGCTACGCCAAAGTGGTCCCGGAAGAGGGCGGCAAGAAGATCTACGAGATCACCGAGGAGGGCCGGCGGTACCTCCAGGAGAACAGCTCGACGGTCGACGACATCTTCGGCCGGATCGCCGACTTCGTGGAGGGCCTCACGGACGCGCCGATGAGGGAGCTAAACCAGTCATTTCAGCGCCTGGCACGCGCCACCTACAAGACAGCAACGGGACATATCCGCGATAAAGAGACGATTGAAAGGATCCGGGATGCTATCCGACGGGCCGCCGATGAAGTGGAGGCGATCGCGGCCAAGTAGCGCTGCAGCCGCGCCTCACGACAGCTAGATTGCCCAATGGGTCGCGAGTATTCTCCGCGACCCATTTTTGCGTACAGGCGGGAACGTCGTCTGCTCGCCGAATACACGCGACCGATGCGGACTCTGCCCGCAGATCATACATGACCGCTAAGCCGAAAGGCGCCACCGAACCCGCGGGCGAGCCTCCACCTGCTCAGGGGCAGACCACGACCCAACCGCCTCGAGACGCTGAAGCGGGGGCACCGCTGCCCGATCCGTCTGGCTCCGTGCCGAGCACGACCCAGACCGGGTTCCACGCCTCGGTACCGCCGCAGCGCCATCACGTGGAGCTTCACCCGACCGGGAAGCGTCTCGCGCTCCTGTCGCTCACCGCGCTTGGCATTGTGTACGGTGACATCGGCACGAGTCCCCTCTATGCGTTGCAGCAGTGCTTTATGTCGAAAGAGCACCCTATCGCTCCATCGATAGAGAATGTCTACGGCGTGCTTTCGCTCATCGTTTGGCTGCTGATTCTCGTCGTCGCCGTGAAGTATCTGACTTTCATCATGCGCGCCGACAATCGAGGACAGGGTGGAACGCTCTCTCTCCTCGCCCTGGTGCTGCAGCAAGAACGGCGGAGCACGGACTCGCGGCGTCGCATGCTCCTCATCACGCTCGGCCTTTTTGGAGCGTCGCTGCTGACCGGCGAAGGCATCATCACGCCGGCGATTTCAGTTCTGTCGGCCGTCGAGGGTCTTCATGTGGCAACGCCGGCATTCGACAAGGTCATCATTGCCGGGGCGGTCGTCATTCTTTTCGCGCTATTCAGCGTCCAGCGGTTCGGTACCGGTCGTGTCGGAACCCTTTTCGGACCGGTGATGGCGCTCTGGTTCACATCCATCGCCGGTCTGGGGATTCTCGAGATCGCCCACGAGCCCCGCATACTTTTGGCGCTCAATCCCGCCCACGGCGTGCAATTCTTCTTCGCGAACGGACGGATCGGGTTCCTGACGCTTGGCGCCGTCGTTCTCGCCGTGACCGGGGCCGAGGCGCTCTACGCCGACATGGGACATTTCGGCAAACGTCCAATTCGGCTCGCCTGGTTCGCGGTCGTGTTGCCGGCGCTCCTCCTCAACTACTTCGGCCAGGGCGCCCTCCTGTTACGCCAGCCCGATGCGGTATCCAATCCATTCTATCTGTTGGCGCCGCGCGCGTTGCTGATTCCGCTCGTCGTTCTGGCGACGATGGCCGCCGTGGTCGCCTCTCAGGCGTTGATATCAGGAGCGTTCTCGCTCGCTCAGCAGGCCGTTCAACTCGGCTATTCGCCGCGCGTGACGATCATGCACACGTCGCGGAGCGAGGCCGGGCAAATCTACGTTCCGGAAATCAACAAGGCGCTGATGGTCGGCTGTCTGCTGCTGGTGATCAGCTTCCGCTCCTCGCAACACCTTGGCGCCGCCTACGGCATCGCGGTCACGGGCACGATGGCCATCACGTCTCTGCTATTCGCGGTCGTGGCAAGGTCTCGTTGGAACTGGCCGTTACACTGGATTGTTCCCCTCGCCGCGGTGTTTCTCACCATCGATCTCTCCCTCTTCTCGGCGAACGTGGTGAAGATCGCCTCGGGCGGCTGGGTTCCGATCGTCATCGCGCTCGCCGTGTTCACGTTGATGAGCACATGGAAAAAGGGCCGTCTGCTCCTCAACACGGCGCTCCACTCCG
>DATMHK010000334.1:0-8447 GCA_035554995.1 Gemmatimonadaceae bacterium
CGGCATCGGTGCCAACGCCACCATGTTCGGCGCGATCGACCAGCTCCTGCTACGGCCTCCGGCCCACGTCGACGACCCTGCTCGGGTCGTCACCGCCTCGCTCGAGCGGAAGACGAGCCCCACGACGCAGTACGTCCTCTCCTTCGCGATCTATCACGATCTTCGACTGACGCCCGCGGCGTTCCAGGCCGTCGGCCTTTTCCGCGCGGCCAATCTGGACGTCGACGCCGGCGCGCAGGCGAAATCCGTGAGCGCGGCGCTCGTCTCCGCGGATTTCTTCCGCGCTCTCGGAACTCGCCCCATCCGAGGCCGTTTCTTCAATGAGACGGAGGCCGGCGATGCGCCCGCCGAGCAGGTCGCCATCGTCAGCTACGACTATTGGCAGCGGGAGCTCAACGGGGACGAATCCGTCGTCGGCCGGTCGATCGTGCTGGCGGGGCGTCCGCATACGATCATCGGCGTCGCGCCACAACACTTCCGCGGCTTGGGGCTCACACCGATCGACATATTTGCGCCCGTCACCGACGGCATGTCGGCACCCGGCATCGCAAGTCTGCTGCGCCAACGGCAAACGTACTCGTACACGATCGTCGCGCGCCTTCAGCCGGGCATCTCGATTCGTGCCGCCGAGGAGGAAGCGACGGCCGCGATGATCTCGGGCGATCGACAGGCCGGCAAGACGGAACGGCAAATCGCGGCGGCATCGCCGCGCATCAGGCTCACGTCCGCACGCCCGCGAGACGCACGCCGCACCCGGCCTGAAGCGCGCATCTCGGTGCTGCTCGGCACCGTATCGCTGTTCGTCCTCCTGCTCGCCTGCGCGAACGTCGTGAACCTGCAACTCGCGCGCGCCGTGCGGCGTCGCCGCGAGATCGCCCTTCGCGTTGCGCTCGGCGTCAGCCGCTCGCGTCTCATCCGGCAGCTCGTCTTCGACTGCATGGTCCTCGCGGTCGCGGGTGGCGCGCTCGGTGTGATCATCGCGCAGTTCGGCGGGGCGTTGGTGCGACGAACACTGCTCGGCGCGTCGGTGGCCGACGTGTCGATTACCGACCTTCGCATGCTCGCCTTCACAGCCATCGCGACGATCGCGGTGGGACTCGTCACCGGTCTGCTTCCGGCGCGCGAAGTCCTCCGCTCGGATCTGGCGTCGTCCATCAAGGAGGGCGCAAAGGGATCGGCGTCGCGTGAGACGCGCCGTCTCCGCTTTACGCTGCTCGTCGCGCAGTCGGCCCTCGCGACCGTGCTGCTGGTCGGCACGGGACTGTTCGTCCTCAGTCTGCGCCGGATCGAGGCAGTGCCGCTCGGCTTCACGCCCGATCGTGCGGCCGTGGCCCGCCCGAACTTCAGCGGTCGCCGAAGCGCCGAGCTTCCCGTGGACGACCCTACACGCCGGGCTCAGATCGTCGCGCAATTCGAGCGGTTGCGCAAAGTCGTGCTCCAAACGCCCGGTGTCTCGCACGCGGCGCTCGCCCTCACGGCGCCATTCGAGGGAGGCTACGCGGTGGGTTTCCGTCTTCCCGGACGTGACTCCGTCCCGATCACTCGCGCGGGCGGACCGTACTACAACGCGGTCAGCGGAGACTATTTCGCGGCGATCGGCGCGCGCATTGTGCAGGGCCGCGCGTTCACGGAGAGCGATCAAGCCGGCGCGTCCGTGGCGATCGTCAACGAGACCGCGGCGCGTCTCTGGTGGCCCGGCGAGTCAGCGATCGGCAAGTGCATGCAGCTGGACGACGCGAGCACGCGATGCTCCAATGTCGTCGGGGTCGTGCAGAACACGCATCGGGACCAGATCGTCGAAGACGACTTCGTGCAGTTGATCGTACCGTTGGCTCAGGCCGCACCGCTCGTCCCCGGTGTCGTGCTGTTTGACATCAACGGCGACCCGGGCCGAGTTGTCGCTGAGGCGCATCGCCGCATGCAATCGGCAGAGCCGGGTCTTCCGTACATCGCTGTTCGCCCGCTCGACGCACTCGTCGCTCCGCGCCTGCGCTCCTGGCGACTCGGCGCGACGATGTTCTCGGTGTTCGGCGCACTCGCGGTGGTGCTCGCGGCGATCGGCTTGTATAGCGTCCTGGCCTACGACGTCGCCGAGCGACGGCTCGAGCTCGGGGTGCGTTCGGCGCTTGGTGCGGCAACGCAACGACTGGCGCTCCTCGTCATCGGTCGCGGCGTGCGGGCTGTCGTGGCCGGCACGTTGATTGGGGTCGCGATCTCGCTGGCGTTGGGGTCACGCGTTGCGGCGCTACTCTTCCAGACGTCGCCGCGCGACCCGGTTGTGTTCGTCGTGGTGGCGGCTGTGCTGCTGATCGTCGCGCTTGCCGCGACGTTGGTGCCGGCCCTTCGCGCCGCGCGCGTCGATCCGATGGAAGCGCTGCGCGGCGCGATGTAGCTACCGCATCCCAGCTTTCTCCAGCGCCGTCGTCCCGCCCACGATCGGTATCGTGAACGAAGAATGCGCGAGATCGACCGTGAGCTCCGTTCCCGCCTTCGGCCACAACGTGAACTCGCGATCGCTCGACATGATCATCACCGCTAACCGCTTGCCGGCGGGTACGAACTCATCGTCTGCCTGCAGATCGAACGTGAGATCGTAGAATTTCCCCGGCACCAACTTCTCACCGGCCCGCTTGGAGTCGTAGTTCCCGCCTTTGGTGAGCGACTTGTAGTTCTGCGGATCGGCCCAGCCCCGCGTGATGATACCGACGTGGCTCTGCGACCCCGCCCGTGTCGAATCGTACGGCAACATCACCAACCACACGCTCAAATTCGCCGCCGGCGCGCTCGACGCGATGCGAAGCGTCACCCTCGGCGTTCCCGAGATGTGAACGGTGTCGGTGAACGTCGGCGTCGCATAGAGCAGGCGGTTCTGCGACTGGTCCATCATCGCGTACATGCTCCCGCTCTTGCTCACATCGTCGGCCAGTTTGTCCGTGCCGCTAGTCGCAGCGGGGAGCGCGAGATTCGCGATCGACGTTCCGCCTGCAGTCGGATGAAACACGACCGGCACGGAACCCGGAACCGGGAACGACGCGAACGGCGTCGGCGGAACGACGATGCCGCCTCTTCCTCGTCCACGTCCACGACCTGCCACTGCCGCCGCGGAATCGCCGCCACGGCCAGCGCGTCCACTGTCTCGGGCCGCTGCTTCCGCCGCCGCTCGAGCAGCAGCGGCAGCCGCCGCCACCGCGCGCGGCTCCTGCGCCGCCGCGTCCTGGACGATCCATACCGGCGGATCTTTCTCCACGCTGTTATCGACGCCGTAGAGATAGTGGCTGAACCACCGGTTCAGCATGTCCGCCGGCGGGTTGCCGCCGTGACCGCCCTGATGGAGATACATCGACACCGGCAGCCCGCGCGCCTTCATCTCGTCGTAGATACGCACGCTGTGCTCGGGCACAACGTTGTAGTCGTTGAGGCCATGCGCGAGCAGCACCGCCGCCTTGATGTTCTTCACATACGGCAAGAGGTCGCGACTCGCCCAGAAGTCGTTGTAGTCGCCCGTCGCGCGGTCCTGACCCTTCGGTCCGGCGAAGATTCCATTCTTGTACAGCGCGTCACAGTTCCCTCGGCCCGTGCTGTCGCCGCTCGCGACGAAGTCGTACAGCACGTCGACGTCTTCGCCGAGGTAGCCGCCCGGCGAGCGAACGAGCCCGTTGGTGCGGTAGTAGTGGTAGTACGAAGTGTTCGGCGACACCGGTACTACGACTTCGAGGCCCTTCACACCGGTCGTCGCCGCCGCGAGGGGAAGCGTCCCTTCATATGAAGTGCCGATCATACCCACCTTCCCCGTCGACCAGCTCGTCGCCTTCACTTCCTCGTCGCCCGTCTTGGTCGCGTAGCCCTTCGCACGGCCGTTGAGCCAGTCGACGACGAACTTCATCGGCATCCGCTCCGGCACATCACCGACGGTGGGACATCCCTGCGACCGTCCTGTGCCTGGTTGTTCCGAGTGCACGACGGCAAAGCCGCGCGGCACCCACTCGTTGACGAGGGCGTTAGAGATTCGTGATCTGGTCGCTTGGTACGCTGGGTTGGTCATCAGCCCGCGCGGCTGCGGCTGGTCGTTCAGCTCTTGCTGCACGTTCCAATTCACTTGCCCGCGCGCCGTACCGGCGTAATACGGGCTGGCGCCATAAAGAATCGAGACTTTGAGCCCCTCGGTCTCGGTCTGGCGCGGCCGCGTAACGTCGACGTGCACGCGGTCCGGCTTGCCGTCATGGTCGCTGTCGAAGTTGGTCTCTACCCAGAGCTCCTGCCGGATCCACTGCGCCGAGTCCTGGAACGCCGGAACGACCTGGGCCATGCCGTTGGCGAAGATCGGCGCGGCTTTGGTTGTCGGTTGCGGCCCCTGTCCACGAGCTGGAGCGGTGGCGAGCACCCAAACGCCGATTGTGGCGACGCCGACGAGTGCGGCCGACCGGGGACGGAGATGCAACATGGGAAGAACTCGTATTCGCGGTGAGTTAGAGAAGATACGTCCATTTCGACTCGGCCGGGACATTCACCGGGCTTCGCGTTGAGCGACGGCCTTGCCGCTCCTCTCCTTTCGCGCGCAGATTCACGCATCCTCCCCTCCCTCCACCATCCGAGGATCTCGATGCGTCTCCGCCCCGCGATGCTGCTGGCCGTGACGGTCTCGCTGTCTGATGCGAGTCTCATGTCCCGGCCTGCGCCTCCCGTGCTCGTTCCGAACGACAACACAAAGCCCGCCGGAAAGACGCGCGACGGCGTCACGACCATCGAGCTCGACGCCGTGTCCGTGACCTGGCATCTCCAGGGCGGTGCCTCGTCGATCAAGTTCACGGATGCATTCGCCGAGCGCGGCAAATCGCCGACGATGCCCGGTCCGCTCGTCCGGGTCAGCGCTGGTGCGACCGTCCATTTCAATGTCCGCAACAGTCTCGCGCGGCCGCTCACATTTTATGTGCCGACGTCGGCGACGACGGAGGACTCCATCGTCGTGTCACCCGGAGCTACCGGCGAGGTAACCACACGCGCCTCTCGCGCCGGCAACTTCTTTTATCGGGCCACCGACGGCACCGCGGCGAGCACCAAGCTCCACATCGCCGGGGCGCTCGCCGGTGCCTTTATCGTCGACACGACAGGCGCCACCGGTAGGCCGCGCGATCGCGTCATGATGATCATGATGACCCCCGACTCGGCGCTCACTCGTGTGGCCGAGGTGGCCAACCCCATCACGGCGGGCCAGGGCGTCTTCGCCTTCACCATCAACGGCCGCTCGTGGCCGAACACGGAGCGAGCCTTTGCAACAGTCGGCGACACGCTTCGCTGGCGGGTCATCAACGCGTCGTGGGACGTGCATCCAATGCATCTCCACGGTTTCTACTTCAAGGTCGATCAGTTCGACGGACTATTTGTCAAGCGCGACGGCGATGTTACGCCCGCCGGTCCCGTCGTCACGCAGCGGATGTCGAATTTCTCCTCGATGTCCATCACGTGGGTCCCGGAACGGCCCGGAGACTGGCTCTTTCACTGTCATTTCGCGATCCATCTTCATCCGCCGTCGTACAACCCGCACGAGATCGCGGGCGATCACGCGCTCACGGGGATGACCGGACTCGTCATCGGCATCATCGTGAAGCCGCGTGGTTCGTCGCAGACGGTCGCACAGACATCCGTCCGCAAACTTCGACTGATCGCGGTGCGTGACGCGGCATTCCCCGACTCGGCGCCATCGATGCGGTTCGTCCTCGACGAGAGGGGTAAGCGCTTGGAGGCCGGTTCGCGTTTCAGCCCGACGCTCGATCTCAATCAGGGCGAGCCCGTGGCGATCACGGTTGTCAACACGCTCAAGGAAGCGACATCGGTACACTGGCATGGCATGGAGCTCGAGAGCTACAACGACGGCGTGAGTGGATGGAGCGGCACGCCGTCGCAGCTGGCGCCCGCCATCGCGCCAGGCGATTCGTTCGTCGCGCGCTTCACCCCGCCCCGCGCCGGCACGTTCATGTACCACTCTCATTTCGACGACACCGGCCAGCAGCCCGCCGGATTGGTCGGCCCGATGATCGTCCGCGGCTCAAACGAGCCGCCGCGCGAAGACGATCATGAGCTTCTCATGAATGGCACGCCCGCGTCGATCCTTCGCGCCGGTCCAATCGCCGTGAATGGCCGCGTAAACCCGGATACGGTCGTCTTTCGTTCGGGTCATCCGCAACGCCTCCGCTTCATTGGACTCACGCTGGTGAACCCGAACGCGACCGTCACACTCACCGCACGCAGTGACAGTCTCTTTCGCAATTCACCGGACACGATGATCGTGCAATGGCGCCAGCTGGCGAAGGACGGCGCCAACCTGCCCGCCTCGGCCACAGGCTCGCGGCGTGCGCAACAGATCGTCAGCATCGGCGAGACGTACGATTTCGAGTACACACCGGCGCGGCCTGGGAATCTCCGGATCGAGATTCGAGCCGCGGGGCCGGCGGGCGCCTTGTTGGCGCGCGTCCCGGTCAAGGTGAAGTGAGGGCTGCTCGGCTACTCGGCTTCTCGGCTATCGGCGACTAGACATCTATGGATATGCTCGTTACCGGAATCGTGATCGGCGGCATCGTCGCGCTGCTGATCGTCGCGATGCTCGTGCCGAGGTTCGCGCGCCGCATGCGCACCGAAGGAGCGTTGCAGAGTAGAGCGATCGTTCGCGGACAGATCTACGAGCAGCTCGTGCCGTATCTGCCGGGATTCCGGTTCAATCCGAAGGACGCACAGTTCCTCGGCCGGCCCGTGGACTTCGTCGTATTCGACGGGCTGGACGAGGGCGATCTGCGGCGCATCGTGTTCGTCGAAGTGAAGACTGGCGGCGCCAAGCTGACGACCCGTGAGCGGCTCGTGCGCAACGCGATTCGCGAGGGGAATGTCGAGTGGGCGGAGATTCGCGCGGACGCGAGTCTCACCCTGAGTCAGCCTCGTACGCCGGCGAGAACCTGACGGAACCACTAGTCCTCCGCGGCGGACTACTCCGCGCGCGGAGCTCTCACCACATCGACGCGACTGGCCCGGTAAGCGGTGACTGCACTGGCAGCGATTGCAACGGCCGCAAAGGCTGGCGGCGATCGGTCGAGCGGCGTAGTTCTTGGACATGGTTCGTCGCGCATTTCTCAGAGCAGTCGGACTCCTCACGCTCCAGGGACAGCTTGCAATTTCGCAGGCGGATGCGCAGTCCCTGCCGCGGCTGCATCACGTCGGCCTGAACTCGGTCGATCCAGAGAAGGCAATCGCCTGGTACCTCGCGCTCTGGCCAAGCGCAACGCGCACCACCGTGGCCGGCTACCCCGCGGTCAAGGCGGACATGCTCCTGTTGTTCAACAAAGTCGATCGACCGGCACCAGCCGCTTGGCGAAACGATCTCCATCGCGCCGAGCCGCAGAGTGCATTCTGGCACATCGGCGCGAACATCAACACCACCGATATCAAAGAACGCCTGAACGCTCTCGGCGTGTTTCACCTCCCGCTCTACGTATCGCCGGGTGACACGACGAAGTACGTGTGGCGCTCGGGTCTCGCGCCGTATGCCGGGACGCCGAACGCGGCGCAGGTCGCAGCCGCGCCGGCGGCGCCGCCGCGCGAGGGTGGATTCAGCTACGTCGTCGCTCCCGACGGCGTGTTATTCGAGCTCACCGGCGGCCCAACGACGCGCGCGTCGCTCTCACACATTCACTTTTACCATGAGCAACCACTCTGCGCGGCGAACTGGTATGTCGAGCATTTGGGGATGGAACTACCGCCGGCACGAGATTCGAGCGGCAAGGAGACGCCGCGCGCGCCGTGGAGTCCGTGCGAGGTACAATACGGCGAGGCGGGCTGGCCGTCGCTCGAGCCCATCGGCACGATTCGCCAGCCCCAAGGGAGCGTGCGGTTCGGCAACGGAACGATGTCCTGGTATCCCCGGCAGTGCCTCGGCACCCGGTGCGGGCGTGAGCAGAAGCTTGTTCCGTCGCGCGGGCAAGTCCTCGACCACGTTGCCTTCGAGGTCGACGACTTCGATGCGCTGTTCGCGAAGCTCCGCCGAAACGGAGTGAAGATCCTTGAACAGCCACATGCCTTCGGCGGCACGAGGGCATTCATGATCGAAGATCCCGATGGCCTCGCGATCGAGCTAGTCGCATCCCGCCCACCCACTCGGAGCGAACGATGAATCGTAATCGCGCTATTCGTCACAGCGTCTGTTATGCCGCGATCGCGGCGTGCTTGACATTCGCGCCGGTCCTGGCCGGCGCACAGGCCGCGCGCGACCCCGGACTTGCGCGTCTCGAAGCCGAAATTCAGCGGCTCTCGACGATCAGCGGCGGAAAGGTCGGCGTCGGCATCGTCCATCTCGAGAGCGGCCGCGAGCTATTCGTCAACCGCGACGAGCCATTTCCGATGGCGAGCACGTTCAAGGTGCCCGTCGCCGTCCAGGTGCTCACGCTCGTCGACAGCGGCAAGGT
>DATMHK010000335.1:0-3904 GCA_035554995.1 Gemmatimonadaceae bacterium
CTGCTCGGTTTAGGGTTTCTTGCCGGGGGGCTTTGCCGGTTTGTGGGGATTGGGGGTGGCGCGTTTTCCGCCGTTCGCGGGTACGGTGGTCGGCGGCCCGCCACCTGGAGACCCGTTCCCCGCCGAGCCGCCGGAACTCCCGGGATGTTTGGTTTCGGCAACCTCACGTCCGGTTTCTCCGGACTTCTTCGCCTGTCCGGGCGCTTCCTTGGGCGGCTGGGTGGCCGCCATTTGCTCGAGATCGGCGTCGCTTGCGCGTGCCTGGAGTCGGTCGCGAACTCGCTCGAGCGCGTCGTTCGACAGCAGCCCCCGGTCGATCAAGCTGCCAATCACGTACAGAGGTACGGCGAGCGACCGGCCCGACGGTGCGGCCTTGGCGAAGTCGCCGATCTTCTCGCGGTCGACCCCTTTTCTCAGCGCTTCGGCCGCGGCGTCGATCTCGTCACCTGTGGGCGTTCGCGAGCGAGCTTGCTCCAAGAGGTTACGACCGCGAATCATTCGGTCTGCCTGCTCGTCGATTGCTCGCTCGATGTCCTTCGGCGGGACTCCGCGCGCCGCGAACTTGAGGACGCGGTTTTCGAGCGACTGGGCCGGCAGCTCACGCGTGCGGGCGTTCGCAATCGTCGCCAGGACGTGGGCGGCGACGTCGGCGGGTAGCACTTCGCGGATTCGCGCCGACGCGTCGGTCGCCTGCGCCTGCGCCGTGATGGCGACACCATTCGTCGCCATCAGCGCCACCATCATCATGAGTTTGTAGAGTCGTTTCATGACGGAACCCTTTGCTCGTTCTCCACGCACTCGAGATCGGCTGCCCCCGCTTGGTTGGACTGCGACGACTTCGCTGGGCGTCACGTCCCCGTATCCCGTTGTGCGCCTTGCTATTCCACGACGAGGAGCCCGACGGCGCCTCCGAACTCGTCCGTAATCGGCGTGAGGCCGGGGGGAACGAGCCACCGGCCGCCGTTCACACGAAGGTTGATCTGATGCGTGCCGCGGGCGATCGGCATCGAGAGTCGCCAGACCCCTCCGCTGGCCGACGGCGTCAGCTTCACGGGCTTCCACACGGTGAAATCGCCGCTGACCTCGACGGTCCGCGCGCCGGCCGCCGTCACCTCGATCATCACGACACCATTCGATGGCGGCAGTGCCCGGAAAGTCATCACGGGTTCGTTTGGTTCAACCCGCGAAGCACCGTCAGCTCCCGACGATCCGCTGGAGGCGGATTCCCGCGGGTTCACCGTCGCCGTCGGGTCGGATGACCGCAGTCGAACGCTGAGAGTGAGAAATCGTCCACCCGGATAGCCTTGGGTCAAGTCGATCGGATACGTACCGCCGCTCAGGATCACACCGAGGTGCGGATCCAGCCACGTTGTGACGGCGATGCTGCCCCAGTGTCGCCCAGATCCGCCGATGATGGCGCCTGTCATACCGCCGCGGACCCCTAGCTCGCCCCCTAACTCGATGCTTGATCCAGCCCAGTGCGCGGAGATCTGCGAGTCGGTGTAGCGGACGCTGTCGTCGACAGACGTCGGAACTCGCGACGCAACGACCGTCGAGCCCCACCCCTTGACCCAGCCCCCAAGCTCAGCGTTGACCACGTTTCGCCAGTCGGTGCCGTCCCAAGTGCGGCCGGTTCCGCCCCCCAACCAGGCGCCCCCGCGTTCCGCCATGACGTGCCCGCGAATGTTGCCGAGCGCTTGACCGGTCCGCGTGCCGTCCTGGTGGGCACTGCCGCCCGCCGTCGCCACGAACTCTCCGACCAGCGGCCCGGCGCCGCGCGAGAAGATCGACCCATTCATCGCGGCCTGCGAGCTCCAGCCGCTCGGGAAGTGCGAGAACGTCGCCGCGCCGCCAAGCGTCGCCCGCGGCCAGTCGATGGCGAGCGCCGGGGTCAGCGATCCACCGTTGGCACTGACGCTGTCCGCATACCGCATCGCGGCGCCGCCCAAGTCCAGGCTCGACGAGACACGCTGCCCCCACGCTGCGGGCGGAAGACAAAACAGCAGCAGGACGCGGCGAGCGACCCTGCCTCGCATCACGAAGCGCCGATTCTCGCAGGGGCGACGAGGAGCACCGAGCTTTCCGTACCGAATTCGTCGGACGACGGGAGCGACGCCGGATCGACAACCCATCGCTTGCCATCCACGATGAAGGCGTATTCATGACGCCCTGGCGACAGCGGCAGGGACACCGACCACACGCCGGGTTTCGGCGCCGCGACGAGTGGTGTTCGGTCAGGGCGCCATTCGTTGAAGTCTCCGACGATCGAAACGGTTCGCGCCGTCGAATCCACCAGGACAAAGCGCACGAACTCCACGGTATCCGGGCGCGATGCGATGGAGGCCGACCCGCGCGTCGTGGCGATGGTCGCCATCGCGGCGACAATGGCGATTCCAGCCGCCATCGCGAGCGTCGCGAGGGGCGATGCGACATAGACGCGGCCGGTGCGCCACCAGCCCCGCCCGGGTCTCGTCGCTTCCCGGCGTGCCACCGCAGCGCGCGCTCGAGCCATCAACCGGGATTCGAAATCCGGCGCCAGAATCTCCGAGCCACGCATCACACCGAGGACGTGCTCGTCGGGCGGCGTTCCACCCCCCGTTGTCCCGTGTCTCGGGTCTGTCCGGTCGTCACGCATGGTGCACTCCTTCGAGCAATTCACGGAGCCGGTCGCACGCCCGGCACACGCGCATCTTGAGCGCCGAAACGCCGACGCCGGTGATCTCAGCCATCTGGTCGTAGCTCAGCTCTTCCACGTGCTTGAGCACGAACGCCTCGCGCTGGTCGGCGGGCAGACACTCCAGCGCTTTTTCTATCTCTTCTCGCAGCGCCACGTCCGGCTCGGCCACCGTCAGCGCGGCTAACGTCTCGGCGGGATCGTCGACGAATCGGTTGTCCCGCACCGCGCGACGGCTCGTGAAGGTGCGGCATTCGTTCACGACGATCTGGTAGAGCCATGCGCCGAACCGGTCGGGGTTCTTGCACGCGCCGATGTTCCGGAAGGCGCGCATCCATACACTCTGCATCACATCGTCGGCGTCGAGCAGGCTGCCGGTCATCCGCACGGCGAAACGCGTATACGCGTCGCGGTACCGCTTCACCAAAGCCGCGAAGGCTTCGAGGTCGCCGGAGCGAACTCCTTGAACGAGCTCTCGGTCGGGTTGAGGCTCTGCCTTCTCGTTCATCGACTGCTGACTCCGCATCGCACGTCACAGTATGTGGCGCAGATCACACGTCCGAAACCCAGGGTCCGGAATTGCGCTCGCGCCGTTGGAACGGTACCCTCGTGCGACTCTCGCGCCACGACGGAATGTCCACACTCGCCGAACGCACGCCGAACGCCTACTCGCCCGAGTCGCAAAACGACTCGCGACCCTGGTTCCAACAACTTACACGCCCGCAACGCCGCGTACTCCTAGCGGCCATGCTCGGGTGGATGTTCGACTCGATGGACTTCTTGATTTACGTCCTCGCCATCGGTCGGCTCAAGGGCTACTTCGGATTTGGCGACTCGACCGCGGGCCTCCTCGGTACGCTCACGCTGCTGAGCGCGGCTGCGGGAGGACTAACGTTCGGAGTGGTAGCCGATAAAATCGGCCGCGTGCGGGCGCTCAACTTCACGATTCTCATCTTTTCGATCTGCTCGCTCGGCGCGGCCACAGCGCAGAGCGTCGTGCAGCTGGCGATCTGGCGAACGCTGCTCGGCATCGGCATGGGGGGCGAGTGGGCGTCGGGCGCCGTGCTGGTGAGCGAGACCGTTCCGGCGCATCTGCGCAACAAGGCGACGAGCGCCATGCAATCCACCTGGGCACTCGGTGCGATCCTGGCCGCGGTACTCGCCGGCGTTGTGCTCGACGTGCTTCCGTTCGGAGACAACGGCTGGCGCGTGCTGTTCGCGATCGGATCT
>DATMHK010000336.1:0-17493 GCA_035554995.1 Gemmatimonadaceae bacterium
CACGAGCGCGTGCGCATCGCCGTCGTCGGCAAGTACACCGACTACGCCGACAGCTACAAGAGCGTCCACGAAGCCCTCATTCATGGCGGAATTGCCAATGATGTGGGCGTAGACATTCAATGGATGTCGAGCGAGGACTTCTCCAGCCGCGAGCACGCCGAACAAATCCTGCGCAACGTCGACGGACTCCTCGTTCCCGGCGGCTTCGGCGTCCGCGGCGTGGAAGGGATGGTCGAAGCGATTCGCGGCGCGCGCGAGACGGGCCTGCCGTTCTTCGGCATCTGCCTCGGCATGCAGACGGCGATCATCGAGTTCGCGCGCAACGTTTGCGGTCTCGACGACAGTCATTCGTCGGAGTTCGCCCCGGAGTGCGACAACCCGGTGATCTCGCTCATGGAATCGCAGCAGCACGTGACCGACATGGGCGGCACGATGCGGCTTGGCGCTTACCCATGTCGGCTCACTCGCGGCTCACGTGCCGCCGAGATCTACGGCCAGCCCGAAGTGAGCGAACGACATCGCCATCGTTACGAAGTCTCGAACACGTATCGCGATCTGTTCGTGCAGAACGGCATGCGGCTGAGCGGCCTTTCGCCCGACGGTCAGTTGGTCGAGATCATCGAGTTGCCGGCACATCCGTGGTTCATCGGCTGCCAGTTCCATCCCGAGCTGCAGTCGCGTCCGACGCGTCCCCACCCGTTGTTCGCCGGCTTCATCGCGGCGGCAGTGAAGGCGAAGCGCGGCCGGAAGTCGACTCGAGAATCGTTGGTGGAGGCCGCCGACTGACGTGGCGTCACACTTTCGCCGTGACGCCCTCTTTCTGATCGCCGGCCCGTGCGTCCTCGAGGATGACGCGCTGAATCTGGCGGTCGCCGAACATCTCGCGAAGCTGGCCGAGCGCGTTCCAGGTGGCATCATCTATAAGGCCAGCTTCGACAAAGCCAATCGCTCGAACGCCGGCGCGCATCGTGGACCTGGATTGCACGAGGGACTCGCCGCGCTCGATCGGGTTCGATCGGCCACCGGGCTGCCCATTCTCACCGACGTGCATTTGCCGGAGCAGTGCGCGCCCGCCGGCGACGTCGCCGACGTCCTCCAGATTCCGGCGTTTCTCTGCCGACAGACAGACCTCCTCCTCGCCGCCGGCGCCACGGGCCGCGCGGTGAACGTGAAGAAGGGGCAGTGGATGCACCCGGAAGGGATGCGCGGCGCCGTGGAAAAAGTGAAGCGCGGTTGCCGTGACGCGAAGCTCGATCGCGAACGCGCTGCGTCGCACGAAGTCGCCGTCACCGAGCGCGGGACATTCTTCGGCTACGGTGATCTGGTCGTCGACATGCGCGGCTTTCGCCGAATGCGCGAGGCCTGCGACGTACCCGTGATCTTCGACGCGACGCATAGCGTGCAGCGTCCGGGGCAGGGCGCGGGCGGCGCCAGTGGTGGCGCGCGCGAGTTCATTCCTCCGCTCGCGCTGGCCGCGACGGCCGCCGGTGCCGATGGGTTGTTCATGGAAACCCACCCCGATCCCGACCACGCGCCGAGCGACGGCCCGAACATGGTCCCCCTCGACGCGCTCGACGATTTGGTGGCGCGCGCCGTCGACATCTGGGACCGAGTCTCCCGATGACCCGAATAGCGGAATTCCGAGCGAAGGTGCGGAGCGCCGGAGTGAGGAACCACCGGATGATCCGGAACCGTCAGTGATCGACCCGAAACTCGCGAAATCCATTCGCTTCGTCGGCTTCGACATCGACGGCGTGATGACCGACGGCGGCATCTACCTCGGCGACGTCGACGGGAAGCGTCTTGAGTTAAAGCGATACGACATACAAGACGGACTCGGTGTCACCATGCTGAGGCGCGCGGGAATTCGCGTCGGAATCCTCACAGGCCGCGTGTCGGAGAGCGTTCGCTTGCGCGCCCGAGAGTTGGGCGTCGACGACCTGGCGCAGGACCCCGACGGCTACAAGCTCGGCGCCTTCCGCGCGCTGATCGACAAACACGGTATCGACCCGCGCGAGTGCGCCTTCGTCGGCGACGACTTTCCCGATCTCGCCTTGCTGCGCATCGTGGGATTGCCCGTCGCCGTGGGAAATGCTGTCCCCGAGATTATCCGCGAGTGTCGCGTCCACCTCGACGCCGCGGGCGGAGGTGGCGCAGTCCGCGAATTCTGCGAGCTGTTGCTCAAAGCGCGTGGCGAATGGGAGGCCGCTTGGCAGGGCTACGTAGCGGAGCGCTCCGAGGTTCCCCAAACTACTCGCTCGTGAACGACGAAGAGCTGATATCCCGCGGCCGCCAGGTGCTCCGATTGGAGCGGGAGGCCATCGAGGCGCTCGAGACGAGGCTGGGCGACGAGTTCGCTCGCGCCGTCCGACTCATCGCCGACTCGCCTGGCCGCGTCATTGTCGCCGGCGTGGGCAAGTCCGGCCTGGTCGGCCGCAAGATCGCCGCGACGCTTACCTCGACTGGAACCCCCGCGATCTTCCTGCACCCGGTCGACAGTGTTCACGGCGACCTCGGTATCGTCGGGGGCAACGATGTCGCGGTCCTTCTGTCCAAAAGTGGCGAATCCGACGAGCTCTTGGGCTTGTTGGCGCATTTGAAGAGCTTCGGTGTAGGAACCATCGCCATTACCGGTGACCTCGACTCCGCCCTCGCGCGAAACTGCGACGTGGCGCTGGATGCCGGGGTGCGCGAGGAGGCCTGTCCGCATGACCTCGCGCCCACCACCAGCACGACGGCAGCGCTTGCCCTCGGCGACGCACTGGCGGTGGCGCTCCTGCAGCAGAAGGGATTTCGGCGTGAGGATTTCGCCCGGTTGCACCCGGGCGGAGCGCTCGGCCGAAAGCTTGTCGTACGCGTCGAGGAAATCATGCTTCGCCAAGACCTTCCTGTGCTGGCTGAAAGTGCCACAATGCGCGACGCGATCGTCATGATCGCGGAACGCCGCGGCATCGCCGTCGTGCTGGACGACAATCGGCACGTGAATGGCGTGCTCACCGCGGGCGATCTCAGCCGACTCGTCGAGCGCGGCGGTGACATTTTTCCCGTCCCAGTGCGCAGCGTGATGACAACCAAGCCCAAGATCGCGACGCAAGGCGAGCTCGCCAGCGCCGTCGCCTACCGTATGGAACAACACGGCATCATGGCGGTGCCCGTCGTCGATGACGATGAGCGCCTCGTCGGTGTGGTGCATTTGCACGATCTCATGCGGGCGCGGGTCGTCTGATGCGCTTCGCATCGTTGTCGCTCGCCGCGGCGTGTATCGTCGTCATCGTGGCCTGCCAGGACACAAGCCCGCCGCCGGTCGCCGCGACCCATGGCATCGCCGACAGCGCCGATCAGGTGATGTTCGGCGCCAAGTTCGTCTTGACCACGAAGGGAATTCAACGCGGTGAGCTGATCGCCGATACGATGTTCGCCCTCGAGGAAGGCACGAAGTTCGACGCGCGCATCGCGCATGTGACTTTCACGACCGAAACGGGCGCCCCGCAGGGGACGATGGACGCCAAGCGCGGGGTGTACAGCACCCGCACGCAGACCCTGGAAGGATGGGGTGACGTTGTCGTCAAACTCGTCGACGGACGCATGCTCAAGTCGCCGCACGTCATCTATAATCAGGTCACCCACATCATCACGGGTGACACGACTTATACGTTGTATCGCGGCACCGACTCGCAGCATGGCATCGGTTTCACCGCCAACGAAACGTTCACGCGCTTTACATGTCTGAAGAACTGCGGCGGCAATTTCTCGGTGCAGGTTCCCGAGAAATGATTCGCGCCGCCGTCCTTGGCGTGCTTTGCATCGTCGTCGCGGGCGCGAGCGCCGGCGGCCAGCAACCGGGCCAAAAACCTACGGATTGTCAGCTCATTG
The DNA here is from genome assembly GCA_035554995.1 of Gemmatimonadaceae bacterium. Taxonomy (GTDB): domain Bacteria; phylum Gemmatimonadota; class Gemmatimonadetes; order Gemmatimonadales; family Gemmatimonadaceae; genus JAQBQB01. The sequence continues at coordinate 3,874 of DATMHK010000336.1, forward strand.
CCCAGCCGACGACGCGGCTCACCGTCGACACGCTGCCGATCCCCGGGAGCGTACAGGTCGCGTTCGTGGGTGGCGGTGTGCTGATCAAGTGTCCCGCGAAGAACATGACGCTCAAGGGCGACAGCGCCGAGCGGTACCCGGATCATGATCAGCTCATTGGACGCGCATCGTACGACGAACCGCGTCTGCATGTCGATGCCGATTTCCTCAACTACTTCCCGAACGAAGACATCGTCAAGGGCGCGGGGAACGTGCACGCGCTTCTGCCCAGCGGTTCTCGGCTGGATGGGCCGCAAGCCGAGTATCGCCGGCCGAACGCCAAGCTCAATCGTCCGCACCGGCAGCTGGCCGCGATCGCTCGGCCGACGATCACCGTCATGGAGAAGGACTCCGCGGGCAAGCCGTTGCCGCCGACGACCGTCATCGCCAATCAGGTCTTCATGGACGGCGACAGTCTGATCTACGGCGGCGGACAAGTCGAGATCAACCGACCCGATATCACCGCCACCGGCGACTCGGCCTTCATCGACCAGGAACACGAGACGATGAAGCTGATGCGCAATCCGAAGCTGAAGGGGAAGAAGGATCGGCCGTTCACGCTCGCCGGTGATCTGATCACGCTCTACTCGAAGAACCACAAGCTCCAGCGCGTTCTCTCGCAGGCCAAGGCGGTGGCGACGAGCGATTCGCTCACCCTCCGCTCCGATACGATCGACCTTCGCGTCGTCAACGAACTGCTCGACCATGCCTATGTCTGGGGGAGGACGTCGCGCGCCCATGCTCTGTCGCCGTCGCAGGATTTGATCGCCGACTCGCTCGACGTCTGGATGCCCGGTCAACGCGTCCAGCTCGTGCGCGCCCTCCCGCACGCCTTCGCTCAAGGTCGCCCGGACACCACGCGCTTCAAGGTCGAACGTCCCGACACTACGGACTGGCTCGTCGGCGACACGATCGTCGCCACCTTCGACAGCCTCAAGTCGCCGCGTGATACCTCGAAGAATCCCAACATCAAGCAGCTCGTCGCGACGGGTCACGCCAGCTCGCTGTACCACGTTGCGCCGAGCGACAGCAACGAGAAGCGCTGGGGCCTCAACTACGTCACGGCGCGGCTCATCACGGTGGACTTCACCCAGCAGGAGAAACAGCAGCAAAAGGTCGCGACCGTGACGACCGTGGACTCAGTGTTCGGCGTCTACATCGAGCCGCGATCGGATTCCGCGCGCACGCGCGCCGTCGGCCAGAAGCCGGCGCAGACCGGCACGCCCACGAAGCCCCTCCCAAAGCCCCCGGTGCCGTCGAGAAAACCGCCGGATTCAACCCCATTCCTCAGCCCTCGGCGACAGTGACTCATCCGGACAACTCCGACCGGACACGCGCCCTCGTCGAACAACTCGCCCGCGGCGATAGATGGACCGCGCTGGCGCTCCACGCGCTGATCAGCGCCTCCGATCCCGAGGGTTTCGCCGACTTCGATACTGCCGCGCGTGCTTACCGCGACGACTATCTCTCGGCACTTCGCGCCACCGGCCGGGACGCCGAGCGAGAGGCTGGGCGCCTGAGTCTCGACGAGGTTCGGCACCACCTCGTGCATTCCGTCTTGCCGCGACTCGTCGCCGAGGGCGTTCTCGCCGCGGCGCCGCACACCGCGCAGACAGGCACCCGGGTCAAGTTCAGCGAGGCCACGTGGAAGGCTATCGTCACCGAGCGCGACGCCCTGGCTGCCGCGTTACGGGTCACGGGAGAGCAGCCCGTCCTGCCGGGCGACGGGAGTCGCCCCGAAACGCCCGTACACACGCCAGCCATTGTCCCGGGAGGAAGTGTCCTCGAGGCGGCGGGACTCGTCAAAACCTATAGACGGCGGCGTGTCGTGAACGATGTGGCCCTTCGATTGCAACAGGGGGAGATTGTAGGCCTGTTGGGTCCGAATGGCGCGGGCAAGACTACGACGTTTTACATGATCGTGGGGCTGATCGAACCACAGGCCGGCAAGATCGTGATGGACGGCGTCGATATTACCTCGATGCCTATGTATAAGCGGGCCCGGCAGGGGATTGGGTACCTCTCGCAGGAGCCGTCTATCTTCCGGAAGCTGTCGGTCGAAGACAACATCCTGGCAATCCTCGAGACCCTGCACCTGTCGGCCGGTGAGCGGCGGTCCCGTTTGGAAACCCTCTTGGACGAGCTCAGCATCAAGCATCTGCGGAACAACAAGGCTTTCGCGCTGTCAGGCGGCGAGCGACGACGACTCGAGATCACCCGCGCGTTGGTCACGCAGCCAAAGTTCATGATGCTGGACGAGCCGTTCGCGGGCGTCGACCCTATCGCCGTCCATGACATTCAGCAAATCGTCGGCAACCTGCGGCATCGCGGCATTGGAGTGCTGATCAGCGATCACAACGTCGAACAGACCTTGGACATCGTGGATCGTGCGTACATCATGTTCGATGGGCAGGTGAAAGTGTCGGGCACCGTGCGCGAGCTCGTGTTCGACGATACCGTGGCAGACATCTATCTCGGCCCGACGTTGACGGCGCGATTGCGCGCCCGCTTCGCCGCCGCCGATGCTGAACCTGGAGAACCCGTCGCCTCATGAAAGCTGGTCTTTCCCAGAGCACGCAGCTCAAGCAGGAGCTCAAGATCAATCCACGCCTCTACCAGGCGATGGACCTGCTCTACATGCCGCTCTTGGACCTTCAGCAACACCTCAAGCAGGAGCTGCTGAACAACCCCTTCCTCGACATGGTCGAGCCGGAGGAGGATGAGGAGGAGTCCGAGGAAGAAGAGGTAACTGAAGAACAACAAGCGACTGAAGAAAAGACCACCAACGATGAGATCGATTGGGAAGAAATCCTCCTCGACGGATTCGACGCCGGCGGACGCCGCGAAGAACACGAGGACCGCGAGTACTACGAGCCGGTCACGGTCGATACGCGCGATCTCTCCGATCATCTGATCGACCAGATCACGCTGCTCGACCTCAGCCCGCGCCAGGCGCTCCTCGCCGACGAGTTCATCGGCAACATCAACGAGGACGGCTACCTCGCCTGCGCGATCGAGGACATCCTCACGACGGTCAACGACACGGTCATCAAGGCCGCCGAAGCCCTCGAGCGAGATACCGAGGATCTGCCGGTCTACACGTCGACCGAAGTCGACGAGATGCTCCGGACCATTCAAAGCCTCGATCCGCCGGGCGTCGGCGCGCGCGATCTGCGTGAGTGTCTCATGCTCCAGCTCCGCGAGGCGGGACTCGAGCAGTCGGTGCCGTTCCGCCTCGTGCGCGACTGTTTCGACGAGTTGATCAACCACCGCTGGAGTGAGATCTCCAAGCGCTTTGGCATCAGCCCGTCCGACGTCCAGAAGGCCGCCGACGAGATCAAGAAGCTCGATCCGAAGCCCGGTCTCGTCTATTCGGACGCCAGCGACAACTATATCATCCCCGACCTCATCGTCGAGAAGATCGACGGCAAGTACCACGTCTTCCTCAACGACGCGAACCTGCCGCGCCTCAAGCTGAGTCGCGCGTATCAAGAGATCGCGCGCGACAAGAAGAAGTTCGAGGGCGAGAGCAAGGAGTTCATCTCCAACAAACTGAACTCCGCGAACTGGATGATTCAGGCGATCGAGCAGCGCCGTCAGACGATGCTCAAAGTCATGAACTACATCGTCGACCGGCAGCGCGACTTCTTCGAGAAGGGCGTGCAACACCTCAAGCCGCTCACGCTTCGCGAAGTGGCCGAGGTGATCAACATGCACGAATCGACGGTGAGCCGCGTGACGAACGAGAAGTTCGTGCAGACGCCGCGCGGCGTGCTCCCGCTCAAATTTTTCTTCTCGTCCGGTCTCTCGACGACGGCGGGCGAGGACGTCTCGGCCCGCGGCATCAAGGCGCAGATCGAAAAGCTCGTCTCCGAGGAAGATCCGAAGCATCCGCTCACCGACCAGGCCATCGTCAACATCTTGAAAGAGGGCGGCGTCCAGATCGCGCGCCGCACCGTCGCGAAGTACCGCGATCAGCTGGGAGTGCTGTCGGCTCGGATGCGCAAACGCGTGTGACAAGCTGTCATCCTCCGCGAGCGCAGTGAGCGGGGGATCTACTGTGAATGAGCAGTGGCTGGCCCACCACGCAAAGACAATAGATCCTCCGCTTCGCGGAGGATGACAACACTCAGGATGACTACTGCTTCCGTGTCGTACCATCTGCACGGCCCAATGATCACCGACCTCACGCGATCAGATTCGGAGCTCATCCGTCCCGCCACCGAGATCGACGTCTCCGTGCTCGTTCCGGCAAAGGACGAAGCGGAGAACTTGCCGGTCTTCATGGAGCAGGCAGCGGCTGTCTTCGCGGATCAGCCCCATCGCTACGAGGTGATCGTCGTCGACGACGGAAGCGTTGACCAGACGTGGCCGGTGCTCGAGCGGCTCGCCGTGGAGTATCCATTCCTCCGCCTTGCGCGACACCGCGCCAAGCGCGGTATCGCCGATGCACTGCGCACGGGCTACCTCGCGTCGCGGGGCCAGGTGTTGGTTTTCTATCCGGCCGACCTGCAGTTCAAGCCTGAGGATATTCCGCGCCTCACCGCGCCGATCCTGTCCGGGCAAGCCGACATGGTCACGGGCTTCAAGGAAGGGAAGTACGAGAAGGCCTTCGTCTCCGGCGTCTACAATCGCCTGAGCCGCGCGCTGTTCAAGGTGCCGGTCAAAGACCTGAATTCGGTGAAGGCGTATCGGCGCGAGATCATGGACGCGCTGCCGATTCGACCGGACTGGCATCGCTATATGGTCGCCATCGCGGCGGCGGAAGGCTTCGCCATCGCCGAGGTGCCGGTGCCGCTGTACCCGCGGCACGCGGGCAAGTCGAAGTTCGGCATCTCGCGCATTCCGATCGGCGTGCTCGACATGCTCGCCGTCTGGTTCGAGCTGCGTTTCGGCCAGAAACCGCTGCTCTTGTTTGGCATGCTCGGCGCGGGACTGTTCAGCGTCGGTGCGCTCGCCGGGATCGTCGCGTTGGGCGTGTACTTCGCATTCGACGCCGGTGTTCGCGCCGTGTGGACGATCATTCAAACCTGTCTGATTCTCGGTAGCATCTTTTTCGCTACGGGGCTGCTTGGGGAGCAAATCGCGGGTGAGCGCGCACAGCTGCGCGAGATCCGACGCCAGCTCGACGAGATCGCCGCCGATCGCGCGGCGCGACGCTAAGGACGCATGAAGGTTCTTTTTCTCACGCACAATTTCCCGCGCCATTCGGGCGACGCACCGGGATCGTTCATCCTCCGCCTCGCCACCGCGCTGCGGAAGGACGGCATCGAGACGAGCGTCCTCGCGCCCGCCGCCGCGGACTACGCGGCGCATGACTCGCTCGACGGCATTCCCGTCGAACGATTTCACTACGCCCCCCGGCGCTTCGAGACGCTTGCCTACACCGGCAACATGGCATCGCAGGTCCAGGCCTCGTGGAGCGCGCGTGTCACGCTCCTCGGCTTCCTCGGCGCCGAGTTTCGCTCGGCCGTGCGCGTGCGCCGGGAGTTCAAGCCCGACGTCGTCCACGCCCATTGGTGGTTTCCGAACGGGTTGGTCGGCACGTGGCTCGGCCGCATGAGCAACAAGCCTCTCGTCACGACGCTGCACGGCAGCGACGTGCGTCTCGCGCGCTCTGTCGCGTTCTCGCGTCCCGCATTCCGCCACGTGCTCCACCGATCGGCGGCGGTCACCGCGGTCTCGCGCTGGCTGGCGACGGAAGCCCAGGAAGTCGTGTCGGCACCGAAGCCGATTGTCGCGCCGATGCCGGTTGCCACGGAGTTGTTCGCCCCGGGTGGGCAGCGACAGACAGATCGGCTGCTCTTCGTCGGCCGGCTCAATAAGCAGAAGGGAATCGAGACGCTGTTGCACGCCGTGTCGCGCATTCCGCGGCCCCTTCACCTCGATGTCGTCGGCGACGGCGAGGATCGCGAGGCTCTCGAGGAGCTCGCGCGCGGCCTCGGGATCGGCGATCGCGTGCACTGGCATGGCGTCCTGCCGCAGCCCCGCCTCGTCGACTTTTACCGCGGAGCGACCGCGCTCGTCGTTCCGTCGGTCGAAGAGGGATTGGGGCTTGTCGCAGTCGAAGCTCAGTTGTGTGAGACGCCGGTGGTCGCGTTCGATTCGGGCGGCCTTCCGGACATCGTGCAACACGATCGCACCGGCATCCTCGTACCGACCGTCGACGCCGCGGCCCTCGCGGCGGCGATCACCTCACTCCTCGATCGGCCCGACCGCGGCGCAGCGTTGGGTGCCGCCGGACGCCTCCACGCCCTCGCCACCTTCGCCCCCGAGTCGGTTGCCAAGCGCTACGCCGACATCTACAAGTCCGCCATCGCGAGCTCGCCGCAATAGGCTCTGGCTCGTCGGCCAGCTCGTCGTCACGGCCGTCGTCCTCTGGTACGTCGGAAAAGCGCTCGTCAAGCAATGGCGCGAGTTCAGCGGCCAGCCGCTGACGATCCACCCCGACTGGCCGGTCCTCGCCGCCTCGGTCGTCGTGGTGCTCCTGACGTACGCATTGCTCGTCGAGACGTGGCGGCGAATCGTCGTGAACTGGGAGAGCACGCGACGTCCGGCGCACTTCGGCTTCTGGACCGCCGCGCGAATCTGGAGTGTCTCGAACCTCGGCCGTTACGTGCCGGGCAAGGTCTGGCAGATTAGCGCGATGGCCACGCTCGCCGAGCGAGCAGGCATCAGCGCCGTGGCAGCAGCCGGTTCGTCGGTTCTCAACGTCATCGTCAATATCTCGACGGGTTTTCTCGTCGCGCTGATCGCCGGATGGCGGTCGTTCGACGCGCTGTCGCGCGGCTACACGACGGTCGGCGTCGTGCTGCTCGGCGTCGTCATGGGAGGAGTGCTCCTGTTGCCGACCGCGTTGCCGATCCTGCTCGACGTAGCACGGCGCATGACGGGAAAGCCTCTCGCCATTGGGACCGTGCCGCATCGCGCGGTGTATCTCGCCATCGCCGGTAACGTCGTCGCGTGGCTGCTCTACGGCGCTGCGTTCGAGTTGTTCGTGCGCGGCGTGACGGGAGAGGCCTCGGGGTCATTCGCGAATTACGTGACCGCGTGGGCGTGGCCATACATCTTCGGTTATCTTGCCTTCTTCTCGCCGGGGGGGCTTGGAGTTCGCGAGGGTGCGCTGACGTTGGCGTTGGGTGTATTGGGGCTCGCCAACACGCAGACAGCGCTGGTCATCGCGGTCACCTCGCGCCTCTGGCTCACCGTGACGGAGCTGTTGCCGGGACTGACATTCCTCGCGCTGGGCTGGGGCGGCCCGGGAAACCAATCGACGAATGGCCAAAGCAGCTCGAACGACTGAGACTTCACACGAGAGCGATCTCGCCGCGCCGGCGCATCCGCGGACGTTTGCTGCGGTAGTCTACGCGCTCGCGACGCTGCTGCTCGCGTATCCCGCCCTCGCCGGGAAATTCCTGATCAACGCACGCAGCGATCAGTATCTCGCCGGCTACGCCTTCCGCGATTTCGCCGCGCAGTCACTCAAGAGCGGCCACGGATTCCCGCAGTGGAATCCGTTCATCCAAGGTGGAATGCCGTACATCGCCGCCATGCACGGCGACATTTTTTATCCGACGTTCTTGCTGCGGTGGATTCTCCCGACCGACGTCGCCATGACGTGGGAGTTCATCATCCACCTCTTCCTCTGCGGCTTCTTCACCTTCCTCTTCCTGCGTGCCTGGCGCTTCGGCTTCTGGCCGTCGCTGATCGGCGGATTGGCGTACATGCTCGGCGGCTCGATCGCCGGATACGCATCCCCCGGGCACGACGGAAAACTCTTCGTCGGGGCGCTCACACCGGCGGGCCTGCTGCTCGTCACCCACGCCGTGCGCGACGGACGCGCCTGGGCGTGGGGCGCGTTCGCGTTCACCGTCGGCATGACCTTCATCACGCCGCATCCGCAGCTCTTTCAGTATTTCCTCATCCTGTGCGGCTGCTACGCGTTGTATGTGGCATTCGCCGACGTTCCGGGAAGGGGCAAGCTTCCGCGCGTCGTCGCCGTTCGACGGGTTGTCTTCGCCCTCGGCTGTGTCGCGATCGGAATCCTCATCGGCGCGGTGCAGTTCTGGCCGGCGCTGATCGAGTACAAGCCCTGGTCGCCGCGGGCCGGCGGCCATGATTGGGCCACGGCGACGAGTTTCTCGTTTCCTATCGAAGAGACACTCAACTGGTACTGGCCGCAGTTCACCGGGATGCTCGACCAGTACTGGGGCCGCAACCAGTTCCATCTGCACAGCGACTACTTCGGCGTCGTCGCGCTCATGCTCGCCGGCGCCGCGTTCGGCATGACCGAGCGTGTCACGTTCCGCCGTTTCTGGATCGGCGTGTTCATTGTGTCGCTGCTCTGGGCGTTCGGCGGATTCACGCCGCTCTATCACGTCATCATGCTCATCCCGTACACGAAGTACCTGCGGGCGCCTAGCACGATGATCTATGTGACGGCGTTTTCGACGGCGGTGCTCGCGGCGATTGGTGTTGAGCGGGTGATCGCGGGACGCGTCGGTGTCCGTTACGCCCTCGGATGGGTTGGCGCGGCGGCGGTGTTCGGCGTCCTCATGTCGGTGGGGGGGTACACCGCCTTCGCCAACGCCGTGGCCAGCACGATAGCGAGCGATTTCCCCGAGAACGTTCGCAGCCAGGTAGTCCAGTTCTACATGAGCCGCGCCGAGCCGAACGCCGGTGCGGCCATCGCCGGCATTTGGCGGTCATTTCTCTTCGCCGCGCTTGCCGGCGGTGTGCTGTGGGCGATCGCCACCGGACGAATCGCAATGCGAGCGGCGATCTACACGCTTTCCGCGCTCGTCGCGATTGATCTCTGGACGATCGAACGGAACTACTGGATCTTTTCGCCGCGCGCCTCGGTGCTCTTTGCAAGCGACGCCGCAATCGACGCCATCAAAGCCGACATTGCGAAAACCGGCCAACCCGGCCGCGTGATCAATCGACCGGCTGGACCGGGCGTCGCGACCGAGCTTGGGCGGGAAGATCGAGCATTCACCGGCGACAAGCTTATGGTCCACGGCATCCGAATCCCGAGAGGTTATCACGGCAACGAGCTCGGGATGTACCAGGACCTCCTAGGCCCCGATAGCATAGCCACCGACGCGCGGCCGGAATTCTGGAATCACGAGAACGTGCAGTACTGGTATGGCGGTGCGGATACCGCGACGATGGCGAAGATCGCCGGTCAACTCCGTGCGCAACCGTTCACGCTTCTTGCCGGTCCCGCGCGAAACGCCGCCGGGTCCACGGTCTACGCCTACAAGCTCTCCGGCGACCATCCACTGGCGTGGGTGACCTCGGCGATGACCAAGGCGCCGCAGGACCTCGCGCTGGCGACGGTACTCGATCCGCGTTTCGACCAGCGAACCGTCGCCATCGTCGACACGTCCGCGAAAAGCATTCAGGCCGCGCAAATCCAAACACTGCCGCCGCCCGCGACAACCGGTGCCCGCGTCACGAACTACGCGCCCGGCGCGATCGACATCACCCTCGACGCGCCCAGCGTCGCCGGCCAGGCACTCGTAGTCTCGGAGAACTACTTTCCCGGCTGGCAGGCGACCACCGACGGAAAGCCGGCCACGGTCGCACTGATGGATTTCAACCTCATCGGCGTCGCGCTGCCCGCCGGCGCGCGCAGCATCTCGCTTCGATTCACCGATGCAGCCTACGAGAAGGGCAAAGTCGTCACGTGGGTGGCGCTCCTCCTGTCGCTCGTTCTCTGGATCGGAGGTTGGTTGGCGTCCCGTCGCGCCGCACCCACTCCCGTCGCTGTCTGATTCCGCCGCCGCGTGACCGAATCGCCATCATTCGCTGACATGACCGCGCGAGCCGAGGCCTCGCCGGGCGCCGAGCGCGCGCTCGTCATCGTCCCGACGTACAACGAGCGCGAGAACATCGCGCGCATCATCGAGCGCGTCCTGGCGCAGGATCCCCGGCTCGAGGTGCTCGTCGTCGACGACGGCTCGCCCGACGGGACCGCGGCGATCGTCAACGGCATCAAGCAGGAAAATCCGCGCGTCCACATCCTCGAGCGCCCGCGGAAGATGGGGCTGGGCACTGCCTACCTCACCGGCTTCAAGTGGGCGCTCGAGCAGAAGTACGATTTCGTGTTCGAGATGGACGCCGACTTCTCGCACGATCCAAATCATCTTCCCGAATTTCTGCGTGCGATCGAGGGCGCCGAGCTCGTACTCGGCTCGCGCTATCGCGACGGAAAGGTCACCGTGGTGAACTGGCCGATCGGCCGGTTGTTGCTGAGTTACTTCGCCAACGTCTACGCGCGATTCGTGACCGGCTTGGACGTCTGGGACGCGACCGGTGGCTTCAAGTGCTTTCGCGCATCAGTCTTGCAATCGATTGATTTGAATGCGGTTCGGTCAAACGGGTACGCATTTCAGATCGAAATGAGCTTCCGCGCCTGGAAGAAGGGCTTCCACATCGTCGAGATCCCGATCGTCTTCGTGGACCGCACCGAAGGGCAGAGTAAGATGTCCAGGAAGATCGTCTACGAGGCGGTCTGGATGGTCTGGCGGCTGCGCTGGTGGGCACTGACACGGCGCGTCTGACTGACTGACCTCAGCATTTCAGGGGAAAGCGGTGATTCCACGAGGGCGGACGTTCTACAAGATGAGCGGGTCGGGCAACGACTTCGTCGTCGTCGACGCCCGCACGACGCCACCGGGACGTCTCGCCGAGCGTGACGTGGTTGGCCGGATCTGCGCGCGCGGAACCGGCGTCGGCGCGGACGGCATCGTGTTCGTCGAGCAGTCGAGTCACGCCGCCGTGCGCCTGGTCTACCTCAACGCCGACGCCAGTCGGGCCGAGTTCTGCGGCAACGCCACGCTATGCGTGACTCGGCTCGCGGTGGAGCTGGGCGCGGCGAACGGAGAGAGCTTCGGGATCGAGACGGATTCCGGCGTCGTCACCGCCCGAGTGCGCGACGGCTTGCCAGAGATCGACCTGCCTGCGGTCACCGACGCGATGACCGCGGTTGCCAACGTTGAACCGGCGGCCGGCGAGTCCAGGATCGGCTACGCCACGGTCGGCGTGCCGCATCTGGTGATCCTGTGCCGGGACGTGGAAACGGTCGACGTGGTCGGCCGTGGCCGTCCGCTGCGCTCGCACCCAGGCTTTCCGAAGGGTCTCAACGTCAACTTTGTCTCGCGTACCCCTGACGGGCTTTGGCGCTACCGGACCTACGAAAGGGGAGTCGAGGCCGAGACCTTGGCCTGCGGGAGCGGCGCCGCCGCGATCGCAATTCTTCTCACGGACTGGGGCGAGGCAACCGGGACCGTGGATCTCCAGACCCGTTCCGGGAAAATCCTCCGCGTCTCGCTGAAGCGAGACGGCCGCGTCTGGCACCCGAGCCTCGCCGGCGAAGGCCGTATTGTCTTCGAGGGACAACTCGCCGAGCTCTAGCGTCCGCGTCCACTGGGATCAGGGGGTCAATCTCGGAAGACGTCCTAGAAGGCCATACGGTGTGGGGAACCCGAGTTCTCCACAGTTTTCCAGAGGTCGTAGTTTACATAATACATCTTATACGTATCTATTTCCGGAAGCGGACGCGAGGCTTAATCGCGTCCCACTTATGGCCCGACTGAAAAAGGTCTCGGGTCCCTGGTCTCGGGTCTCAGGTGAACAGCTCGCGCCGTTTCTACCTGAGACCCGGGACCCAAGACCTGAGACCTTGAGTACGTGTCACCGCTGAAGCCGGTATTAATCCAAGCGGCCGCCAACCCTGCCGCGATCTCGACCTACTTCTTTGCTACCTGAGCTGTCAGCTCTCCAAGTCGAACCCGGGCCTCTCCAGCCACGGCCTTCGCCTTCGGGTCGTTCAGGAGCCGCTCCCAAATCTGCCGAGCCTTGCTGGTATCCGAGGCGTCGCCATAGGTGCGGGCAGCCTTGGCCATCAGATAGGCTTTCTCGGTCTCGAAGTTGGTTGCGGCGGCGGCGTCCTCGTACTTCTTGCCGGCGTCTGCCAGCTTGTGCATCTGGGCGTATCCGTCGCCCTCGAGGCTCAGGATCGTCGACTGGGAGCTCGCGGCAGCCCGCGATCCCGCAGCCTTCTGAAGGACGTTCAGACCGTCCTGGGCCTTCCCGGCGTCGTAGTCGATTTGCGCCAGGAGCATCGCAGCCTCGACGCCCGCAGACGTCGATCCGTAGCGCGAGAAGACCTTCTGGAGGTCGCTCTGCGCCAGCGGCAGGTTTCCCGACGACAAGGATTGCTTGGCGTTCAAGAGCGCCTTGGCGGCGTTCTCCGACTCGATCGCGCGCGAACGCGCTATGTAGGCGTACAGGGCCGCAGCCACGGCAACCGTCAAGGCGCCGATGGTGATCGCTCGCGAATTGATCCGCGTCCAGTCGAGAAAGGTTTGAGCGCGGTCCGCAGCATCCGGGCCGGACGGCGTATCGATCTTCGAGGCTTTCGGGGTGCTCGGGCTGGTCATTGTCGAATTCGGTGGTTGAACGTGCCCCTGGCGTGACTCGAACACGCGGCCAACGGTTTAGGAAACCGCTGCTCTATCCATCTGAGCTACAGGGGCAAGTGCGGCAATAGCTCTGGATACATCAGTACTACAACCACTTAGGACATTCAATCTCAACTACTTTCCCTGGCCTGGATTCGTCTTTTCTGCGGCGAAACCACTCCGGGTGAACTGTCAAACTTAGCTGACCGGGGGAGACGACGGGAGTCCGCGCAACCGCCGTGTGCGCCTGGCTCGATCAATACGTGATCAAGGAGACGATGCGCCTCGCGCGCAGTCGTTCGATGCCGTTCAGAAACGACAGGCGAATTAGGAACGAGCAGCCGACCACTTCGGCACCGAGCGATTCGACGAGCCGGCACGTCGCGCCGGCCGTCCCTCCGGTGGCCAACACGTCGTCGACGATCAGCACGCGGGCGGAGCCATCGGCAGCGTCGACGTGCACCTCGAGCGCGTCGGTGCCGTATTCGAGCTCGTACTCTTCCCTGCGCGTCGCCGACGGAAGCTTCCCCGGCTTTCGCACCGGAATGAAACCGGCGCCCAGGTGCTGTGCGACGGGCGCGCCGAGGATGAAGCCGCGGCTCTCGATCGCGACGACGTGTGTGATGCCCACACCGCGAAACGGCTCGGCGAGCGCTTCGGTCGTCTCGGCGAACGCTGCGGAATCCGCGAGGAGCGGCGTGATGTCCTTGAAGACGATTCCCGGCTTCGGGTAGTCGGGAATGTCGCGGATGAGCGAGCGGAGTCGCTGGTATTCGGTCACGGTATCGGGGATGCCCATGCCAAGAGAATGGAGCGGCTTCCGTTCGAGCAACAGGGCCCTGGATCGCTCCAGGGCCCTGCTCTGTCGTGCTCAGTTGTGCGGCGAAAGAGTCCTTCGCTGTCGCCGCCGCAGCGGCCTACTTGTCGTGGATCACGATGCTGCCGCCGCCGAGCGTGGTTGCCCAGTCTCCGGTCTCGTCGCTGTCGTATGCCATCTGGTTGTCGTAGATGACGGCGCCGGTGACAAAGTCTGTAATCTTGATGCGGAAGGCATCGGGCTTCTTACCGCTACCGCCGTCGCCATCCATGGCGGTCACCATGAAGTTGTACT
>DATMHK010000337.1:0-10813 GCA_035554995.1 Gemmatimonadaceae bacterium
CCGATGAGTATTCTCTCATACCGCGCGCTCGCGCTGGCGAGTGCCATGCTCGCGCTGGCCTGCACCGAGCCGCGCCGCGCCGATCAGGCAAAGACGGCGCCCTCGCCGCAGGCCGAAGCGCGCCTCGAGCTGTCCGACTCACTCGCCGCTCCGGGCGCCGAGATCGATGTCACCGTGCGCGTCCTCGGCGCGCGGCTGGCGAGCATGACGGCACGCTTGGCGTACGACAGCACGGCCATGCGTTTCGTTCGAGAACAGGCTCTCGACGATGGCGCGACTCGGGTCGTGAATCCGCAGCCGGGTGTCGTCCGTTTCGCCGCGATCGCTCCGGCCGGCTTCGCGGAGGGTCGCGTGTACACGCTCCGTTTCTCCGTGGTGCGGTCGTCCGGATTGCGGTCGTTTCAGCTGTCGACGGACGAGGCGCACAGCGTGACGCAGGCCAACCTCGTCCCCGTGCTGACGAGGAAACCGTGATCGGGGTGCGCCGCGCCGCGTCGCTCCTCTCGCTGGCCCTCGTTGCCGGCGCGTGTGGTTTGTTCCACCGCTCGAACTCGGCCGCACCGACGATCGAGTCGCTGCGGCCGGACTCGGTGGTCGTCGCGCCGGGAGCGGTCGTGGAAATCGTTCTGCAAGGTCGCGGTTTCGTTCCCGGCAAGCCGGGCCGCAACACTGTGCGCTTCGGCACCGTGAGGCTCACCGACGTTCCGGCGAGTGACGACGGCCGCGTGATTCGCCTCGTCGTCCCTGATCGAATCCCGTCGGGAGGCGACGCCGCGCCACTGCCTCTGGAAACCGGCCGCTACGACATTCGCGTCGAGACGGCCGCCGGGACGAGCAACACCATGGTCGTGAGAGTATTCCGATGACTCGTCGGCAACTGCGTTTCCTGTCGCTCGTCGGCGCGCTGCTCGTCCCGTTCAGCGCGACCTGGTCACAGCGACCCCTGCCACCCCGCGAGCCGCGCGAAGCAGATCGCGGCTCGGGCGGGCTCGGCGAGATCAAAGAGGACATCGAGGGGCGCGACGAGTGGTTCTGGGCGCAACGCACATATCCGTTCGCCGAGCGCCCGTACACGAAGATGGCCGAGTTGTACAATGTGCTGCGGATGCGTCCGAGCCTGTTCTCCGCGTCGGCCGCCGCGGCTCCGCTCACCGGCAGCTGGCGGCCGATCGGCCCGAACGGTTTGTGGGTCGCGCTGCTCGAGACGGGCCGAATCGCGGCGATCGTTCCAGCGACGAAGCCGGGCGGGCCCATGTACGTCGGGACTGCATCGGGCGGTGTGTGGCGCAGCACGGATTACGGCGTGACGTGGACGCCGCTGACCGATCGCGAGTGCGGGCTGACTACCGGCGCCATGGCGCTCGACCCGATCAATCCAACCATCGTCTACGCGGCGACGGGCGAAGGCAACGGTGGACTGAGTGGGTGCGGCGTGCTCCGCTCGGGTGACGGGGGCAACACGTGGACGACCGGAGTGACCGGCCTGCGCTCGACTGCCGGTGCCGGAGGACCGTTCCTCAGTCTTATCGTCGATCCCGCCACCGCCGGCTCGGCGTCGTCGTCGATTCTGCTCGGCGCGACGCTGTTTTCGAACGCGGGCATCGTGCGGTCGGTGAACAGCGGCGCCTCGTGGACTCCGGTGCTGAACACCGGTCCTGCGTCGAGCATCATCGCGCATCCGACGAAGCCGGGAACGTTCTACGCGGGCAACCGCGTGACGACGCCAGCGTCGTCGCGCGGTGTTTATCGATCGACCGACGTCGGACTGACATGGTCTCCATTGCCGGCGCCCCCGGTCGACGTGAACTCGATAGGCCGAGTGGAAGTCGCGATGAGCAAGGCGGCGCCGGGCATCGTGTGGGCGCTGATCGGCGACCGAAACACCGGTGGGTTCCTTGGCCTGTTCAAGTACGATGAGGCGACGAGCACCTGGACGCAGCTCGCCGCCGATGGCGTCACGACATCATTCGGCGGGCAGCAGACGTACGACCTTGTGCTCGCCGTCGATCCCGTCAACCCGCAGCGCATTTACATCGCGGGCGTGGGCGCGTTCCGCTCACTCGACGGCGGCGCGACCTTCAAACGAATGGCGGTCGACGTCCACGTCGACTGGCACGTCATCGTCTTCGACCCCAACGACCCGACGATTCTCTGGGCCGGGACCGACGGCGGCGTCTATCTCTCGACTGACGGCGGCGACAGTTGGTCGTCGCGCAGCGCGGGATTGGCGATCACGCAGTTCTATCCTGGCATCGCCGTGCATCCGCAGGGCACGCGCATCTCCGGTGGCTCGCAGGACAACGGGACGCACGTCTTCACGGGAACACCGTTCTGGGACGCGTTCATCGGCGGCGACGGCGGATACACCGCGATCAACTATGCGAATCCGAACATCCACTGGGGAGAGACTCAGTGGTCCGGGTCGACGGTCGGAAACCTGTTCCGACAAGACGGCGTCGGCGCCGCTCAGCGAAGAAGCACCGGAATCTCGCTCACCGATCGTGCGCAGTTCATTCCGCCGCTCGTGATGGATCCGGTGAATCCGTCGAAGCTCTACTTTGGCACGTTCCGCTTGTATCAGACGACGAACGAAGGCGTCAGCTGGACGGCGCTCGGTGGCGATCTCTCCAACGGCACGGGCACGATCACCTCGATCTCCGTGTCGCCCGCGGACACGATGACCATCTACGTCGGAACGAGCGACGGCCGAGCGCTCGTCTCGCGCGACGGCGGCGTGGCGTTCACGGCAGCGACGGGGCTTCCGAATCGTTTTGTCACGCGCGTCATGGCGCATCCCACGGACCCGCTGCGAGCCCTGATCACCGTGTCGGGCTTTGGTACGGGGCACGTTTTCGAAACGACGACGGCATTCGTCGGTCCCGTTCACGACGTTACCGGCAACTTGATCGACGCGCCCGCGAACGTGGCGATCTACATGCCGACCGTCGGCGCGATCGTCGCCGGCACGGACGTCGGGATCTTCCAGTCGGTCGACAACGGGATTTCGTGGACCGCCGGTCCGACGGGAATGCCCAACGTGATCGTCTACGATCTCGTCTTCCAGCCGGCGATCGGCCTGCTGGTCGCGGGCACCTACGGCCGCGGCATGTTCGCGTTCGACGTCGGGGCGCAGGCATCGCTTCGCGGGGACGTGAACGGTGACGGCAAGATCGACGCATCGGACGCGCTGCTCATTCAGCAAGCGCTCGTCGGGGCGCTCGCGTCGTCCACCACGATCTATCCGCGCGGTGACGCGAACTGCAACGGATCGATCGACGCCGCGGACGTCGTGCTCGTATTGCGCGCGGCGGTCGGGTTGCCGACTACCGGTGCGTGCGTGGGGACGTCCAAATAGCTGTCATCCTGAGCGAGCGTAGCGAGCGAGGGATCTACCGTGAACCGTTGAGGGGCGGATCCAGCCAGCCTTCGGCAAGATCGTTCCAGTAGGGGTTGCTTGCTTCGATTAGAGCGATCTTTTTCGAGCGAAGGAGTCTTTTGAGCTGCTTCTCGCGCACGATCGCGTTCATGGGGTGGCGGTGTACCTCAAAGTAGACCAGGCGATTCGTGCGATAGCGAGCGACAAAGCTTTTGGTTGCAGACCGGTGATAGTAAAGGCGCTTCACCAGGTCATTCGTCATTCCGACGTAAAGCCGACGGGAAAGACTGGCAAGGATGTATGTGTAGTATTGTCGCACACTCCATTTTGCATGGGCGCTCCGTGCAAGTCAGCATCATAAGACTGCACAGTAGATCCCTCGCTCGCTGCGCTCGCTCAGGATGACAGCGCTTCCTGAGTGCCGATGCCACCACCGCGACGCTCATACGTGCCGTCGCCTTGAAGATCCCAGCCCGTCGGGTCGCTCACGTATCGGGCGAGGAGATCGTCGAGCAGCCGGCGGTGGCGTGCGTCGGTGATTGGCGCGAGGAGTTCAACGCGGCGGCGGAGGTTGCGGGGACGAAGATCCGCGGAGCCGATGAAGTAGCGCGGGTCGCCGCCGTTGGCGAAACGGTAGATGCGCGAATGCTCGAGGAACCGTCCGACGATCGAGACCACGCGAATGCGTTCGCTGAGATCGGGCACGCCCGGCCGCAACGTGCAGATGCCGCGCACGACGAGATCGACCTCGACGCCGTCGCGCGACGCGCGATACAACGCGCGGACGATGTCCGGATCGGACAGCCCATTGAGCTTCGCCGTGATCCGCGCCGGGCGGCCGGCACGAGCGAACGCCGCTTCGCGGTCGATCCGTTCGAGCATGCCCGTAAGCAAACGATTGGGCGCGATGAGGAGCGCGCGCGACGTCCGTCGCGGCGCTTCAGATGATCCCGTCAGCTCGTTGAAGAGATCGGCGGCGTCGCTCGCGATCAGATCGTTCGTCGTGAAGAGACTGAGGTCGGTGTACTGCTCGCCCGAACGCGTGTTGTAGTTGCCCGTTCCCACGTGCACGTAACGGCGCAGTCCCCCCCCCCCGGCCTCGCGCCGGACGATGAGCGCCACCTTCGCGTGGTTCTTGAAGCCGACGATGCCGCGTACGACATGGCCGCCGGCCGCCTCGAGCGCCTTCGCCCAGCCGATGTTGACCTCTTCGTCGAAGCGCGCTTTGAGCTCGACGAACGCGGTCACCGCCTTGCCATGCTTCGCCGCCTGCAACAGCGCGTCGGCGATCGGCGAGGGATTCCCGATCCGGTACAGCGTGATCTTGATCGCCGCGACCTGCGGGTCGTTCGCGGCGTCGTAGATGAAGCGAACCACGCTCCCGCTGAACGAATCGAAGGGATGATGCAGCAGCACGTCGCCGCCGGCCACGGCATCGAGCGTGTTGGCGGCACTGGCGAACGGCTGTCGCGCGGGAAGTCGCGGATACGAAAGCGCCGAAAGCGGCGGTAGCTCGATCTGCGATACACCGCGCAGGTCGAGCAGCCCTTCGACCTCTTCGACGTCGGCGAGCCGGGGAGTTCCATTCGCCGCCTGCTCGCGCCGCACGTTCTCGAGCAGAAGAGCGCGAAGGATCGGCGGCATCGTACGCTCGACCTCGAGTCGGACGACCGTTCCCTGTCCGCGTGTGGCGCTGGCGCGCGCGACCTCGTCGAGCAGATCGTCGGCGTGTTCCTCGTCGATCTCGAGCTCGGCGCTCCGCGTCACGCGGAACCCGTACGCGTGCTCGACGAGCATGTCCGGATAGAGCGCGCCCAGGTTGCCGCGAATGACCTCCTCCACGGGGACGACGACGCGACTGCCCGCGGTCGGATCCGCGCCGCCCCCCGGCATCATGAAAAAGCGCGGCAGGCTCTCCGGAAGCTCCAGCTCGGCGAACCGCGGCGGGCCACCGGAGCGCTGGCGGAGAATCAGCGCCATGGCGAGCGACAGATGGCCAAGTCGCGGCAACGGGTGGCCCGGACTCAGTGTCATCGCGAAGGGCGTGAGCAGCGGCTGGATCTCGTCGCGGAACCGATCGCGGAGACCGGCTTGGTGCTCCGGAGCAAGCGCATCCCACGTGACGATACGAACGCCGATCGCCGAGAGCGCGGCACGGCAGCGCTCGAACGTCATCGCCTGGCGCGCGCTGATCTCGCCGACCGCGGCGTTCACCGCGGCCAACTCTTCCACCGGCAACATCCCGCCGCCCTCGCCGCGCGCGTCGCCCTCCGGCGATGTTCCGGTCGCGGCGGCGAGCAGCCCGGCCATGCGAACCATGAAGAACTCGTCCACGTTCGCGGCGACAATCGACAGAAAGCGAAGTCGTTCGCGCAACGGCGTGCGCTCGTCGTCGGCCAGCGACAGTACGCGCTGCTGAAACGCCAGAAGGCTCAGCTCGGGATTGAAGAATTCCGGAGCGCTGCCGGTGATCGCCGGAACTGCGACACGTTGATACCGATCCGAGTTGCCGAGACGCCTCGGAACGTCCTCGAGGCGCGCCCACTTGATCGCCAACTCGGCGCGCTCGAGCGTCGGCACCGCCGACCGGCGCACGCCGTGCTCTTCTTCGAGGGCGCGCTCGAGCGAGTGAAGATTCTCCGACGCGCCGCGGTGGTGGTGCGCGCACATGGTGAAGAAGCGCGCCGACGAACCGTTGCGGCGAATCGTGACGCGATCGAGGTGCACCGTCAGCCGCGGCCGCCGCAGCCAGTCGAGCGACGCGCCACGCGTGAGACGATCCACCTCGAGGTCGGCGCGCACCTGCAGCAGCGACGGATCGACGATGCCGCGCACCCGACGGGCGACGGGATTGTCCGACGCGAACGCCGCGGCGACGTCGGCGGTTTGCACCGGCGCGTCGACGCGCGTCACGTCCTCGGGCCGCGGACCCTCGACGCGCAAGCTCAGCGAGCTCCGACCGGCGTCGTCGATGCGAAGGCGGCACACGACGCCGCGCCGGCGCAGCGAGTCGTCGGGCGTGTCGAGGTACAGATCGCGGTGCATCGAGCGCCGCGCGTCGCCGGCCGGGATTCCCGGAGGAAGCGGGCCGGCGGCGAGCGCGGCGAGTTGGTCAGCCGACAACAGCTCGCAGCGAAACTCCGTCATGTGGCCCGGGGTGGGTCAGGGCATCGCGTCATTTCCTGCCGAAGCATGCCTCCGAGAGCTGCCGTTTGGCGTCGCGCGGATTGTTGATCGTCTTGTAGAAGTCATCGATGTAGTCCGTCGTCTCCTTGACGATGTCCGGCTTGAGCAGCTGTCCGATCTTGTCGTGGTAGAGGGCGTAGATCGCATCCTTTTTCGCGTTGAACAGCGCGATCGCCTTCGTGAAGTTGGAGTCAGGGAAACAGTAACCGCGATAGATCCGATCGCGAACCCGTCGAATCCCGAGCTTGTCGTTCGGGGTCGCATAACGGGTGTTCACGATGCCGGCGAAGTCGAAGTCGCGCGCCACCGGAATCACCTCATCGCCAAAGCCGCGCGTGAGCAGCTCGACGTTGTGCAGCGCGGCGATCGAGAAATCGGTGTTGCCGATCAGGTACTGAAACAACCCGAACACGGTGGACTGGTAGGGATCCAGATCGGCCGGACCGGCACCGGTCTGCTTGGTGATCTTGCCCCGGAACCGCTCGGCGAACTTGTCGGGGTCTTCCTGAAAGAAACCGTAACGCGTCGCGACCGGCTTCCCGCTCACGCTGTCGATGTACGTGACGTGTACCGCGCGCGCGGCGTGGCTGTACGGAGAGACGCGCTGGTAAATGCGGTACGCCTGAAGCTCCTGCAGCACGTACTGCTCGTAGCCGTCGTCGTTGCGGCAATAGGACGTGAGCTTCGGTTTGTCGACGCGAGCGAAGACGGTCCCCTTCGACTCCTTCCCGCTGAAGTTCAGCCGCAGCGGAGGGAAGTCGCAGTTCTTGAGCCGCCAGATACCGTGTGTCTTCACCTTGATCGGCATGTTGACCGGAGCCGATGCACCGGCCGGAGTGAAGCTGAACGTGGCGTCGCGATAGGGAGCGTCGTCGCCCTTGTCGCCTTTGACGCGCTTGATGTTGAAGGTCAGCGTGACCTCCATCGGATCTTCACTCTCATAGAACTTGGCGAGAGTGGTGTCCTTGAGGCTGTCCGGCTTCTCGGGCTTGGGCTCTTTCTTGGCGGTCTTGCCACTCTGTTGCTGCGCGACCGCCGGAACGGCGAGCACCAAGGCCAACGAGAGCAGGGACCATCGGATCTGTGCGGCGAGCTTCATGAAGTTCCTCCGACCAGTTGATCGATCAACGCAGCTCTGAGTCGACTACATCCCGCCCACCAGCGGCCCGAAGCAGCGCTAACAGCTCGTCCGGACCACTCCTCTTCTTCGGCATTACCACGTAGTCGATCACCGTCGAGCCATCCTCGCTGATCGACTCTGCTTCGACGCGCCACTTTTTCGCCGCGTCGTCCAGCCTCGCCTCCAGCACCGGGCGAGTCAGAATGGCGTTTTGAATGCGAATACGGATGCGGCTCTCGTTTTTGTCGTTCCGCTCCTCGCCCTCGGGATCCGCTTCGCGGGCGCGGCGCCAGGCACGCTGGGCGAGCCCCTGGAGCTGCTCGGCCGTCATGTTCTGGAGAACTTCGTCGTCCATGCGGGCAACGAACGTCCCGGTGCGGGCAAGGTCGCGCGCACGTTGCAGGCGGCGTTCGGCGACCTTTCCCTCCAACGCCACCGGTGTTCGACCAAAATCGGTGAACCAGAGCGCGAGGATGAGGACGTTGAACAAGATCGAGATGATCGTCGCGACAGGGAGATCGACCGCGCAGGCGATTCCCAATCCGGTCATGAGGAAGATGTAAACGGCGTCTTTGCTGTCGTCGAGCGTGTTCCGGAAGCGAACGGCCGCGGCGATACCACCGAGCGCGAACGCCAGCGGAAGACTGTACTTCACGAGCACGACGATGCCGGTGACCGCGACCGGGAGGATGACCAGCAGCTGAACCACCGACTGCTGATAACCGCGTCGCGCGCGCGTCAACGTGTAGACCCAGGCGATCGGAAGGGCGAGCAACGCGGACGCCAGCATCGCCAGCGCGACCGTCGCGGCGAGGGTGTCCTGCCCCACGGGTTCGTACACGGCGTTCTTGCCGGAGCCCTTTACAACTTCCGCGCTCTGACCAAAGAGCGTGTCGAGCGACGTCATGCCCAAGGTTTGCGAGCGCGGCAAGAAGCGCCACGCGAGCCACCCCACGGTGATGAGGATCGCGTAGTACGCAAAAACCCTGAGAATGACTTTGAATTCGGGCGCCGCGGCGGATCCGTTCGACCCCGTCGCCATGTGCAGCCGGTCCGGTGGGAGATGCGCTAAAATCACCCCCGGGCGGCGGCTGCGCCAGGGATTACTCGGGCGGCTTCACTGGTATGTTGAGCGGCGGCCCCGGTGCTCGTTTGGGCAGCTCGGCGCCGCTATTGGCCTGCTCGGCGACCGACTCGAGCCCCTGAGCGGTGGTCAGCTGGCGCGCTGACAGGACGGAATAGGCGCTGTCCTTGGCGCTGGAGATGTTCTCCCGAATTCCGGCGACGAGATCCAAAACGAGCGGATGCGCCTCGGCGATCGAGTCGCGGCGCTCCCGGGTGATGTTCGAGAAGATGGGACGGGGCTTGTACAGCCGCGCGATCGAATCGAGCTTGCGCGACATCGGCGCGTTCGTGGAGTCGAGAACGCGCTTGATCGCGACGATCTTTGTGAACTGGGTGTCGTTGAGCGCAACCTCCAGCCGGTGTTCGATCAGGAGGTTTATCGGATTCACGATCTTGGGGATCGTGATTCCCATGTCCCGGGACAGCCGGCCGGGCTTTCCC
Organism: Gemmatimonadaceae bacterium; assembly: GCA_035554995.1. GTDB lineage: Bacteria > Gemmatimonadota > Gemmatimonadetes > Gemmatimonadales > Gemmatimonadaceae > JAQBQB01. The sequence continues at coordinate 9,249 of DATMHK010000337.1, forward strand.
TTTTGGCCGTCCGGCCCCATTCCGCCGACACGCGTTTGCGCACCAAGCGCGGCGGGAAGAATCACCGCCGTGATCGCCATTCGGAGCACCGCACCACGCATTGCACCCTCACCACCGATTGGTTCTAACCGGCGCGGCGAGGGCCCCTTGGCCCTACTTCACCGTGACGGTCCCACTCATCCCTGGATGTAACGTGCAAGAATAGGGGAATGTTCCGCCGCTGGAGAAGGTTCGCGTATAGGTGCCAGACGATTTGTTGCCCGAGGTAACGCCATCGTTGAAGCTGACGTTGTGGTCGGAGGCACCCTGGGCCCATGTCCACGTGACGGTCGTGCCCGGCGATACCTGGATGTCGCCCGGAGCAAACTGATTGTCGGACACCGTCACTTTGTCGGTCGCCTGGGGGGTGGTCGGCGTCGTCGGAGTGGTCGGCGTGGTGGGGGTCGTCGGGGTGTTATTGGACGAGCCCGAACTCGAATCGCCGCCGCCGCACGAGACGACCGCGAACAGTGCCGGGACAAGAAAAAAGATGAATCGGTTTCGCATCGGAGGCCCGTTGGGCATGAGGGGACATGAGGGAATCCGAGGGACGAATCGTCGGTTCCCGGCTCCGAGCGGTCAGTGCGGCGTTACGGCAAACGGGATCGCGACCGCCGAACATCCACTCACCGCCGACGGTTTGAACAATTAGATACGGGACAACATCGGAACAGAACGGACAACAAGCAGGAAGATTTCTGGGTTTTGAGGTTCGCGATTTCTCGCGCCAAGGCGGCCCCTGTAGGCCTTCCCGTTCCAATCCTAGTTGTCCCGTATCCAATCGTACCAACCCGACTACGGTATCAGGTGTCGGCGTGGTCGCGGTCCGCACCTATTGCCGATAGAGGTCTTCGCGCGTGAGCGGGATATTTGCGCGCCCGTTCTCCGGCTTCGCGAGGAGCGTTTGAAGGACGTTCAGCCGGCCCGTTGCGAAGCCATGCATCGACGCCGTCATGTATAAGCGCCACACGCGATAGGTCGCATCGCCGACGATGCCCACCACTTCGTTGCGGCAGCGCTCGAGACGTTCGATCCAATGCCGGAGCGTCAGCGCGTAGTGCTCGCGAAGGCTCTCAACGTCCCGCGTCTCGAAGCCCGCGTTTTCCGCGGCAGAGACGAGTGCGTGGTACGGACCGAGGCGTCCGTCCGGAAAAACGTACTTCTCGATGAACGCGTCGCGGCGCCAGAGACGTCGTTCGAGGCGCTCACGCCACCCGGGCTCGCGCTCGCCGCCAACTCGCACGATACCGTGATTGAGAAACAGACCGCGAGGCGCCAGCGCACGTACCACTGAGCCGAAGTACTCGCCCAGTCGCTCGACGCCGACATGCTCGACCATGCCCACACTCGCGATCTTGTCGAATGGCCCGATGCCGGCCGCGTCGCGATAGTCGCGGATCTCGACGTGACAACTCCCGAGCAGCCCCGCCTCGGCGATGCGCTCGGCGGCGAGCGCTTGCTGCTCCTCGCTGAGCGTGATGCCCACCGCCTGGACCCCGTAGTGCCGCGCCGCGTGCATGACGAGC
>DATMHK010000338.1:0-4527 GCA_035554995.1 Gemmatimonadaceae bacterium
TGGTGACATCGATTAATGGAGTGGGCCGCAACTTGGCGGTAGTACTGGATCAGGCCACGAAGGAAGGCAAGTTCCAACAGTAATTTTTGGGCGGGAGATCCGCCGGTAAGAAATCAAAAAGTATTTTCAGGGAGTGAAAGACCATGGCGGACATTAACGCAATCGCAGAACAGATCCAGGGCTTGAGCCTGCTCGAAGCCTCTCAGCTCGTGAAGCTGCTTGAAGAGAAGCTTGGCGTTTCGGCGGCGGCAGCCTCGGTGGCGGTGGCTGCGCCGGGCGCGGGTGCGGCGGCTGCCGCAGCCCCGGCCGAAGAGAAGACGGAATTTACGGTTGTACTGACTGCGGCCGGCGCCAATAAGATCAATGTGATCAAAGCCGTACGCGAAGTGACCAGCCTGGGGTTGAAGGAAGCCAAGGACTTGGTCGACGGCGCGCCGCAGACGGTGAAAGCCGGCGTCTCGAAGGACGAGGCCGCGCAGGTCAAGGCCAAGCTGGAAGAGCAGGGCGCCACGGTCGAAGTGAAGTGAAGCCGACAGGTCTCAGGTCCCTGGTCCCTGGTCTCAGGTGGAAACGGCGAACGCTGTTTACCTGAGACCAGAGACCGGAGACCCGAGACCTCGGCTCCTTCCTTCAACCGAGCGCCATTAGTGCACGCACTTTTCTACCGCACCACCAACTCGATTTTCTTTTCGACCAGCCCGTCGATCGCGATTTTAGAAATCGCCGATCGCCGGGGGATGGTCGTTTTCGCCTGTGCCGGGTGAACCCGGGTGAACAATGTCTGAATCGATCAAGCAGATCTCCTTCGCCAAGTTGGATCAGGGAATGGAGATGCCTCATCTCCTCGACATCCAGACGCGTGCCTTCGAGGCATTGCTTCAGCTGGATGCCGCGTCGCACGACCGCGAGGACATCGGACTGGAGCGCGTCTTCAAAGACCTGTTCCCGATCACCGACGTCCACGAAAACTTCTCGCTCGAGTTCGTTCGCTACTCCCTCGGTGAGCCCAAATACACCGTCGAAGAGTGCATCGAGCGCGACATGACCTACTCGGCGCCGCTCAAAGCGACGCTGCAGCTGGTCATCAACGAGGTCGTCAACGAGCAGAAACGGCCGCGCAACATCATCGAGAAAGAGGTCTATCTCGGTGAGCTGCCGCTGCTCACGCCGCTCGGCACCTTCGTCATCAACGGGGCGGAGCGCGTCATCGTCAGCCAGCTCCACCGGTCCCCGGGCGTCGTCTTCGAAGAGTCGACGCACCCGAACGGACAGCGCCTCATCTCGGCGCGCATCATCCCGTTCCGCGGCTCGTGGGTCGAGTTCACGGTCGACATCCACGACGTCGTCTACGTTCACATCGACAAGAAGAAGAAGTTCCCGGCCACCGCGCTCCTTCGCGCCTTCGGCTACGGAACGAACTCGGATATTCTCCGGCTCTTCTTCGCCATCCGCGATCTCGACCTCACCAAGAAGCGTGAAGGCCGCGCCGAGACGCGCGAAGTCATCGGCGCGATCATCGCCGAAGACATCGCCCTTCCCGGTGAAGCGACGGCGGAGGACGCGCCCAAGGCCCGCACCAAGAAGGCCAAGGCCGAGCGCGAGCGCGCCGAAAACGTGCTGCTCGTCAAGGAAGGCGACGAGCTCACCGAGGAGGTATTCAACCGCCTCCGCCGGCAGGGCATCGACCGGATCAAGGTCTTCGCGTCGCACATGCGCATCGACCTCCGCGACGAGCAGGATGCGATCGAGCGCGGAGAGCGCCCCACGCGCCGCCAGATCGCCGTGGACGTCGTCGACTCGGACGGCGAAGTGATCGCCGAAGTCGGCCAGATGCTCACCGACGCGGTGATCAAGCGGATCCGCAAGGCCGACATCAATAAGGTGAATGTTTTTGTCGCGTCGGGACGGGCCGAGTCGACGCTGATCAAGAACACGCTCGCCAAGGACCCGACACACAGCGAGAAGGAATCGCTGTCGCAGATCTACGCGCTGCTCCGTCCGGGCGACGCGCCCGACGCGCAGACGGCGAAGCAGGCGCTCGAGCGTCTCTTCTTCTCGCCGAAGCGCTACGATCTCGGCCGCGTCGGCCGGTACAAGATCAACCAGCGGTTGGGCATGAACATGCCGGCCGACTACACAGTCCTCTCCAAGGAAGACTTTGTCGAGATTGTACGGTACCTCGTGGAACTCCATGAGGGTCGCGGTCACGTCGACGACATCGATCACCTTGGCAACCGTCGCATTCGCTCGGTTGGTGAGCTGATCGCGAACCAGTTCTCGGTCGGCTTGAGCCGCATGGCGCGCCTGGTCAAGGAGCGCATGTCGATCAACACCGATCCCGAGAAGATTTCGCTCGACGATCTCGTGAATGCTCGCACCGTTTCCGCGGTGATCCAGGCGTTCTTCGGATCGTCGCAGCTGTCGCAGTTCATGGATCAGACGAATCCGCTCGCCGAGTTGACGCACAAGCGTCGTCTCTCGGCGCTCGGACCGGGCGGCCTCACGCGCGAGCGCGCGGGCTTCGAAGTCCGCGACGTGCACTATTCGCAGTACGGCCGGATGTGCCCGATCGAGACGCCTGAAGGTCCGAACATCGGACTGATCACGTCGCTCGCCTGCTACGCGCGGGTGAACGATCTCGGGTTCGTCGAGACGCCATACCTGATCGTGAAGAACGGCAAGGTGACGAACGAGATCGCGTGGCTCGACGCGAACCGTGAAGAGGACAGCATCATCGCCCAGGCGAACGCCCGTCTGCAGCCGGACGGCAAGTTCGTCGAGGAGCTCGTGCTCGCGCGGCAGAACGGCGACGTGCCGCTCGTGCCCGCCGACCGCATCGAGTTCATGGACGTCGCGCCGGAGCAGCTCGTCTCGATCGCCGCGGCGCTCATTCCGTTCCTCGAGCACGACGACGCCAACCGCGCGTTGATGGGCTCGAACATGCAGCGTCAGGCGGTGCCGCTCCTCAATCCGCGCACGCCGCTCGTCGGCACGGGGCTCGAGGACAAGGTCGCCAAGGACTCGGGTGCCGTCGTCATCGCGAAGCGCGCCGGTGTCGTGTCACGCGTCACGGCCGACGAGATCATCGTCGACGCCGCGCCCGCTGAGCGTCGTAAGGGACAAGACGAGTCGGGCGATCGTCCGTTGGCGCGACTCACGCAGCACGATCGCTACCGCTTGAAGAAGTACTGGAGAACGAACCAGGACACCGCGATCAATCAGCGGCCGCTTGTTCGTCAGGGCCAGAAGGTGAAGGTCGGCGACGTGCTGGCCGACGGCGCGGCGACCGAGATGGGCCAGCTCGCGCTCGGCTCGAACGTGACGGTCGCGTTCATGCCCTGGTATGGTCACAACTTCGAAGACGCCATCGTGCTCTCCGAGCGCCTGGTGAAGGACGACGTCTACTCGTCGATCCACATCCAGGAGCTCGAGCTGCACGTTCGCGACACGAAGCGCGGGCAGGAAGAGATCACGCGTGAGATTCCGAACGTCTCGGAAGAGGCGCTCCTGGATCTCGACGAGCGCGGCATCGTCCGCATCGGCGCCCATGTCAAACCGGGCGACATTCTCGTCGGAAAGATCACGCCGAAGGGCGAGACGGAGCTGTCGCCGGAAGAGAAGCTCCTTACGGCCATCTTCGGTGAGAAGGCGAAGGACGTGAAGGACTCGTCGCTCAAGGTGCCGCCGGGTATGGAAGGCGTCGTGATCGACGTGAAGATCTTCTCGCGCATCGAAGATCAGGTCGTCGAAAAGGATCGCGGTGAGCGCATCGGTGAGGTGCGTCGCCTCGAGGGCGAAGAGAAGATTCGCGTGAACGAAGTGCGCGACTCCGAGCTCATCGAAGTGCTCGACGGTCAAGTGATCGCGCTCGCGCTCAAGGCGGGCACGGTCGAAGAGTCCATTGCCGCGGGCACGAAGGTGACGTCGGCGAGCCTCCGCGAGATGCGGCTGTCGTCGATCGACCTCAAGACGCTGCGCGTCGAGAACAAGCGCGTGAACGAGCGGCTGCGTCAGATCATCGACGCGTCGAACGACGAGAAGGCCAAGATCGAGGAGCGTGCGGAAGAGCGCATCGACCGCATTCTCCAGCCGGATGAGTTGCCCCCGGGCGTCATCCAGCTCGTGAAGGTATACCTCGCTGAGAAGAGGAAAGTCTCGGTCGGCGATAAAATGGCGGGCCGCCACGGCAACAAGGGTATCGTTGCCCGCGTCGTGCCTGAGGAAGACATGCCGTTCCTACCGGACGGACGTCCGGTGGACATCGTGCTCAACCCGCTCGGCGTACCGAGCCGAATGAACGTCGGCCAGATTTTGGAGACGCACCTCGGCTGGGTGGCAAAGATCCTTGGTTTCTACGCCAAGACGCCGGTGTTCCAGGGAACGAACGAGCGAGAGATCGGCCTGTTGCTCAAGACGTCGGGTCTGATCTGGGGCTCGCGCGCGCTCGGTCTCAAGACCGCGGCGCCGTCGATCACCGAGAAGGACGTCCGGGTCATCCTCGCCGATGTGAAACCGGATCTGGCGTCC
>DATMHK010000339.1:0-4066 GCA_035554995.1 Gemmatimonadaceae bacterium
CGGCGCAACTCGCTTTCTCGCCGCCACGACGCTCGCCTGCAGCTGGGGGTCGGCCCTGCCCCAAAGCCGGACCAGCTGCTGGTACGCGGCGGTTGCCTTCTCGTTGTCACCCGCCTGCGTGTAGAGCGCCGCGATCTTCTCGAGCGCGAGACCGAGCTCGGTCGCATCGGTCTCATAGCGCCAGAGCCAGGGCGTAGTCGCGTACCGCTCGTAGATGAGCAGCGCGGCTTCCGGTTTGTGCACCGCTTCGTAGGCGCGGGCAAGATCGGGGAGAACACAAATTGGACAGTAGTTGGTCTCGGCCGCCTCGCGCAGCTGCGACTCGGCCGCCGACGCATTGCCGGCGGCGAGGGCGATCACGCCTTCCGTCCAACTTCTCTCGCCAGGTGGATTGCGGCCGAGCACGCGATCGTTCTCGATGGCCGACGCGAGAAGTGCACGAGACCGAGGAAGATCGCCTGCCGCCGCGTAGAAGCGCGCGAGCTCGTGGTAGGGGCGATCGCCCGGCAAGATGCTGTCGAGTGGCTGACGCGCGAGCGCCGAATCCATCATCGCTCGCGCCCGCGCCGGCCGGCCGCGGTAGCGCAACTCGATCATCGCCAGTTGCCGAACGCCATAGTTGTGGCGGCCACTCGAGCCGGAAGCGGCGCTCAGGCGGAGCTGCGTACGCCAGTACTTCTCCGCGTCGGCGAGACGGCCGCGCGTCTCGGTAATGCCCGCCATCTGTTCGAACGCATCGACGAGCTGCAGCGTGTCGCCCTGCTGCGCGGCGATTCGCGCCTCGGTCAGGCGCTCGGCTTCGTCCCAGTCTTGCCGCGCCGCGGCATTTTGCACTTCGACGACCTTCAACGTTGCATCGCCGGGGAACCGGCGCGCGATTTCGTCGAGCGTTTGGCGTGCCTCGGCGAACTTGGCTTGATAGGCCTGAACGCTGTGCAGCCCGTAGTAAATGATCGCGATCGTCGAATCGACGCGGATCGCTTCGTGATAGACGCTCTCCGCCTGGGCGTAGCGCCGCCACCCGCGGTAGGCGAGCGCCATGTTGCTCAGCGCCGACGCGGAATTGGGAAAGCGCTTCAAATACTCTCGATACGCCCTGATCGTCGTCTCGTAGTCGCCGGCGCCGTACGCGGAGCCGGCAACGAGGAACTGTCGCTCGCTGAACGACAACCGGTCCTTGTTCGCCATCGCGTGCGCGCCGGCGGCAGCCTCTCGCCCGGGCTCGGCCAACGATCCATAGACCATCGCGATCGTTCGGTGAGCCGTCGCAAAGCCGGTGTCGATCGCCACGGCCTCTTGCAGGAGCTTGAGCGCCTCGGTGCGTCGCCCGGTGAGGAAAAGGTTGTACCCCTCGGTGTATTTGCGCAGCGCGGGAAGCGACGCCGTCGTCACCTGGTTGAGCGGCGGCATGTCGCGCAGGTCTCGCAGCGATTCGCCGATTCGATAGCGGAGCTGTTTGCTCGCGCGATCGATTGCGTCGATGATTTTCGTCGAGTCGGTGGCTGTCTCGCGGACCGCGACGAGCGGATCTCCACGCTCCACGCCGACGAGTTGCGCGGAAATCGTGTACGCGCCGCCCACGCTGGCAATGGAACCCGTGACGATCGCCTTCGCGCCCTCGCGGACCGCAATCTCGCGCGCGAGCGAGTCATCGACCGCGGATGTGGCCGGGAGTTGCATTCTGGCCAGCGCCGCGCCCATCTGGCGCTGCGACAGTGTACTGACGAGCGGCGATTGAACGAGGTCGACGCGGATCGCTTGCGTGGCGATTTTCGCCAGCGCGCTGTCGCGCGCCTGATTTTCGAAGTCCGCGACGACGATCTTGTCTCGTCGCGCGAGGGCGCCCGCGGCAAGCAGCGACGGCGCGTCTCGACGGTCTTGGCGCGCCGCACGCATCGCGGCGAAACCGCCGGCGCCGATCAGCAACACCACGCCGGCGGCCATGAGATACCGGTGAGCGCTTCGTCGGTTGGCCACCGGCGTGGGCGACACCTCACTCGGCACGGTGACGTCGCGGCTTTCTCCATTCTCGGAGGGCTCGAATGGCGGAGGCAGTTGCACGGGCGGCGCCGGCCGATTCGACGAACGGATGGCCTGGGCGAGCGCCACGGTCTCCCCCGCCGGCCGAACGCCGAGGTCGCGTTCCAGTCGCTGGCGCAGCTCTTCATATGAGTGCAGCGCGGCGGCGCGATCGCCGAGTCGCGTCTGCAGCGACATCAAGTGACGCCATCCGGCCTCCTCGTCCAGCTCGAGCTGGCAGGCGCGCCGCGCGTACTCGACCGCGCGCTGGCCATCGTTCGCGCGCTCCGCATTCTCCGACGCCGTTCGCGCGATGGCGGCCGCTCGACGACGAAGTCGAGTGCGCGTCCGCTCGACCCACTCCTCGTACTCGGACGAGGCGTCGGTCACATGGAAGCCCTGGAGGAAATCGCCACCGTAGACCGCCAGCGCTTCGTCGGCGCTACCGCTTTGCGCTAGTGCCTCGAACGCGACAGCGTCGCATTTGAGGCCTGCCTCGGCCACGGCAACCTCGTCACCGTCGCCGACGATCACGTCGGTCCCGACGGTGCGTCGCAGGTAATAGAGGGCTTGCCGCAACGAGCGTCGTGCTTCGTCGTCGCCGAGCTCGGGCCAGAACATCGCCAGCAACTCGTCGCGCCGGCGTCCGCCCCCGTTTGCCGCCACCGCGAGGTAGACGAGCAACGCGAGGCGTTTGCCCTGCATCGGCGTTCCGGTCCCTTCGCCGTCGCCTTGGGCCGACAGGCGGACACGGCCGAGTGTCACAAGCTCGATCATGGGTGGGACATGATTCCGGGCATGGCAAGCCAAGTGTACCGGACGGTTGCGAGGCTCGGAAGAGCCGTCACTTGGAAGTAACGGTGTCCCGAGACGACTGAATAACGCGGCCGTGGTAGGCTGCCCGCGTGTGGAACACGGCGCGGGGACGGATCGCGTGGTCGAGCGCGGCACTTTCGTGCGGGGCGACAGCCGCGTGCGGCAAGGCGTCGTCACACCCGGAGGGCGCAGCAAAAACGCCGGTGGTTGCGGTCGTAAGCGCTTCGTCGGCCTGTCGTCCCGACCTCCTCCGGCCGTCGGCGGTGCCACCGGCCGAGGGTGTCTGGAGCGGCCAGGCCACCAAGGTCGGTGGCGGGCGCGTCGCCGTCATGCTCGGTCCGACGGAGCTTCGCGGCGGCTCGACCATCGTGACACGCAGCATCGAGGCGATCGAAACGGGAACCCAGGGGCGCGAGGTGCGCAGCCGGTTGGACACGGCAGTCGTTCATCTCGATCTGTTGCCTTCATATGGAAGCGCGGTGTCGCGGATTATCGCAAACGCTTCGGGCGCCAACCAACCGGTGGCGGTCTACACGATCTCCCTGCGAGTGCTCATCGCGGCATACGAGTCCTGCGCCGATGCAGGCGCTCCGGCGATTCGCTACATCCGGCGCGACGAGCAGGGTCATATCGCGATCGATGCAATGCTTCGGCGCGAAACCGAGCCGCCCAGCGAATGAACAATTCACCTTTGCGCTCAGAGGATGTGACATGCACATCGTACGAAACCCGACGCCCAGCGTGCACTCACTGGCCTTCGCAGCTGTGTTGCTGATGACTGTTGCGGCGTGCATGGATTCGCACTCGCCCACCGGCGTGACGAGCCCAATCGCTCGCAGCTCCGACGTGATTGGGAGCGACGTGGAGTTTGGCGCGCGGAATTACAACCTCACGTCATTTGACATCTCGACGTTGGCCTTGACGGCAACGAGCAATCTGGTGCCGCCGAACCCGGTCATCCCCAATAACCCGTACGTCCCGGGCGATCCCTACCGAACCTTCTCGGCCACGTTCACGACGGAGACTCGATTCGCTGCGGCGCGGTTGGATCGTTACCAGCCCGGCGATCCGTATTGTCCCGGGCTCGCCGCGAACTACAACGCCAGCATTGCCATCGCGACCAGCGACGGTGGCCTCTTCTACGGTCTGATCGGCCAGATGGCTGCCAATCACTGCAACGCCCGTGTGCTGGTTGATCTGAACTCGGCCACGATTCGCTCGTTCGAGCCGG
>DATMHK010000340.1:0-9734 GCA_035554995.1 Gemmatimonadaceae bacterium
CACGTACTCGGCGAGGGTGCCGTCGCGATACCAGTCCGCGAGGCCGAACACCCGCTGTCCGACCGAGAGCCCCGTCGTGCCATAACCAAGGGCGGTCACCACTCCGGCCAGCTCGTGCCCGGGGATCGAGGGTGTTCGGTCACGATCGCGGCGATCGGTCCAGGTCGAAGGCCACGTCAAACTCAGTCCCGACGAATCCCGACGCATGAACCTGAACGACGACGTCATTTATCGCGGCGCGCGGCTCCGGCCGTTCTACCAGCTTCATTCCAGCCGTTCCCGCAGTCCGGTCCGTCACTACGATCGCCTTCACCGTCCACTTCCTTGTGTGTAGTCATCTTTCGAATTCCTACACAATTCAGTGACCCGCTTTCAGCTTGCGCTGTTCGCTACACGCGAACGGATGGGGTGGGATTCGAACCCACGTTAGGCTTTTGACCTAAACACACTTTCCAGGCGTGCGCCTTAAACCACTCGGCCACCCATCCAAGAGTGGCGTAACTTAGCCAACCACATCCCCGGCTTGTAGCGGCCGCACCCGCCGGTTTCCTTCCCTAGTCTTGACAAGGGACGCGCGCCGCCGCACTGTTCCCCTATTCTCGCCCAGGGAACGACATGCCCCGCCAGGATACCGGAGATCTCCTCCAAGGCACGCTCGGGATTCTCATTCTCAAGTCCCTCGTCCCCGGAACCGCGCACGGCTACGCGATCGCGCGCTGGATCGAGGACGCCGCCGCCGACGTGCTCCGCATCGAAGAAGGCTCCCTCTACCCCGCCCTCCGTCGCCTCGAGGACCGCGGCCTCGTGACCTCCGAGTGGGGCGTGTCCGAGAACAATCGGCGGGCGCGCTACTACAGCATCACCGCCGCCGGACGAAAGCACCTTCGCAACGAAGCCGCCGTCTGGCTGCGCTATTCGCAGGCCGTGACCCGCGTGCTACGCACTGAGCCCGCCGTGACATGAGTGGCGACTCCGGACGCGCGAAGCGCTGGCGCCGCTATCTCCGCCTCGGCCGACCGAACGCGCGCGCCGACGTCGACGACGAGCTCGCGTTCCACCTCGACATGCGCACCCAGCGCAACGTCGCGCTCGGGATGTCGCCCGACGACGCGCGCCGCGAAGCCGAGCAGCGTTTCGGCGAGCTCGACCCGGTGCGCGATGTTCTCGTCGACCACGATGCTCGGCGAAACGTGCGGACCGAGCGCGCGGAGTTGCTGTCGGATCTCGTCCACGACGTGCGCTTCGGCGTGCGCTCCCTGCTCCGCGCGCCGGCCTTCACGATCTCGGCCGCGCTGACGCTGGCGCTGGGGATCGGCGCGAACGCCGCGATCTTCTCGGTCGTTCATGCGCTGCTGCTCCAACCGCTCCCCTACGCACGACCCTACGAGCTCGTGAGCGTCGGCACCGGATCGGCCGCCGAATACCTCGCGCTCCGCGAACGGCTTCACGCGATCCGCGATCTCTCGGCGTGGGTCGAGCAGACCCACCCGGTGGACGACGGGCAGGAAGCCGTTCGCGTGGAGGGCGCGGCGGTGACGGTCAATCTCATATCGATGCTCGGCGCGAGTCCGGCGATGGGGCGCGGCTTTACCGCGCAGGACGCGATCATCGGGAACAACACCGTGGTGATCATCAGCCACGGCATGTGGCAGCGACGATTCGGTGCCGCGCGCGACGTGATCGGGCGGCGGCTACTCATCGAAGGCATGCCCTACTCGATCGTCGGCGTGATGCCGCCGACGTTCAATTTCCCGAACAAGCAGACCGAATACTGGCAGCCGTACGCGTTCGAGATGCGCAACGTGGGACTGCTCTGGGCGGTAGGCGGAAAGAAATTCATCGCTCGGCTCGCGCCCGGCGCGACCTTGGACCAGGCACGACGCGAGGTACGCACCGTCTGGCCGTCGCTCCGCCGACAGAACCCGCTCTGGGATCCGGGACCGGATTACGCGCGCAACGCCACCGTCACGCCCTTGCAGGATGACATCGTCGGCTCGACGCGTCCGCTGGTGTGGATGTTGTTCGGATCGGCTCTTCTCGTGCTGCTGATCGCGTGCGTGAACGTCGCGAACTTGCTCCTCGCGCGAGCGACCGCGCGCGAACGCGAGCTGGCCGTGCGCGCGGCGCTCGGCGGTGGACGCGGTCGCCTCATGCGCCAGCTGGTGACCGAGAGCATTCTGCTCGCGGTCTGCGGCGCCGTGCTGGGCGTCGCGATCGGCGCGGCGGCGCTGCGTGGACTCGTCAGCGCGCTTCCTCCGGGCGTTCCGCGCGCCGATGAGATCGCGCTCAGTCTTCCCGTGATAGCCTACACCGCACTGCTCGCGATCGGCACCGGGCTGTTGTTCGGGATCGTGCCCGCGTGGCGCGCCACCGCGGCCGGCTCGAGCGTTCGTTCCGTGGTGGGCTTCGGACGTCGCGCCACCGCCGGCCATTCACACGCACGAACATCGGCGGTGCTCGTTGCCGGCGAGGTCGCGCTTGCTGTGCTGCTCGCAGTGTCATCGGCGCTCCTCGTGCGCAGCTTCGCGGCGCTCCGCGCGACCGCGCCGGGGTTCGAGCCGACCAACCTCATCGCCGCTCGCATCACGCCGCCGATCGCCAAGTTCGTGAAGCCCGAAAAACTCTCATCGCTCTACACGGAGCTGATCGATCGAACGCGCGCGCTGCCTGGTGTGCGGAGCGCGGCGGCCGTCGACAAGCTGCCGATGGCGCAGTCCGTGTGGGGAATGGCGTTGCGCATCGAGCATCAGCACGAAGACAACAAGCATACGCTGCCCGACGTGGGCCATTTGCAAAGCGTAACGCCCGATTATTTCACGGCGATGGGTATTCCGCTGCTTCGCGGCCGGGCCTTCACTGACGCCGATCGCGCGGACGCGCTCCCCGTGGCGATGGTGAGTCGAAGTGTCGCGCGGCGCTTTTGGCCGAACGATGACGCGGTGGGCAAGCGAATCGGCTATGCGTTCGACAGTCCGTGGATGACAATCGTCGGCGTCGTGCCGGACACGAAGCAGGACAGCCTCCGCGACACGCTCGCCACGAGCATCTATGTCCCGTGGGAGCAGCGCACGCGGATGTCGGGCGCGGAGATGTGGCTCGTCGTCCGCACGACGGAAGACCCGGCGAGCGTGACGACGGCGATCCGCCGCATCGTGCGCGAGACCAATCCGTCGGTCCCCGTCAGCGACGTTCGAACAATGAGCGCCGTCGTCGGCGATTCAATGAGCAAGACGCGTTTCACGACGCTGCTCGTCGGTGCCTTCGCGACGCTCGCGCTGCTGCTGGGCGCCGTCGGCATCTACGGCGTGATGTCGTATCTCGTCAGTCAGCGCGCGCGCGAGATGGGCATTCGCATCGCCCTCGGCGCCAAGCGGGCCGACGTCGTGCGGCTGGTGGTTGGGCGAGCGATGTGGTTGGCGGCGACGGGTGGAATCGTCGGGATCGCTGCGGCGATCTTCGTGGCGCGAGCGCTTCGCCAATGGCTGTACGGTGTGTCGCCGAGCGACCCGATCACCCTCACCGCAGTGTCGGTGCTGCTCCTCGGCGTCGCGTCGCTGGCGAGCTTTGCGCCTGCCCTGCGCGCAACGCGCGTCGATCCAGCGCTGTCCCTTCGCGAGGAGTGACCGGGGAGCTCACACCAGAGCTCGCTCGCGGCCGAGATGGCTTCCATGAAACTTGCAGAGGGCAGCGAGACATCCACCCGCGCCACTTCATCGCTCGGAGAACGACATGCGCAGACTGGTTTCTTTGGCCTTGGTATTTGCCGCACTCGCGTGCGGAGACGACGACACAACGGCACCGACGCAGGCGTCGGTCGCCGGAACGTGGTCGCTGCAAACCGTCAACGGCAGCCCGCTCCCATTCACCATCGCGACCACGCCGGCGAAGCTCGAGATACTGAGCTACGTGGTGAACGTGAGCGCGAACGGCACCTGGACGAGTAGCCAACAAGTCCGCACGACGTTCGGTGGCTCGGTCACGACGAACACCAACACGGACGGCGGGACGTACACGCTGAGCGGAAACAACGTAGCGATCACTTCGAATACGGCCGGTTCAACGGTTCAGGCCGGCGTTATCGCCGGTAATACGCTCACGCTGAGCCAGTCCGGTTTCATCTTCGTCTTCACAAAGCAGTAGCGAAGAGCGCGAAAACGCCGGCGCGATAGGCTCTGCAACGAGCCACGCGCCGGCGTTTTCTGATTCAGCGGACAGGGAGAGATTCGAACTCTCGATACCGCGTAAACGGTATGCCGGTTTTCGAGACCGGTGCCTTCAACCACTCGGCCACCTGTCCAGGGTCAGGGGCAGCCGAGAAAATTAGGTCGTAGACGACGGTGCGTCAACGACTTGGCGACGTTCCTGAAAGAACTGCGTGAGGAGCGCGCCGCATTCGGCTTCGCGCACGCCGGCGAGCACTTCCGGGCGGTGATTCAGCCGTGGATGGCGCAGCAGATCGCCGACGGAACCGGCCATCCCCGCTTTATCATCGAAGGCTCCGAACACGACGCGCGGGATGCGCGCGAGCACGGTCGCACCGGCGCACATCGCGCACGGCTCGAGCGTCACGTAGAGCACACATCGCTCGAGTCGCCACGATCCGAGCTTCGCCGCGGCATCGCGAATTACGATCGACTCGGCGTGCGCCGTCGGATCCTGGTCGCGCAGGGTGCGATTGCCCGATGCGGCGAGGATTTCGTCGTCGCGCACGATCAGCGCGCCGACGGGCACTTCGCCCGCGGCAGCCGCGGCGCGCGCTTCGGTGAGTGCGATCTCCATCCAACGGTCGTCATCGGTCCGCGCCATGGCAGAAAAGTACCGCTTCGCCACCAACCGGGCTCACCACTTGACAGTCTAGTGGTACGCGTTGAAACTTGGGGTTCCACTAGCCCGTCTAGTGTTCCAATGGGGTCAGACCCCATTTCCAGAATTCGAAATGGGGTCTGACCCCACTTTTACCAAATTCCCGCGATGCCGCCCAAATCCGCGCCGCTGCTCCAAGGCACACTCGACCTCATCGTGCTCCAACTGTTGCGCGCCGAGCCGACCAACGGCTACGAGCTCAGCCTCCGCATACAGGCCACCTCGAGCCAGGTGCTCGCCGTGAACGCCGGTTCGCTCTACCCGGCGCTGTATCGACTCGAGGAAAAGGGGTTGATCGACGCCGAGTGGAGCGAGTCGCCGAGCGGGCGCAAGACGAAGGTGTATTCGGTGACCGCGGCCGGGCGACGCTACCTCAACGAGCAACGCGAGAACTGGGAGCGGTTCTCCGGCGCGCTCGCCGCCATCCTCCGTGTGACCTGAGCAGTCGATGAGCATACTTTCGTTGTTGTATCGCTACCGCGCCGTCGTGCGGAGTCTCGTTCGCCGCGGCTCCCTCGATCAGGAGATGCGCGCTGAGATGGAGTCGCATCTCGCGCGGGCCACAGACCGATTCATGGCGCGCGGACTCTCACCGGGCGCCGCGCGCGAGGCGGCGCGACGCGAGTTCGGCAACGTCGCCGTGCTCCAGGAGGAAGGACGCGACGCCCGCGGCGCGCGCTGGATCGAATCCGTTGTCGCCGATGTTCGCTTCGCCTTCCGACAAATCGCGCGACGTCCACTAGCGTCGGCGACCATTGTCGGAGTCCTCACGCTCGGCATCGGCGTTCACGCCGGCATTGTCTCGTTCTATCAAGCGCTGCGGCTGCGACCGGCGGCGGGCGTACGACCCGATCCCGCGCTCGTCCTCATCCGCGGAAAACAGCGAGCCCCGGAGAGCGAGCGGTGGCTGCCGCGCGATTTCTCGTATCCCGAGTACAGGGAGCTCGCGTCCCGCGGTGATCTGTTCGCGACGACGACAGCATGGACGACGAGCGTCGTCGCGCTCGACTTCGGCGACCCCGAACGCGCGACGAGCGCGCAGATGCATTTCGTTACGGACAAGTATTTCGAGACAGCCGGCGTTCGCATGGCGCTCGGCAGCGCCTTGCGCGTCCCCGGGCGCGCGGACGCGGGCGACGGTGAGATGGTCGCCGTCATCGGCGACGCCATGTGGCGCACGCTCTTCGGCGGCACGCGAGACGTCATCGGCCGCACGCTCAAGGTCAATGATGCGCTGGTGCGCGTCGTCGGCGTGGCGCCTCCCCGGTTCAACGGTTTTACCGTGTCCGCCTCGGAGCGCACGATGTGGATGCCGCTGGCTTCACGAGCCACCGTGCTGCGCGCGACGCGCCGCGCGCTGATCGACCGCGACAGTGCGCTCCTATCCGCCGCGGGGTTCGTCGCGCCCGGCGTTTCCGTCAACCAGGCAAGTGCCGCGGCGCGGGTTGTGAGCGAGCAGGCCGTCCGGCGGATGACACCGGATGTCGATCGTCGGATCCGCACGGCCGATGTCGTTCCACTTCGCGCCGGCACCGAGCTTCCGGAAGACCCGCAGGTCCTGTTCGTTTGGTTCGCGTTCAGTCTGGTCGACGTGCTCGTGCTCGTCCTCGCGTGCACCAACGTGAGCGCCTTGGTCGTCGGCGCGGGAATGGCGCGAAGTCAAGAGATCGCGGTCCGTCTCTCGCTCGGCGCCGCCCGCGCCCGGATCATCCGGCAGTTGCTCACCGAGAGCTGTGTGCTGGCGGTGGCCGGCGGCGCCGGCGGTTTGGCGCTCTACCGAGCGTTCGCGCTCATCGCGGCGGGTTCGGTCGTCGGTATCGAGATCGCGCCCGACTTCGCGACGGCCGCGTTCACGCTCGTGATCGCGCTCGCGACCGGAATTCTGTTCGGTCTTTCCCCCGCGCTGCACGCGACAAAGACGGGAGTCGCCGAGGTATTGAAGCGCGGCGGTTCGGCGGGCGGCGCGTCGGCGCGCACGCGCTTGCAGTCGTCGTTCGTCGTCGCGCAGATCGCCGTGACGCAGCCGCTGCTCATCGGCATCGCCGTCATGCTCGCGCTGCTCGTGAAGCAAGACCAGCGGGGCGTCGAGCAATCGGTCACCAGTCGAGTCGTTCAAATCGAGTTCGACGTGCGCAAGATCGCGCCCGAGACACGCGCGCGATTGCACGCCGCGATGCGCGACCTCCAAACCCTGCCCGGAATCGAAAACGTCGTCAGCGACGCGAATGGCCGTGAGTTGCTCGACTTCACCGTGAGCGCCGAGAGTCGCGCCGGATTGATTCGGCAGACGCCGATGCAGGTGCACCTCGAGGAGGCGAGCCCCGGCTATTTCACGCTGCTCGGTCTGCCGATCGTTCGTGGGCGCGACCTCGTCCCGGCCGACACCGCGGCGCGCGACCGCGCGGTCCTCATCAGCACCGATGTGGCGCATGAGCTCTGGGGCAACGCCGATCCGATAGGACGACGCTTCTCGCAGAGCGACCACGGCAAGCCGCTCGAACGAGCCGCGGTCGTCGTCGGCGTCTACGACGCGTCGCGTGGAACGACGCAGGGCCCCGGCCGCCGCGTCTTCGCGATCGACAACAGCGGCTGGCGCGACTTTGCCTATCTCGCGCGGACCACCGGCCCGGCGCGCCCGCTCATTCGCCCGATCCGCGAACGTTTGCGCAAAACGATACCCGATCTCGCCGTCGAAAACGTCGAGACGCTTCAGGACGCATTCGCCGCAGAGCAGCGCACGATGATGCAGTTCGGTGCGGGCATCGGAACCGCCGGCGCGCTCGTCCTCCTGCTCGCGTCGATCGGTCTCTACGGCGTGATCGCCCTCGCCGTCACGCAACGCCGCCGCGAGATCGGTATTCGCATCGCGCTCGGCGCAAAGCCCGTGGAGGTCGTCGCCTTGCTGTTCCGCAAAGGACTATGGCTGAGCGGTCTGGGACTGCTCATCGGCCTTCCCCTCAGCATCGCCTGTCTCGCGGCCGTCGGCCATGTCATGGTTCTTACCGGTGAGAACGGTGCTCTTCCGGTGAATCCAGCGGCCATCGGCGGCCTGATCGCCATCACCGTGATCGTAGTGGCGGCCGTCGCCACCTGGCTCCCAGCCCGCCGCGCGGCGGTCGTCGATCCGATGATCGCGTTGCGTACTGAATGACTATCGTCGCCTCGTTACGCATCGAACCGCATCGACGCGAAAGACCTTGAAACACAGAGAACACAGAGAACACAGAGAAAGACCGAGTCCCAGTTTCATTTGCAACGAGCCCGGACGACCGAATCATTGGGAATGCCGTTCGGGGAGCTTTAGTCCAAAGCTGTTCTCTGTGATCTCTGTGATCTCCGTGTTTCAAAACCGCAGTTCAATCACGCACCAACCGTCTCGCGTGCCGGCTCATTGGAGAACTCTAGTCCCCCCTTTCCGTCCGGCCGCACGACGATCACGTCGCCATCGCTGAACTTGCCCTCGAGCACGGCCAGCGCGAGCGGGTTCTGGATCAGGCGCTGGATGGACCGCTTGAGCGGTCTCGCGCCGAACGCGGGGTCGTATCCTTCCTCGGCCAGCAACCGCTTCGCTTCCGGTGTGACCTCGAGCGTCATCTTGCGGTCGGCGAGGAGGCGGTCGAGCCGCACCAGCTGGAGGTCGACGATCTTCTCGATCTGGTCGGTGCCGAGGGGGTGGAAGATGATGATGTCGTCGACGCGATTGAGGAACTCGGGCTTGAACTGCTGGCGAAGCGCGGCCATGACCTGCGTCTCGACGAGCGCCCAGTCGCCGCGCGCGTGCTCGAGGATGAAGGTCGAGCCGACGTTCGACGTCATGATGACGACGGCGTTCCGGAAATCCACCGTGCGTCCCTGCGAGTCGGTGAGCCGGCCGTCGTCGAGAATCTGGAGCAGGATGTTGAAGACGTCGGGGTGTGCCTTTTCGATCTCGTCGAACAGGATCACCGAGTACGGCCGACGGCGAACCGCTTCGGTGAGCTGGCCACCCTCTTCGTAACCGACGTAGCCCGGCGGCGCCCCGATCAGGCGCGCGACGGCGTGTTTCTCCATGTACTCGGACATGTCGATGCGGACCATGGCATGCTCGTCATCGAACAAGAACTCGGCGAGCGCCCTCGCCGTCTCCGTTTTTCCGACGCCGGTCGGTCCGAGGAAGATGAATGAGCCGATCGGGCGATTCGGGTCCTGCAGGCCGGCGCGTGAGCGGCGCACCGCGTTCGCCACGGCGACGACCGCTTCCTCCTGCCCAATGACTCGCTTGGCGAGCTCTTTATCGAGCTTGGTGAGCCGTTCGCGCTCGCTCTCCAGCATGCGCGTCACCGGAATGCCCGTCCATTGTGCGACGACTCCGGCGATGTCGTCCGCGGTGACTTCCTCCTTCAAATACTTCGGACGGCCATCCTGGCTGGCGAGCTTCTGCTCCGTGTCCTTCATGCGGCGCTCGAGCTCGGGGATGCGACCGTACGAGATCTCGGCCGCCTTGGCCAGATCGCCCCGTCGTGTCGCCTGCTCCGCTTCGATGCGCGCCTGGTCGATCTCCTGTTTGATCTTGCCGACGCCGCCGAGCATCTCCTTTTCCTGCTGCCACTGCGCTTTCATCGCCGACGATTTCTCGCGCAGCTCGGCAAGCTCCCGTTCCAGCTCCTCGCGGCGTTCGATTGCCGCACGATCCTTCTCCTTCTTGAGCGCCGTACGCTCGATCTCGAGCTGCATGATGCGGCGCTCGACTTCGTCGATCTCCTGCGGCATCGAGTCGATCTCGATGCGCAATCGCGACGCGGCCTCGTCGACGAGGTCGATCGCCTTGTCGGGCAGGAAGCGGTCGCCGATGTAGCGGTGCGACAGCGTCGCCGCGGCGATGATGGCGTCGT
>DATMHK010000341.1:0-13495 GCA_035554995.1 Gemmatimonadaceae bacterium
AGACTTCCGTTGCGGAACACACCCAAGACGGGATATGTCAGATCATCGGCACCCACAGCCGCTCCCCGCAGTGGCTTTGACTATTTTCGCCACCGCTGACGACGCGCTCGGTTTCGTCCAGTCGGGTGAACCATGCCATACGCGCTCCGGCCAACTGAGGGCGTTGTCGCTATACGGCCGACCTTCGACCATTGCATGCCACTCATTCATAGTGATTCCCTCAGGCGGCGTCAGTGGTTTCACATTCCACCATTGATTCTTTAGCCATTCAGGAAACTTCGAGGCTCTGCTCATGAACGCGTGATGCATATGCTGGTACGGTTCCGCGAGGTCCCGTCGGCCGAACCACTTTCGTGTGGCATTCCATGTGTGTGAGCCAACTTTCCAGCCGCCCTTCGCCAGCTCTCCAACACCGAGAAGGTCGAGCCCCGCGAGAGCGGCATCGACGCTGCCCCAGCCGTAGTTTCCATCCTGAAAATCTTCGATTGCGTCGAGACCAGGGCCTGCGACCGGAACGAACGAGAACAGCTCCCGTCCGATGCCGCGGCAGCGTAGGCCGTACGGATCGATCGAATTGATCGGGTCATTACCGACATACACATAAAAGTTTTCTTGCCCAGCCGCAAATCGGAGAGGGTCCTTGGCAGTCCATCGACCCGTCTCCCCGTCGTAGTCTCGCGCTCCGAAGCGCGTCAGCCTTGTGTCGTCGTCGTATAGGCCGCCGGCGAAGCCGAAAGGTTGAAAGCCGGGGTTCGTATTAGTGACTACGCGTCCAAACTCGTCGTAGTCAATCCGCTGCGCGATGTCCCCGGTGGTCGAGTTGACCACGAGACGCACGCTGCCTAGTTGATCGGTGATGATGCGATAGGTGATGCCGGCCTTGATGAGATACTCGGGAACATTCTCGGCGTCTCCGTAGACGAAGCGGCTTATGACTGCGTTCGTCGAATCGAGCTCCGCGATGGGCGAAAGCTGGCCTTGATAGAGAAAGCCTTTCGTCAACGCACCGTTCACCTTCTTTCCGATGCGCCGATTTTGCGCATCGACGAGATATTCGATGGATCTCCCATCCGGTAGGCGAACGGCTAGAAGGTTGCCCAACACATCGTACGTGTAGGTCGTGGTGTCCGGCCCGGAACTTCGGCGGGCTAACTCGCCATTCGAACCGTATGAGTATGCTGTTGCTCCGTAACTGATCAGCCGATCCTGTGCGTCCACCACGCCCGTCACCGCACCGTTCGCCGTCGTCAACCGTGCGCGGTTGCCGTTGACATCATAGTCGTAATCAGAAACGAGCGATCCATTACGTCGGACTTGATCCAATCGGCCGATCGAGTCGTAGACGAATGTGCTCGTGGTAGCGACGCCCTGAACCGTCTCTACAACCTGTACCACCCGGCCGATCGTATCCCTAGTGTAAAGCGCATCAAGGAGAGTCGACGCGCCAAATTTGGCGGTGAGCCGAGTCAGCGTACCGATGCTGTCGTGGTAGGTCGCCGACGTTGTGACGCCACCAAGTCCAGTGGCTGTGACTCGCCCGGTCGCCGGGTCGCGTGTCATCGAGAGCGAACCCACCGAAGTTAGGAAGTCATCGCGATCGTAGCCTAAGCCAACCGGATTTGCTCCATTCACCGTTATGGTCTTTGGCCGCAGGAGCGAGTCGTACGCGGCGCCGACGGCGCCGTGAACGGTTCCCATCCAGGTTTGCATCGTCGGCAAGACACCGTCATATGCGAACAACAGGCTCGCTCCGGGGTTTCCACTCGCGCCCTGTAACGCGGTCGGGAGCCCAGACTGCGCACTATACGAGACGTGAATGCGGCCCGTGGGGATGGCGACGGTGTCGAGTCGGCCGGCGACGTCGTATCGAAGGTCGATCGCCAGACTGTCCGGCCGCAGGATCCGGGTCAGCTGTCGATCGAGGTTGTAGTCGAGGCGCGTTGCCGGAGTGGTGAGCCCGTTGGACGGTGGAGTAAACAGCGTGGCGAGGTCACGACCGTCCGCGATTACCGTGTACGGAGCTCGGCCGGGGGGCGTAATCGACGATGCGTTGCCGTTTGCATCATACGAATAGACGATCTCTCGAAGATCAAAGAGCGTTTGTCTCGTGACGCGCCCGACGGAATCGTAGGTGAACCGCTCGACGCGTCCAAGCGGATCAGTGAACGTCTTGATTCTACCTGCCGAATCGTAGTCGTAGCGCGATACCCTGCCCGCCTGCGTTACGGCGATAAGCAGGCCCCTTGGCCCGTATGTGTATCGGACTGGTGCTTCTCCCGGGGCCCTTTCGCTGACAACGCGTCGTGCCGTGTCGAGCGTTGTTATGAATTGTCTGCCCTCTGGGGTGTAGTGCGTCAGAGTTCGGGCGGTGGCATCGAAGACCGTTCGCGAGACCGCGCCGCCGATGATCAGTGAGTCCGTCTGTTGAGTCAATGAGAGGGGATCCTGCAGATTCACGAGAGTTGTAGTGCGAGAGCTACGTCCGGTTAGAGCTAGGCCGCTGGGCAAAGTCACGCCGAAGCGACTCAACGTCGGTGCCTGCAATTCGAAGCGCGGGTCACGGATCATCGTGACGGACGCGATAGTACCATCTGGAGTGACACTCCGAGTCGTGCCATCAGGGCCTTCCTCGGTCGTCGTGATCAAGCCGTCCGGCGCGACGGCCGATCGGCGTGTCGTCCCAGTCACTAGGCTTGCCGTAGAGAAGGTGCTCACCCGCCCCATTTGCGACGTTGTCGTAACCGTGACGCTCGTATCCGTGACCGATCGCGAGAGCGCGGTAAAACCGCCTTCCGGGTCGGCGTCGCGGCTCAGACGGCCGAGTGAATCATAAGAGAACTCGTATGGGCTATGTCCCTTCGGGTCCGAGAGCGTACGCAATAGCCCGTTGGCGTCGTGCTGGAGCTGAACCGTTTCGCCGGCGGGATTCGTGACGGTTCGGAGATAGCCCGCTCCGTCGACCGTCATCGTCGTCCGCTGACCGAACGGACTGACGATGGTGGTCAGTTGTCCCGCTGCATCGCGAAGCAACTGGGTGACGTTGCCATCGACGTCGGTGATGCTGACGAGCAGCCCCGACGCGTCATAAGCGAATTGCAGGATCGTCCGACCGGTCAGCCCATCTCTAGTGCGGAGGTGTCGACCGTTGGCGTCGAACTCGTACACCTCCGACCCATCCTCACTCGGAATTTTGAATGGCTGGTTTTGATAGCCGGTGTATGACGATGAGAGCGTGTGAATGTTGTAGCCCGTGCCGCCACAGCAATTGGCTGTCGCTTCTGACAGAAACAGAGTGCCGTCGGGACCAAACGAGAGGAAATTCGGCGCCAACTTGACTTGTGTGGGGAAGCCGTCGTGGGCGCTCGCCGAGCAGCAGGGCTGTCCGTTGCCGACGATCGTACTGATGATGCCGTCGGCGCTCACGCGCAGCAGACGACCGTCGTCAGTATCCGAGAAGACCAGCGACCCGTCTGATCCCGGCGCGACCGATTTCACGGTGAACGGCGTCGCCATCAACGCCGGGCCGCCCTCTCCGGTATAGCCGGTGAACCGCTCGTCTCCGCTGAAGCCCGCGATGCGGTGCGCGATTCCGTTTCTGTCGATGCGCCACACCGCGCCGTAGTTGTCGGCGAGGTAGATGCTTCCGTCCGGACCAAGACGGAGATATCCGATCGCCGCGAATCGCGCTTGAGCCGCCGGGCCTCCGTCGCCGCAGCGTTGCAGCTGACTGTAGAAGCATCTGGTCGTATCGCCGGCGATGCGCTGGATTATGCCGTCGGGCCCGACACGCCGAACGAGGGTGCCCTCGGCGATGTAGATCGATCCGTCAGGTCCGACGTCCACTGCTGTCGGATTTACCTTGGCCGACATCGCCGGTCCACCGTCGCCCGTACAGGAACTGCCGTTGCATGCGATGCCGTTGCCGACAACCGTGGTGATGATGCCGTCGGGAGCGACGCGCCGAACACGCCCGCCCGGGCTGTTGACAACTATATAAGTGCTTCCGTCAGGCCCGGCAGCGAGCTTGTGCGGGACAAGGGCAGCCAACGTCGCGGGGCCGCCGTCTCCGCTGTGGCCCGACTCACCCTTGCCGGCGAGAGTCGTTACGGTACCCGAAGGCAGGATCTTGAACACCTTGTCGATCACGCCGTCAGCGACCACAAGGCTGCCATCGGGCAAGGCAAGCACGTCCCAGATTTCGCCGAACCCGAAGAGCAGCGGCGGCGCGTTGGGGTCTTCGTAACCCGCGAACAATTTCAGAGCCGGATCCGCGCCGAGTCTGGTGCCATCGCCCAGGTAGACGACGCGCCCAACGGGATCGAAGGCGTGATGGACTGAAAGCCGCCACCCGCCGGTCTTTTCTCCGATCCCGTCGAGAGTGCCGAGCGTTGTCTCGTAGTCGGTACTGAGAATGCTTTCCCGGCCGGCTCCGTTGAGCGAGTTGGAGCTCAGTAGACACGATCCCGCGCCGATGACACCCGGAGTCCCCGAGCATGGAAGCCCGAAGCTCGCGATGTAACTCGGCGGTACGAGATAGTTGGTCGGGTAGACATAGCTGACGCGGTATTTCAGCGGCTGCGCCCCGTTCACCGCCCGTCCGTAGGCGTCCTTGCCGTCCCAGGTAAAGACGTACGTCTGGTTCGGCAGCGGTGAAAAACTTTGGCGAATGGTGCGACCCGCGATTGAAATCGAGAGGTCGGCTCGGAGGAGGCTCGCCGGGACGGTTGCGCCGGTGACGCGGATCCGTTGCGCGTAAGCCGCGGCGAAACCGCGAACACGATTGCTGCGATAGACGAGATCGAACGGCGTGCCCGTGACCGGCAGAGCCTCGCCGAGCACTTGGGTGGTGCACTCGATGACGGAGCCTGGTTTGGTGCACGGCTTCTTGTCGTCGTCGTTCTGTTTTCGCCCATCCGGGTTCGTCGCGTCGTCAGGCGGCGAGCTCGGAAAGTTCAAGTCGAGCGGCGAGAAGTGTGTTACGGAAGCGCGCCAGAGTGTCTGTCCGGCCGAGTACAGGCTCGCGAGCGTTTGCCGTTCAGGCGTAGTGACCCCCAGCGAAACCAGGGTCGCGGAGTCGGCCGGAACGTTCGACGGTGACACACTGATCGTCGCGACGCCGCCGGTTGTGTTGAGGATCTTGATGATCCGTCCATCCGGCGACGGGACCCAACGTGCGGCGGAACGATCGTAGCTCGCCACAGGCACCGGTGTTCCAACTGGGAAGTTCAGGAAATTCTCGACGTACACCGGAACGGGCTTGTCGAAGCTCACGCTCGACGCGCCGGCCGCAGTGGCTTCGTCGACACTCAACTCGGCGGCGTATGTGTACGCACTCATCGGCGGCAGCGGCGCTGGCATTGCGGCCGGCCCAGTAGCGCCGACCGTGTATTCGGTCGCGCGAACGGTGAGCGATGACAGCGGTTGCGTCGTGCCGCCGGGCAATGTCATCGACGCATGCGTGCCCTGCGCGAAGAGCACCGTCATGCGGCGAACGCCCAGGGTATCGGATTGCGCGCTGCCGCGTGCGACTTGAATTGGTGACGAGAAGTCGACGTGCGCAGCCGCTGTGTCAGCGGGAATCAGCACGACGTCGTTCAGATCTCGGTAATCCTGTCGTGGTGCGACCGCTTGCCGCTGGACCGAAAGAAAGCCGGTCTTCGCATAACTCAGTGTCACAACACCGCCCCCGTTGACGGCGATATCGAATGCGCCGTCAGCGCGGGTGAGCGTTTGGCCGAACTCCGGGTGCTGGAGGACGCCGATCGTGACTCCGCCGAGTGGCGCGCCCTGCCGATTCGTAACTCGGCCGCGAAGCACGGAGGCGCGGACGCGATCTATGGCACCGGCCGCGACTCCCGTTTGGATCGGATTCGGTCCGGCAAAGAGGAACGCCGTGGCGTCCCCGAATGTCGTTGCAACCAGCGGATTGATAGGTGAGGCGACGGTGGACGGATCAGGTGGCAACGGAACGCTGTTGTCGCGAATCACAGTTCGCGTGACGACCGACACGTTGCCGGCGGCATCGGTCGCGCGAACGCCGATCGAGTTCGTGCCCATCACCAGCGCGGCACTGGTCGAGAAGCTGCCGTTGGCGCCCAAACCGACGCCGGCACCGTTCACCGTGACAGTGACGGTGGTCGCGTCCTGGACAGTACCGGTCACGGCGATCGCGCTTTGTCCCGTCGTCGTGCCGTCGACCGGCGAGCTGACTGTCAGCACTGGAGCGTTGCTGTCTCTCGTCCCCATGCGAGTGGTCGAAGACGAGTGGCCGGCGGTATCGGTTGCCGAGATCGTGATGAAGTTGGCCCCGTTCGTGAGCGGGACCGGGCCGGAGAATCCGCCGGACGCGTCGACCGCGAGGGGGAGGCCGTTGGCTGTCACCGTGAACGGGTTGACGTCGATACCATTGCCGCGCACGAAAACAGTATCGAAGCGCGTCATGAACCCGTCAGGCGGCGCCGCGACAATGAGAGTCAATGGTTGAGTGTTCTTCGTCACGGTGCGCGTCGAGTCGGCAACGTTGCCGGCCGCGTCGACAGCGACGACATGAATCAGATTCGGACCTTCGTTGGCGAGAGGGACGGTGGCCGAGTACGTGTTGGACGTCACTGTCGCGAGCACGCCGGCCACCGTCACCTTGATCGCCGTGCGATCGGTGACACCACCGGTGAAGGTGACCGTGCCGTTTGGCGTGACTGTGTTTGGAGCAGGCGACGAGATCGTCAGGGCGGGCGGCGCGATGTCCGTCCCGACGACGGTCAGCGTCATCTGCGAGTTTGGTGAGCTCTTGACGAAATCGGGCGCGAGGGAGTTCGTGGCGAGGACGTTCACACTCTTCGTGATGATTGCCACATCCTGCTTGATTTCGCTGGATGCGATCACGCTCGTTCCGTTGAGCGATACGCTCGCGCTCGAGGCGCGGTGACCGCCCGTGGAATCGCCGTTGCGGGCAATCAGGGTGAAGGGTGCGCCGACTCCCGGGATCCCCGGGAAATTGTCGCTCGGGCTCGAGGAGTTGCCGTTGGGGCGTATATACGTTTTCGGGCCGAAGAGCGTCACGGTGGGCCGAGCCGTCGCGAGCAGGGTCGCAACCACGTGCGCGCCGGCGGTTCCACCGATGGTGACGATGATCGTGTCGACGCTCCGCGGCACGACATCGCGGATGGTGGTCTGCGGTCCGGACGCCAGGTCGGTTGAAGAGACGACGACGGTGCCGTTCAGCTTGACCGAGCCTGATGTCGCTCGTTTGACACTACCCGCGTCACCATTCACGACCTTCAGCGAGTACTTCGCGCCGGAGTCGAGCGTCACGACGAAGCGCTCGACGTTGACGGTCTGCGAGCCGGTTGGAGTGGTGAAGTTGCGTGGGCCGTAGACGACGTTCGAATCGCCCGGACCGGGCGACGCCGTCGCGACGGCCCGCGCGATCAGGAACCTGTCCGGGCGAGCGGTGGCCGCCGACGCGTGCTCGAGTACGATGCCAATAGCGACGGCCGACAACACGGTGGCCGCCGCGCGTGTGCGAAGCCTTGCGTGCATGCTGATTTGGCGGGCTTGAGAGTTCTCTCACAACACGCGGGTCCGCGGGTGAGAGCCTGGCTGGGATCGGCAGCCAACGTGCACGCGATCGTCGATGCGACCGTCACCACTCGATTGCGCGTCGGATGAAACGAGTTCGACGGCTCGGAATCCTGGTGACGGGATCTAATTAGAGGACTTCAAATGGCGCGGATGCTCGGCGAGTGTAAATCACATTTTCACGTGTAACCGTTATTTCCATCCGAATACGGGTTTCTCCTGTGGAAAACGTCACAATTTGCCGGTTCACGTGACGCAAAATTGCCACTTGATGATTCGGCAAGACGTGCCGATATATGCCACGTAGCCTTTCATCGGCCGTCATCCGTCTCGTTTACGGATGCATTTCCTTTTACGCGAATGATTCGGCACCTCGCTTACTTCGAAGAGCTGGCCGCGCTCGATGAGCGCGAAGACACCTGGCGCGAAATCTCTGCCGGACTGGTCGTTCTCCGACTCGTCGACTCCTGGTTCGAGCAGGGCGCGTCCGTCGTTGCGCCCGGCGCGTGGAACCTCGGTGCCGTCATCAACGCGATCACCGAAATCCCGCCGGGTCGCCCCGCGCGCGGCATGCTCCGCAGCGTCGTCGACGTCATGGTCGATACGCGCACGCCCGACGCGCACGTCGTCGCGCCTCGGCTCATGGCGTACGCGCGTTCCCTCGACTTCGACGCGCGGTGGAGCCTCGCCATCGACGTCTACCGCAGCGTCATCGCGCACACCGAGCCACTCGAGGACACCGATACCGCGATCGCCGCGCACCTGCGACTCGGCTTCTGCCTTCGTCAGGTCAACGAGATCTCCCAGTCGGCTACCGCGTACGAGATCGCCAGCCAGCTCGCCGAGCGCGTCGGCGACATGATGGGCGTGCTTCGCGCTCGCATCGGCGACGCGAAGATTGCGCTGTTGCGCGGCAATTTGCCCCGCGCGGAGACGATTCTCGACTCCACGATCGACGACGCCGAGCGAAACGGCTTCAGCGGCGTCCACTCAATGGCGCTCCACGACCGCGCCAACGCCGCTTACATGCGCGGCGACTACGAGCTCGCCATCCGCCTTTCATATAAAGCGCTGGATGGGACGGAGACCGATCGCAACCGCGACCGTATCCTCCACGACATCGCGGCCTCGTTCAGCCGGCTCGGCGTTCGCACCGCGGCGCGCGACGCGTACATGGTCATCGTCGCCACCTCGCAGGAGCAGTACCTCCGGTGGGCGGCGACGATTCAGCTCCTCGCCATTGCCGCCGACGACGGGATGGGCCCGGTGTTCGAGCGCTATCGCCGCGAGCTCAGCGACGTCGCGCTGCCGCCGGCGCTGTCAGCGGATTTCCTCATGCAGGTCGGGCGCGGCTATCGCATCCTCGGCCAACCTGAGGAGGCGCGCACCTGGCTCAACGCGGCTATCACCAGCGCGCAGCAGCATGGATTCCACCAGTTCGTGTTCGAGAGCGAGTCCGAGCTTCGACTGCTCGATCAGCCCGCGCCGCGACGGGTGGTGCCGGAAATTGTGCCGTCGCTTGGGGTTTCCGAGATCGCGGCGGCGATTCGCGAGATGCGGGAGGCGGTCGCGACGAGGTAACTAAAAAGCGAAGGGCCCGGAGGTCCGGGCCCCTCGGTAGTCAGCAATCGGTTTCGCTTACTCGTGACAGCGGCCGTCGCTTCCGACGACGCCGCTGCAGGGCTCGTCGCCGCGAGGCTGCGGCGCGGTCGCACTGTTGCACGCGGCAAGAACGAAGGAGGCAATCGCAATCGCGAGGAGAGCAACAGGGCGGCGAGACATTGGGCGTTCTCCGTCGTACGAGGCAGAGGGGGGGAAACAGGTTTTCGTCAGAACTGTCCTCGCTGCCATTGTAGGAATCCGCGCCGAGTCGTAAACTCGGAAATCGTGTCACGGTTTCGTGGTTTTGTGACACCAAGCGGACCTCGACCTACGGCTTGTGGACGTCGCAGCGTATCTCCCGCGCCAACTCCTCAACCACCTCAAAATCGTTCTCGGTTCGGAGCATTCGCTTGCCGTTGCCACCAACTGGGCCGACCTTCGCACTACGGTCCAGCTCGTCGTCGCCGACTTAGTCGTCGCCGACCCGGCGGCATCCGGCACGATTGACCCCGATTCGCTCGAGCAGTTGCGCCGCGACTACCCGTCGCTGCCCGTCGTTCTCTACACGAGGCTCAACCCCTCGTCGATGAAGGCGGTCGTGCGGCTGGCGAAGGCCGGCATCGAGCACGTGGTCATCGCGCATTTCGACGATGAACCGGGGCAGTTTCGTGAGCTCCTCGAGGGCATCCCCGCCCATGCGTTGGGCGAGCGTATGCTCCGCGAGCTTGCCGGACCGCTCTCAGCGCTCCCGGTCGTCGTGGTGCGGGGCATCGACCAGCTCTTTCGGGCGCCGGCCAGGTTCGGCGGTGCACAAGACCTGGCCAGTGCCGCGGGGATGAACCTCCGAACGCTGTACCGGAATCTCGAGCCGGCGGGAATCCATTCGGCTCGGACACTGGTGGTGGCGGCGCGGTTGCTTCGCGCTTACTCGTACCTGCAGGACCCTGGACGTTCGATCAAGGAAGTTGCGGCAAAGACCGGTTATCACTCACCCTGGCAGTTATCGCAGCATATGCGCGACATGACCGGACATACAACCGAGCACGTGCGACACGCGATCACCGGCGAGCAGCTGGTGGCGGTGCTCGCCGAGCGGATCATCCAGCGGGGGAGGCCGACACCGCCATGATGACTTGGAACGCCCTACGCGGCCAACCCATCCGGGTTCTCGTCGTCGACGATGAGGCGCCCATTTGCCGCGCCGTGTCGCTGGCGCTGCAGCAAGCCGCCTACGATGTCGTCACTGCGCGGAGCGGCGAGGCAGCGTACTCGATGCTCAAGGCGGAGCACTTCGACATCCTTGTATTGGATCTCCGCATCCCCGACGAGCGCGGCGACGTCATCTTCGAGTTCGCCGCCGGTGAGCAGCCGCACCTACGCTACGCGTCGCTCTTCCTTACGGGCGACATCTCCGACCAGGCCGCGAAGCTCATGGCCGCGTGCAAGATTCCCGTGCTGCTCAAACCCTTCGAGCTCGATGACCTGCTCGACGCGGTTCGCTCGCTTGCTCCTCGGGCGCAGGACGCCGCGGGGTGACCTAGGACCGAGACGGGGACGAAAGATGGGGACGAAATAGGGAAGCCTCGGCTTCCCTTTTCATTTCTATAATTCAAGAGGTCACACTTTCTGCGTCGCGATCCGGTTGCTCCGCAAGTCACGCAGAAAGTGTCACGAGCACAACTCGGGATCGCGCGGGAGATTCTCCGCTATGCCGTCTGTTTATCGCCGTTATCGTCCGTCGTCTCTCGTCCACCGTCTCCCATCCATCCCCAAAACGGCATCCGCTTTGCGTTAGCACGCGACGACCAATCGTCGCATGACCGAAACGCCAATCGTCGTCGCCATCATCAACACGAATCCGGATCTCGTTCGGTTGCTCCGCGTAAATCTCGAGAGCGCGGGTTACGTCGTCCTCGTCATCCATATCGAGGATATCAAGACGGCCGCAGGGGACGTCGAAGCGATCATCGAGCGGCACAATCCCCGGGTAATCATCTACGACATCGTTCCGCCGTATGATGTGAATTGGCGCTTCTTCGATCATCTGCGCACGACAAAAGCGTTTCAGAACCGGCACTTCGTGATCACGACGGTGAACATCAGCCAGGTTCAGCGCGTCGTCGGCAAGGAATCCGTGGTTTACGAAGTCGTCGGCGAGGCGAGTGACATCCAGCAGGTCGTTCGCGCGGTGAGGGAGGCGACGAGGGCGAGGGCCGTCAGGTAGGACGAACGACTCGACCGCGGTGAGCGACACGGGCTACCCGCGTCGCAGAGCCTTCAACGTTTCCTCGAGCGCCAATCTTTGCGCCGTCGGAGGAGGCGGTGACTCGGCGAGCAGACCCTCGTACGTCTCGATTGCCAGCTTGAGGGCCACGGGATCGTCTTCGTCCGTCGCCAGGCTCGTCGCGTTGTCGGCGAGGGCCGCGCGCGCGAGCTGGTCGCTGGGGAAATGTTTCGTGACCTCGAGCCACCGGTCCACGCGCTTTCGCACGCTGGATTCGGCGAGCGCCCACAAGTGCCACGCGCCGCGGTTCGACGGGTCGATCTCCTTGGCTTTCGACGCCAGGCGCGACACAACGTCCGGACCGCGGCCGGCCAGCCAATACGCATTGGCCAGAATTACCATCGCCTGACCGTCCCCCGAACGCTCGGCGGTGATCCGCTCATAGAGGGGAATGACGACCTCCGGCATCCCCTGAAACGGCTTGGCCGCCGCGGCAAGAAAAACGGCGTCTGTTCGCTCGGCGAACGCGCGCAGCTCATCGAGCAGCCGCCCGAGGTCGCCCGACCGTTGGTAGGCGGCGACATAGCCGGCCAGTTCGGCGGAGAGGGGATCGTTGCCGGGTGGAGGGGGGTACAAACTTTGGGTCCGAGGTGAATAGTGAGGTCGCGACCTTAATCGCGCTGGGGTGAGGGGACAGGCTTGAGAGGTCTCAGGTCCCTGGTCCCAGGTCTCAGGTTGAAACGGCGGCGCCGTCGACCTGAGACCAGAGACCCGGGACCTGAGACCTCGGCTCCCGACCCGACACAAAACGCAATTAAGCCACTCGAAACCTACTCACCGTAGGACTCGAGCCGTGCCACGGCACAAAGTTCGCAGCCCAGCACGGAGCCTAAGGGACTCGACGTCAGGGTTGCGCCAAGCTGGAGAAGTGGCGATACTCTTGGCGTCCGCCGGCACGACCGCGACGTCGTCCCTCCGGCACATACGTCAGGGTATTCGGCCGCACCATGGCGGTGCACCGGGACCAGACGTCGATAGCCGCGCCGTAGCGCCAGCATCGTCGGATCTCGCGTGAGGGATCCGCGCCCCGACGATACCGACAGCACGTCGCGTCGAAGTACTCCCGTCATTAATCGCATGTCATCGCGCGCACCCGTTTTCGCGAGCGATCCGTGAGGGCGTTTTCCGTCCGGCGTGGTCCGGGCATGGCCCTTTTGAAC
The DNA here is from genome assembly GCA_035554995.1 of Gemmatimonadaceae bacterium. GTDB lineage: Bacteria > Gemmatimonadota > Gemmatimonadetes > Gemmatimonadales > Gemmatimonadaceae > JAQBQB01. The sequence continues at coordinate 12,625 of DATMHK010000341.1, forward strand.
CGTGAAGCATCGTCCGCGAGCGGCGCGGACACGCTAGATAGAATCACCTTTTTACCAAGCACAGCATGAGCGAAAGTCGACGCCCACCCCGTCGCGGCCGTGGTCGACGTCCGTCCAATCGTACCGGCTCGGACACCGGCGACAACCCATATCGCGACGAGGCCGAGTCGGCGGGTTCTGCACCCGCGGCGACCAGCGAGCCTCCCGCCGAGGCGCCTTCACCGGTCGCCCGCGGAGACAGTGAGGCCGAGAAGCCGGAGCGACCGCGCCGCGGACGACATCCCAAGGCCGATCGGACCCGGACGAGCGAAGCAGCGCCCGCATCCTCCGAAGCTCCGCCGCCTCCGAGCGTAGAAGCTTCAGCACCGCCTCCGCCTCCAACTCCATCGGCGCCGAGCGATCGATCGGAGTTCGTGACACGAAACGCCGACGAAGGCGAAGGACGGCGTGGGACGGACGAGTTCCAGACGCCGTCGCAGGGAATGAATGGCTCGGTCCCGCCGAGCGGGCAGGGGAGCGGCGGCGGCGGTTACGACCGGCAGCCGCAGCAACAGCAGTATCAGCGGTTCGACCGCCATGACCGGCGCGACCGCGGTCAGGAGGGCGGTGGCGGTGGCGGTGGGGGTGGGGGTGGAAGCTTCCAGGATCGGCGCAACGGGCGGCGGCATCGGCGTGGACGCGGCCGCGGACCGCGACGCGATCACCAGCAGCAGCAGCAACAACAGCAACCGCAGCAACCCGTCCAGATCACCGCGACTACGGAGATGCGCGGCTGGTTCGATCCGGCGAGGGACGCCGGCTTCCTGCGACGCGCCGCCAACAGCTACCTCGCCGAACCGGGCGACCCGTACGTGCCGCCGCATGTCGTTCG
>DATMHK010000342.1:0-28246 GCA_035554995.1 Gemmatimonadaceae bacterium
CTAACGCCCGAGTTCAGCTGCGGGCGGTCGGCGCAATATGCGGATTGCAGCTGGTCATGAGAAGATATCAATAGGCGCTCAACCGCCACGCTTGGAGCGCCCGTCAGCTGCAACGCACGTTAGGCGGTGCGGCGCCTCGAACGCGATCGACGCGGCTTGCGTTCGGCGATGCGGGCGAGCGCGCGCAAGGCATCATTGACCGCGCTCGCGTCCGGGAACACGCGGGCGACATCGGGATCGAGGACGACCATAACCGCATCTCGCGCGATCCGTGAGGCGTACGGGTTGCGACGGGCCCGCGAGAAATCATACTCTGGCAGGATGTCGTCCTCGGCGACACGGGCGGTCGACGCGGGCTTACGGCGAGACTTCTTCGTAGTCATGGCGTTCATGACGCGTGGCGCGTCGGGCGCTGAAGATGCGAACGCGGTCTTCCCCGCGCTCCGTGAACATTACTGCCAAAAGCCGCCTCCGAACAGAGAGGCCGAGCAAGGTCAGCCGAATCTCGTCACCTGAGTGGCGGGGATCTTCGACGATTCTACCGAGTGGATCGGCGAAGACCGTGAGCGCCTCATCGAAACCGACGCCGTGCTTTGTCCGATTTGTGGCATCCTTGCGCGGGTCCCACTCGAACGTAAGCGCCATGGCTCAATTTACCGAAATGCCCAAGGCATCCGCCTAACGCCAATTAGACTGCGACATTAGCCGGCATTTCTGCACAAAACGCCGCTAACCTACGCAGTCTAATTCCAAGTTTACCAATGCAACCCATCGTCGCAAAGATCCGCCAGCGCTGAAGTTCCGCATCTCCGCTCATAAACCGCGCGCACATTAGGCTGCGTGGCTATGCCAGCATAACGCGCGAAAACGTCAACCCGCGCGCCGAGTGCGTGCCACGTGACCCTTGAGGCGGCCGATCATTACCAGCGTTCCGTTTTGACACCGTGACCACCAACGGCGACCGATAGGTGCACGCGCCAAGATCCGCCGGATCACAGAACGGAAAACAAGAGGGCCAGGCTTAGCCTGGCCCTCGTGCTTCGCGCAACATCACTCGATCACGGCCAGCGCGTGATGCCCTCTTCGTCCACCGCGCCGTTGGTCGCCGCAGCCGCCGGCTTCAGAATGTGGCTGATCTGCTGCCGCGCGTCGTCGAGGTGCCGCTTGGTCGCGACGTCCGTCGCCCGCTTGGCTGCCTGCGCCAATTCGGCGTCGAGCTGTTTCAGCTCTCCGCGCAGCATCGCCTTGATCTCGCCCGTGTTCGCCGGGGGTGCCGCCGCGCCACCACGTCCACCACCACCGCCGCGTCCACCCGCGTCCGCCGCGCCGGCCGGAGGCGGATTGATCTTGTTGCCGACGTCGGTGAGATAGTTCCGCTGCAAGCCGCGTCGATAGATGTCCACCTTCACCGGACCGCTACCATAGAGCTCCGTCCACACGCCGTGCCGTAGGTCGCTCAGCATCTCGGCGAGCGTATAGACCTCGGACGGATTCTTGGACAACGCTTCGTTCTCGACGAGCCGCGTCATCTTGCCGTCGTTGAGCAGGTTGCTCACCAGCGCCGACTGCGCGTTGACGATGCGCGTCACTTCACCGTTCGGCTCGATCTTGCGGAGGATGTCCGTGTCGACGAGCCAGGTCGGCGTCTGGAATCCGTTCTCGGCGATGAACTTCATCGCGCCTTGCTGCTTGGGCTTCGGCACCGGCGTGAAACGCGGGCCCGGCTGGTTGCCGTATTTCTCCTGCGAGTTCATGCCGCCGACGAGATTGGCGACGTGGCCCAGCTCCGTGCGGAACTGGTTGATCTGTCTGTTGTACAGTTCCGCGAGTACATCGAAATCTTCCGTCGGTTTCACCGTCGTCGACTGAATCCACTGCATGTTGCGCTTCAGGTTCTTGAAGCCGAGCTCCGTCGCGCGCACCGGATCGATGTCGCCCACGGCCTCGGTCTCGTCGCCCGGATCGGAACCGAACGCGCCGCTCGTCGAGAAACGCAGCCAAGGCTTCGTGTCTTGCTCGCGCGCCCACGAATCGAGCGTCGTCCGCTCGGCTTCGGCGGCCGCGATACGCTCGGCGCCCGTGCGCTTCGCGGTCCCCTGCTGTGCGACCTGCATCGGCGCGGCCACGGGTGCATAACCCCACTTCGTCGCCCAGATGTCGTACGGCCCGATCTTCGGCACGAGCAGCTCGGGTGGAATCTTGTCTTCCGGCTGCACGACGTAGTTGAAGCGCGAGTAGTCCATCAGCGTCGACACGTGCCCCATGCGACGCAAAAAGTCTGCATTGCGGATGCTATCGATTGGATACTGCGAGCTCGCCTTCATGTTGTGCTGGAAGCCGAGCGTGTGGCCAACTTCGTGGGCGAGCACGTACTCGAGCAGCCGCCCCATGAGCGAATCGGGGAAGGGGAACTGTCGCGCGCGCGGATCGTTGGCCGCCGCCTGCGTGAAATACCAGGTGCGCGCCAGGTTCTGCACGTTGTGATAGAACTGGATGTGCGCGTTGAGAATCTCGCCCGAGCGCGGATCGTGGACGTTCGGGCCGCTCGCGTTCTCCGTCGTCGACGGGAGCCAGCGCACGACCGAGTAGCGCGCGTCTTCCGGCGACCAGTCGGGATCGTTCGTCGGCGCGACCTTGCCGATGATCGCGTTCTTGAAACCAGCAGCCTCAAAGGCCGGCTGCCAGTCTTCGATCGCCTTGATCATGTACGGACGCCACTTCTCGGGCGTGTTCGCGTCGAGATAGTAGACGATCGGCTTCACCGGCTCGGAGATCGCCGCGCTCGGATCTTTCTTCTCGAGGCGATACCGCGTGATGAAGCAGCGCTGGTCGTCGGCGACGCGCTGGGCCGGCTGTGAGTAGTCTGTAATAGTGAGCGAGAAGTAGCCGACGCGGTTGTCACAGAGGCGCGGCGTCATCGCCACTTCGGGCAGCTTGTGGAAGCTGTACGACATCACCACGGTCGCCGACGGCGCCGTCACACCCGCCGCTCCTCGTCCGCCGCCGCCCCGTCCCGGGGCCGGCGCCGCTCCGCGCCCGCCGCCGCTCTGGAACGTGAGCGACGTGTGGATGTTCACGTTGTCCGGGAACGATGCCACGCGCTCGATCCACGAACGCGTCGCGTCGATCGTATATCCCGCGCCGATCCGCTGGCCCGGCGACATCTCGGCGGGCGGCGTGGTGAAGAGACGCGATACGTCGATCACCGGAGCGCTGTCCGGCCCGTACGCTTCGACGTTGAAGATCGCGATCACCGGCGGGACGTTCGCCGCCTGGACCGCGCCGGCAATCGGGCTCACCGTGTCGCTGGACACGACTTCATATGAGATGCCGCGCAGCGCCACGCGATTGTCCCCGGGCCGTCGCTCGAACCGCAGCACGCGGTTGCCCGCCGCTTGGCCGCCGTAGCCGGCACCGAGCGTCGTCTGCGCGATCTCCTGGACGAGCAGGAGATCCTTGTTCAACTCACGACGCGGGATCTCGAACAACACGCGCTCGCCGATCCGGTGCACTTTGAACAGACCGGACTTCGTTTGCGCCTGGCCTGTGACCACGCGCGCATATGGAAGTGGATTCGCCGCGCCGCCGGCTGCGTTGCCGCCCTGTCCGCCACGGCCTCCGCGACCAGCGCCGCCACCGCCGGTGGGCGTTTCAGTCGAATCTTGTGGGCTCGGGTTCGTGGGGGGCGCGGCCGCTTGCCGGCCTGCCGTTGGCGCGGGAGCCGGCGCAGGTGCCGGGGCGGTGGTCGTGCAGCCGATCGCGATGACGGCAACGATGCCGGCGCCGAGGGTGAGCGCGGAGCTCGTTCTCATAAAGCAACTCTGGGGACGGGGGGACAGGAGACAAGGCTCTTCGGTGGTGGCCTGTCATATCACGAACGTGCCGTCCCGTCAAATCGTTGCTCCGCCCTGTCGCGTCCGCTCGGCTTCTCGGCCACTCGGCTACTCGGATGTTGCCGAGTCGCCGAGTCGCCGAGCCGCCGAGCCGCCTCACTTCACTCAGCTTCCAAAATTCGGATTATTCAGTACCTCGACATTGGGCAACGGTACGCATGTGAGACTGCTATAGACCTGACCCTTCCGATTTACTCCAGATTGGAAGGGCAAATTGTATCGCAGCATGTCTGCGTACCGCTGTCCCTCACTGAAGAGCTGGCGCCGACGCTCCTCGAGCACGAGGTCCGTGAATGCCTGCCCGGTCGGCGCCGGGCCGGCGAGCGTCGGGACGCTGTTCGCCGTCCGCACACGGTTGATGGCATCGAAACCCTGCTGGCCACCGACTGCCTCAGCGTAGATCAGCTGCGCTTCGTTCCACGACGCGAGCGGGATCGGCGTTGCGCCTGTCTGGGCGATGAACTTCTGCTGCTGCCACATCCGTGTGATACCATCGTTGCCGTTCCGGCCCGCGTCTTTCACCTTCACGCGCGGGTCTGGAACAGACCCGGGTACGCCGTTCACCGTCAGGTTCTGGTAGGCCGGTGGCACCGATTCGTAATCGTTGCGGATCGTCATGTTGTAGATCCGGTTCTCTCGGCGGGCGTCTCCACCATCCGTGAACTCGATGTTGAACACGAAGTTTGCCGGCACCGCGTTGGCGTCGGCGGCCGCCTCGGGAAGCTTCTTGAGGTCGAGGCGCGTTCGCGCCCGGCCGACCCTTGCCATATTCAGCAAACTAGAATTGTTGATTGCTGTCGCGCGGGCGATCGCGTCGGTGAAGCGATCGTCGGCGATGGCGAGCACCTGCTCCTTGGTCATCTTCGGACCGCGGTCGATCGTCATGTCGCACATCCCTTCGGCGAGCAGGAGTAGCACGTACCCGGTGTAGGCGCGCATCTGCGTCATGAGGAGCGCGCGGTTCGGGATGTCGGCGTCCTCGAACTTATCCAGGCGCGCGAACGCGTCCTCGAGCTGAAAGCGCGCCTGCTGGAGCGGCGTATAAAAGCCCATCGCCGACGTGGTACGCGAGAAGGTACAGCTGCCAGGCGCGTTCTTGATATCGCCCACGCTGCGCCATTCCCAGGTGTGATTGTCGACGAGTCCAGCCGCCGACCAGTATTCGCCGGACAGCACTCCGCCAGTAATAGCGAAGCTTTCCGCCCCACATTGGGCCGTTTGGATCGCCGCCGCGGCGAGCGCGGGGACCAAGGTTGGATCGCCGAGCGATTGTTCGGTGACGCTCGCTGGGTTGTCGACGCCCAGCAGCTGGTCGCACGCGGCCAGTGTGGCGAGGGAAAGCGCGACCAGCGCAGCCTTCACCGTCCTTAGGGTTCGCGCCGCCGTCCGATGTTGGTTGATTCGCAATGACATCTCTCGGTCTCCGTGCATCAGAAGGTGAGTCGCAGGCTGGCGATGAAGCTCTGGGTGGGCGGCAGGATCGTCTGGAAACCGCTGGACCGCGAGCCAACGGCGCGCGTCTCAGGATCCCACACATGCCCGTTGGCGATGTCGACGTAGACTTCGCCGTCGCGCGACGTGTTCCATCCGTGCTGCGCCGTCCAAAGCATCGACAGATTGCGTCCCGCCAGGCTGACCTGTCCGCTCGAGGCGCGGACTGCACGCAGCCACGACGGCTTCAGCGTGTAACTGGCGGAGAGCTCGCGGAGCTTTAGGAAGCCAGCCTTATAGGTACCCGGCCTGTCGGACTCTCCGATCTGGCGGTAGGTGTTGAGAATCGGATCATCGTTTGCCACGGTCGCATGCGACGAGCCCTGGTTGTGCAGCGCGCGAACCTCGGTGTCCGACTGATAGTGTCCACCGTTGCCGTCGGCGCGCGCGTACAGCCGCAGGTTGTCCCACAACGTGACCTGAGTGTTGAGGCCGGCCTGCCAGGTCGGCTGCGAGTGGCCCAAGAACACGCGCGGTGCCCCAGTGCCGGTAAAGGTGCCGATCGGACACGGCGTATCCGGTCCGCCGGCATCGAGTCCGGACGCACCGGTTCCACCGTCGCAGATGGCGGAGGTGACCACTCCCTTCGAATCCATCTTGGCCGAGCGGACACTGTACATGAAGTAGTCGGCGATCCCGTAGCCCACACGATTTTGCGCCACGCCGCCACCACCCGTGGTGAGCGACTGCTGTCCGCCCATGTCGATGATTCGGTTGCCGTTGCTGGCGAGCTGGGTACCGAGCTCCCACGCAACGCGACGCCCCTGAAGTACGCGGAAGTTGGCGCCGAGCTCATGCCCCCACGCCTTCACACGTCCGATGTTCACGACCTGGCTGCCCGGGAATCCGACCGACGGCGGAAGCGGTACGTTCACGATCGCATCGGTCACGTTGCGGCCGAAGTGCGTGTACTCGATGTCCATGCGTCCGCGAAGGAGCGTGGTCTCGAACCCCAGCTCGAGCTCGTTGCTCCGCTCCGGTTTGAGCTGCGGATTGCCGAACGACGACGGCACGAGGCCGGCGGCGTTCTGATATCCAGGGTATGACACGTAGAGACGCGAGGCGTCGAAAGTCCCGGGCTGGGTGCCCGCTGCGCCGAGTGCACCGCGTAGCCGCAGGTCTCCAATGGCGCGGGAGATAACGCCAAGCCGATCTCTCCAGAACGGCTCTTCGCTCACCACCCAGGAGCCGCTGACCTTGGGGTAGTACGCCGCCGAGTAATCCTTACCGAACGCGCTGTTGTCGTCGCCACGCAACGCCGCGGTGAGGAACAGACGATTCTTCCATGCCACCTGCTGCTGTCCGTACATGCCGACCGTAGCGTTCGCGGCGTAGTTCTCAGTCGCGTTTCGGGTCGTCGTGCCCGACACGACGGTGATCGGCGAGGCCGGGAACGTCGTTCCGCTCGCCGTAATGCCGCTGACCTCGGAGCGGTACGATTGGAAGCCGAACGACGTCGTGAAGTCGAAGTCTGCTCTCCACGAGTACTTGAGATTCCCCGTGTAATCGAGCGTCAGGAAGTTGCGGGTCGTGCGATCGACACTTTTGCTGCCAAGTCCGCTGGCCCCATAGTAGGTGGCGTTCTCCGCCGTCTCTCGCGGGTAGAGCGTCCAGTTGTTTTCGGAGTTCACGTCGCGGCCTACGGCGAGTCGATGCGTGAACCAGCTGTACGGCTGGAAGTTCGCCGTGATGCTGATCGTCGATCGGTCGTTGTCGGCGTGGTTCTCGACATCGTCCCAGATGGCGCGCGGCGCGAAGCCAAACCCGCCGGTGGTCGGAATAAGGCCGAAACGACCCCATACGAGATTACTAAAGGGGTCGGGGTTGATCTCGCCCGGCTGCGCGAGGCGAATGCGGTCGCGAACGTACCCCAGGCTTCCCTGAAGCCGCAGCGTGCGCGTCGGCTCGACGTCGATGTTGGCGCGCGTCCCAACCTTGTTCTCCCAGTTCCATGGCACGACGCCGATGTCGTGGTCGAGCGTCGACGAGAGGTAATAGCGGGTTGCATCGGTGCCGCCGGTCAACCCCGCCGAGTAGCCCTGATTCCGACCGTCCGTGAAGATAGGTCCGTGCCCCTGGTCCAGCTCTCGCTGATAGAGGTTGAAGCTCTTCACAGCACCCGTCGAATCCTTGTACCACAGTTCACCAGCACGGCCTACCGGGTTCGCGAGCCAGTTCGTGCCTTGCCGCGTGCTGAAGTCCCATTTGGCCGCGCCGCTCTTGCCACGCTTGGTGATGATCTGCACGACGCCGTTCGATGCCTCGGTTCCGTAAAGCGTCGCCGCGGCCGGTCCCTTGATGATCTCGATCGACTCGATGTCTTCAGGGTTGATGTCATTCAGACGGCTCGCCCCCGCGCCCCCGCGCTGCGCCGGCCCCTGCGACGCATCGGCATCCATGCGTACACCGTCGACGTAGACAATCGGGTCCGTGCTGAGGGAGAGGCTGCCGACCGCGCGGATACGGATCTGCGCTCCCGTGCCGACCTGGCCCGTCGACGGAAGTATGAGGACACCGGGAGTGCGCGCACCGATCAACTGTTCGACGCTGCGGGGCGCTGCCACCTGCATGACCGATTGGGCGTCGATGGTCTCGATGACGTTACCGACCGACCGCCGTTCGACGGCACCGCCCGTACCCGTGACGACGACCTGATCGAGCGTAACGGACCGCATCACCAGCGGGAAGTTGGCCGTCACGGTTTGGCCGGCCTGCACCGTCACGACGACCTCCTTCGGTGCAAAGCCGACGATGCGTGCACGAAGCCGAACCTGGCCGCCGACGTTGACGATCGTGTACCGTCCGTCCTGATCGGTTCGCGCGCCGGTCTTGACGCGCCCGCCCTCTTGGACCTCGAAGACTTCGACCCCCGCGAGCGGGCGCGCGCTCGCGGAGTCAGTGACTTGTCCGGTAACTCTTCCGGTCTGGGCGTGCGCTGCGCCGCCGACGATCAGCAAGGCGAACAGCGGTGTCCAGCGAGGAGCCATGCGAGTCCACATTCGGTGTTTCCTCCAGAATTGAATCGGGCATTGCGTGACGGAGCGCTGGGTGGCGCACGGCACGGAGGTGGCCCGAACATGCGGTGAGTGGCCGACGTCAGCAAGGCACGGCTCGCCGGAGGGCGCTGCCGTCAACAGATGCCAAGAGTAACTCACGACGGTTGGCGGTTGGTCACGCCCGGGCGCCAGCGGGTTACATCAGGCTTCGACGCGACCGCGGAACGGGCTCACCCGGCGCGGTGGCTCGTTCGCAAGATGTAAAGCAAGAAAACTCTTCCCAGGCGCGTCATCCGCCCCGCAGCACGTCCATCGGTTCGGCCTTCGACGCACGGCGTGCCGGTAGATAGCTCGCCACCACGGCGACGAGAGCCAACGTCAACACCATTCCGGCGAACGTGACCGGGTCGGTCGGTTTGGTGCCGTACAGCAACCCGGTCAGCATGCGCGTGGCGAAGAGCGCGGCGATCCCACCCAAGATCACGCCGATGATCACCAGCTGAATGCCCTGACGCACCACCAGCCGCACGATATCCCCCGCCCGCGCGCCGAGCGCGACGCGAATGCTGATCTCCCTGCCGCGCTGCGCGACGAGATACGAGATGACGCTGTATACACCGAGCGACGCGAGCATCAGCGCGACCGCTCCGAACACGCCGACGACGAAAAGCATGAACCGCTGGCTCGCCACTGACCGGCCGACGATGTCCTCGATCGTCTGAAAGCGCATCGGGACGTCGCCGCGAACCTGGCGGAAGGTCTGCCGCGCGGTGGCGATCGTCGGCGCCTCGGCATTCGTCGACATCACGACGTACATGCCGTTGTCGTTCCCCGGCCGCTGCCGATACGACACGTAGATCGTTGCCGGCGGATCGGCGGCGAGCTCCTGTTCACGCGTGTCGCCGACGACCCCGACGACGGTCAGCGGCGTGAGATCCCCGTCGATGTTCCCGAACTCGATCGCTTTGCCGATCGGGTTCTCGTTCGGCCATTGCTTCTTGGCGAGTGCACTGTTGACGAGCGCCACTTCCGGCGCGCCATCTCGGTCGTTGTCATCGATGAGACGGCCCGAGAGCAGTGGAATTCCCATCGCCTTGAAGTAGTCGCCGCTCACCATCTGGTAGTTCGCGTAGCCGGCGTGCGCCTTGTCATTGATCAGTGGCGTGAGATCCTGCGGCGTCAGTTTCACGTTCACACCCGACAGCACGACGAACGTCCCGTTGCTGCTGCCCGCATTGAACGGCTCGGCGTTCGAGAACCCGACGTTCGTGACGCCCGGGATGCCCGCCGCGCGGCGCGCGATCTCGTCGAAGTATTGCGTCCGCTGCGTGATGCGTTCGTTTTGCGGCGACTCGAGGCCGAGCGCGGCGACGACCACGCCGTGCGTGCGGAAACCGGTGTCGAGCGTCATCAGTCGCGCGAAGCTTCGTCCAAGGAGCCCGGCGCCGATCAACAGCACGACCGTCATCGCGAGCTGCGCAACGACGAGTGAGCCGCGGATGCGATAGCTCGCGCCGCCGCCGCCCTGCGTCCGCTGCGACTGCGAGAGCGCCGCCCGGAGATCGCCCCGCCCCGCGCGCCAGGCCGCGAGCAGTCCCAGCCCGATCGCGGTGCCCGCGGCCAGCACCATCGCGAACGCGCCGACGCGCCAGTCGAGCCGCAGCTCATCGACCCGCGGAATCAGTGCCGGCCGCAAAAACAGCAGAACGCGCAAGCCGAGTGCAGCGAGCAACAACCCGACGATGCATCCGACCGCGGAGAGGAACGATGTTTCGATCAGCAGTTGCTGGGCGAGCCGCCCGCGTCCCGCGCCGATCGACAGCCGCACCGCGATCTCGTTTTCGCGAACGGCCATGCGCGCGATGAGCAGGTTCGCCACGTTGGTGCAGGCGATCAGCAGCAGCACGATCGACGCGGCGAGAATCCGCAGGAGGAGCGGCTTGATGTCGCCTACCATTCGGTCGCGGAGCGAAATGGCAAGCCCGTCGAACGTCCACGTCGCGTCGCCGACCTGGGCGTGGAGACGTCGCAGCAGCGTCGAGACGTCGTTGTTCGCCTGCGTCAGCGTCACGCCGTCTTTCACGCGGCCGATCACTTTCCAATTATGCGCTGTGTAGTTTGAGTTCCTTTCATAGACTTCGCGCGCGTACCAGATATCCGTGCCGGCGGGAAATTCCTGTCCTTGCGGCATCACGCCGACGATGGTCGCGATCGTGCGGCCGCTCATCAGCTTCGCGCCAATGGCGGTCGGTGATTTGCCGAACTGACGCGTCCACAATCCATGGCTGATGACCACCGACAGCGGCGCGCCGAGCTGCTGTTCTTCGGGCATGAAGAACCGTCCCGCGGCCGGGCGAACGCGGAGCACGTCGAAGAACTGCTTCGTCACGGCGGCGCCGTTGACACGCAGGGCGTCGTTGCCGGTCGAGACGGACATGCCGGAGAAGTTGTATTCCGCGAGCGCGCTGAAGCTGCGGTTCTGATCGGCGATGAAGTCGAACGTCCGGTCCGCGAAGTTCGTCATCCGATGCGCCTTCGAGTCGACGCCGAACAGCTGCACCATCTGCTCGGAGCGATCGAAGGGCAGCGGCCGCAGGATGACGCCGTTGACGACGCTGAAGATCGCCGTCGTTCCGCCGATCCCGAGGGCGAGTGTGAGCGCCGCGATGAAGGCAAAGCCCGGCGACTTGCGAAACTGGCGAAGGGCGAACCGGGAATCCTGAATCACGCTTCCCAGGCGCTCGCGGCTGCGGGCTCGCTGCATGTGGGCGTCCTCGATGGTTTGGCAGTAGTCACGCAGGTCGTCGACGTCGCCGAACCGGCGAAGGGCCTCGACCCGCGCGTCGTCATATGGAACGCCCTGCGCGATCAGGCGCGCGACGCGCATTTCGACGTGGAAACGCACTTCCTCGTCGAGCTCGCGCGTGAGCCGCTCCCGCGTATCCGGGAGGCGGAGGATCCGCCGGACGCCCGGGGGCATTCGCATCGTCATCTCGTCTCGAGAATCCGGCCGACGGCGTTCGCGTACCGTCGCCACGTCGCCGTCTCGGCGCGCAGCTGGGCGCGGCCGCGCGCGGTGAGCGAGTAGTACTTCGCCTTCCGGTTGTTCTCGGAGACGCCCCACTCCGATTCGATCGCGCCGGCGTCCTCGAGGCGGTGCAACGCCTTGTAGAGCGCGGCGTCGACGATCACCAGATCACCGCTCCCACGCTGCTCGATCCACTCGACGATCCCGTAGCCGTGCATCGGGCCCCACGACAGCGTCTTGAGCACGAGGACATCGAGGGTACCGTGCAGCAGATCGCTCGCTTCCCGCGGCATAGTCCGTCCACTAACCAGGTTAGTGTAACTACTATATCACGTGCCGATCGGTGTCAAATTCTCGGCGACTTCCTCGCGTAGACCTCGATCCACGGCGCGCGCTCTGGGGCACGCGAGACCAGAAGCCGCAGCGACGCCTTGGTCGCGCGCTCCTCGAAGCGGGCCCACGGCCGCGTCCACTCGTCCCCCGTCGGGACCAGCACGTCACCGTAGACGCGCTGCACCGCCAGACCCGTGTCGCGCAGGAATCGCACGATCGACTCGACGGTGAAGCCCCAACGGTACGGGAAGGTGAGCAAATTGTTCTGCGCGAGGATGGCGCGGGCGGCAGCGCGCGTCGCGCGATTCGCGGAGCGCAATCGTTCTCGCCACTCCGCGTAGCAAGCGCCGTTGGGCACACGAACCGCGAGCACCCCCCCAGCGGCGTTGAGCCGCTCTGTTGCCGCGCGCACCGTAGCGCGAGGGTCCGCGAGCTGATCGAAGGTGTTCCAGATGGCGACAGCGTCGAACGTCTGATCGCAGGGCATGTCACCGACCTCGCCGTCATGGACGGTGAAGCCGAGTGAACGGGTAAACGCATTCGTCGCGCTGTTGATGTCGACACCTTCCGCCGCGAGGCCCTCGCCGCGCGCGGCGTCGAGAAATGCGCCGACATAGCTGCCCACCTCGAGCACTCTTGCACCGCGCTTCCCTCGTAGCGCTGCGCGCAACCGACGCGCCTGCCCGCGATACGCGCCGCGCTGCGCCGCGTGCAGGCCGAGCAGGGTATCACGCGACGGCCCTTTATCACCGTAGATCGACTCCAGCTCCCGGACCCGCTCGACCGGGTTCCGATAGACGAGCCCGCAGTCGCGGCATTTCACGAGCCGAAGCGGCGGGTCCTGGGAAAACGCCACCCGATCCATCAATCGCCGGGTCGGCGTGTCGGGTTTCAGGCGGCGGGACTGATACTCCCACAGCAATTCCACCTCGCGCCGAAGGTCCTCCTCCTCCGCCAGGACGTCGGCGTCGGTATGGCCGCACACGATGCAGTGCGCGAATTCATATGCGGGGCGAGCGGAAGACATCGACGACAAGAATGGGAAAGGCGGACCTACAGTCACTTAGACGAGATCAGAGCTGCCAATGGTTCGGTTGGCTCCTTCATCCCGTGGAACGCCGTCTCCGCGCCATTCCGCGAGCATCCGTGCTGTCGTCCGCGTCAAACTGCTGTTAAGCCGCCTGGTTCTCGGCGCCAAATGGCCACTACAATCCTTAGGCCGAAGGTTTTGACGCGGAAAAACGGCACGGACTAGCGCGGAAAGGCGCGGAGACGGCGTGACCAGTTGAAGGCAGGGGGGCCGTTGCTTTCCTTTCATTTGGCACCACTTCGTCCCCACCTGGAGGTTTCAGTGCTCGTTTCGGTCCGATCGACCACCCTGTCGGCCGCTCTACTGCTCGCGTTCTCATCCGGCGCCGCGTTGGCCCAGCGCGACTCGCTCACGTTTACCGGGCTCCGCTGGCGCGAGGTCGGGCCGTTCCGTGGCGGACGGTCCGTCGCCGTTACGGGGAACCCGTCGCGCGAAAACGAATTCTGGATGGGCACCACCGGCGGAGGCGTCTTCAAGTCGATCAACGCCGGCCAGTCGTGGGCGCCGATGACCGACAAATATTTCGGCGGGACGATCGGGGCGATTGAAGTCGCGCCGTCGGCGCCTGACGTCGTGTACGTCGGCGGCGGCGAATACCCGATCCGTGGCAATGTCTCGCACGGCGATGGTCTCTGGAAAACCACCGACGGCGGGAAAACGTGGACCTTCATGGGTCTCGGTGAAACTCGCCAGATCTCGGACATCGTTGTCCACCCGTCGAATCCCGACCTCGTCTACGTCGCGTCGCTCGGTCACGTCTGGGCGCCGAATCCGGAACGCGGCGTCTTCCGCTCGAAGGACGGCGGGAAGACGTGGGAGAAGATTCTCTTCCGTAACGACTCGACCGGTGTCGTCGACCTCGTGATGGACCCGACGAACCCGAGCGTGCTCTACGCGGGTCTGTGGCAGGCCGGTCGCACGCCGTGGTTGTTGTCCTCGGGCGGCGGTGGCAGCGGAATGTTCAAGACGATCGACGGCGGCGACCACTGGACCGAGATCACGCGCAACCCCGGGCTGCCCACCGGCATCTGGGGGAACATCGGCATCACCGTATCGGGCGCGAATTCCAACCGGTTGTGGGCGAACATCGAAGCCGACTCGGGCGGCGTGTTCCGTTCCGACGACGGCGGTACGACCTGGTCGCGTATCAACAACGATCGCAACCTCCGCCAGCGCGCCTGGTACTACACGAAAATCCACGCCGACCCCAAGGACACGAACGTCGTCTACGTGAACAACGTCTCGTTCATGAAGTCGGCCGACGGCGGCAAGACCTTCCGTCCCGTGCGCGGGATGCAGCACGGCGACTCGCACGACCTGTGGATCGACCCCAAGAGCTCGAACCGCATGATCGAAGGAGACGACGGCGGCGGCGAGGTGAGCGTCGACGGCGGCCGCACCTGGTCCGACGAAGACTTCGCGACGGCGCAGTTCTATCACGTGATCGCCACGACGCACTTCCCGTATCACATCTGCGGCGCGCAGCAGGACAACTCGACGCTGTGCGGACCGAGCCGAGGATCTTTAGATATCTCTGATTGGGTCGAGGCGGGCGGTGGAGAATCGGGCTGGATCGCGTCGCGCCAGGACGATCCGGACGTCGTCTACGCCGGCAGCTACGGCAACCTGCTCACGCGCAAAGATCTTCGCACCGGCATCGCCGTGAACGTGAATCCGTGGCCCGACAATCCGATGGGCCACCCGGCGGCGGACCCGAAGTTCCGCTTCCAGTGGACCTTCCCGATCATCGTCTCCAAGCACAATCCGAATGTCGTCTACGCCGGCTCGAACGTCGTGCACAAGACGACGAACGGCGGCAAGAGCTGGACGGTGATCTCGCCCGATCTCACCTACCACGACCCGAAGACGCTCGGCAACTCGGGCGGTCCGATCACGCGCGACCAGACGTCGGTCGAGTACTACGCGACGGTGTTCGTGATCGAGGAGTCGCCGGTGACGGCGAAGACCATATGGACAGGCTCCGATGACGGGAAAGTGTACCTCACGCGCGACGGTGGTCTCAAGTGGACCGACGTCACGCCGAAAGACATGGAGAAGTACACTCGTCTCTCCAGCATCGACGCGTCGAAGTTCGGGGAGTGCATCGCCTACCTGGCGGCGAATCGCTTCCAGCTCGACGACAACAAGCCGTACCTGTGGAAGACGACAGACTGCGGCGCCCACTGGGCGCGCATCGACAACGGCATCGCCTCGACCGAGTTCACTCGTGTCATGCGCGAGGATCCGAACAAGCGCGGCCTGCTCGTCGCCGGTACGGAGCGCGGCGTCTGGTTCTCGCCGGACGATGGCGCGCACTGGCAGAGCCTCCGCCTCGGTCTGCCCATGGTCCCCGTGCACGATCTCGTGTTTAAGGAAGGCGACATCGTCATCGCGACGCACGGCCGCAGCTTTTACATCATGGACGACATCTCGACGCTCGAGCAGATGACCGACGCGGTCGTCGCGAGCTCGTCTCACCTGTTCAAACCGCGCGATCAATATCGTCTGGCGAGCGGTGGTGGCTTCGGCGGCGGCCGCGGTGGGTTCGGCGGCGGCAATCAGCCGATGACGCCGGAGAACGCGCCGATCCGCCCTTCGGGCCAGAATCCGCCGACCGGCGTCATCGTGCAGTACTGGCTCAAGTCCGGGAGCGAGGATGTTGGACTCGACTTCCTCGACGCGGCCGGCAAGGTCATTCGCAGCTACAGCAGCAAACAGGACACGACCGCCGCGACGGCCGCCGCGGCGAATCCGGAAGACGGGGGCTTCGGTCCGCCGCCGCCGCCGCGCGTCGCCAATCGTCGCGGCGTGAACACGTTCCTCTGGAACATGCGCTATCCCGATGCCACGAACTTTCCGGGCATGATCCTTTGGGCCGCGAACGTGACCGGGCCGCTCGTACCGCCGGGCACGTACAAGGTCCGTCTCAACGTCGCCGGGAAACCGGTCGGCACCGAGACATTCAAGGTTCTTCCCGATCCGCGCATCAAGGCGACGCTCGCCGACTGGCAGGCGCAATCGACGCTCGCGCTGCAGATTCGCGATCGCTTCTCCGAGGCGAACGAGGCGATCAAGGACATTCGTCGCGTGAAGGGCGAAGTCGCCGATCGTGAGGGCAAACTGACCGGGGCGCAGCAGACCCAGTTCAAGGCCATTGCCACGTCGTTCGTGGGCGGCATCGGCGAGGTCGAGGACTCCGTCTACCAGACGAAGAATCGCAGCGGTCAGGATCCGCTCAACTATCCTATCCGTCTCAACAACCGCATCGGCGCGCTGCTCGGCGTCGTGCAGTCGAGCGACGGACGGCCGACGCAACAGTCGTACGACGTGTACAAGGTGCTCTCGAGCGAGCTGACGAGAGACATGACCAAGCTCCAAAAGCTCATGAACACCGAGCTCCCGAAGCTGAACGCCATCCTCAAGGCCGCGGGCCTCAAGGAGATCGAACCGGCGAAGGGTCCGGTGATGTGAGCCTTGACGTGCAGGGGCACGGGCCATAGTACTACGTCTCACGTAGTATTACGTGGGACTGAATAGCAACGAGGCCTCTGCCCGTGTCACTGCCCAGCCTTTCGCCGCCGCTTCTCGTGTTGGCCAGTCTCGCCGACGGCCCGAAGCACGGCTACGCGATGATCCAGGACATCGAGCGCATGTCCGGCGCCGAGCTCGGGCCCGGAACACTGTACGGCGCGATCAGCCGGCTCGAAGAGGCGGGTCTCATCCAGCCGCTGCAGCAGAAGGAGCGGCGACAACCCTACCGTATCACGGCGCTCGGGATCCGGGAGCTGCAAGCGCGCCTCGAGTCGATGCAGCGCTTCGCGCAGGCGGGATTGAAGAAGTTGGAGGCGCGATGACCCCGAGAGCGGTTCGTCGCCTCCTCGCGCTCTATCCTCGCGCCTGGCGCGAGCGATACGGCGAAGAATTCGCGGCTTTGCTCGAGGCGCACCCCGCATCGGCGCGAATTGTCGTCGACGTGATCGGCGGAGCCGTCGGTGCTCACGTGCGCGCAATGGCGGGGGCCTCCGACGTCGGCCGCGCACCGGGCGGAGAATGGTGGATCGGCGCCGCACAAGACTTCCGCTACGCGGTTCGTGGAATCCGGTTGAGGCCGGGGTTCGCCGCGTCCGTCGTGTTGACACTGGCACTGGGCATCGGCGCCAACGCGGCGATGTTCGGGATCATCGATCGGCTCATGTTTCGGCCGCCGGCGTACCTCGTCGCGCCCGATCGAGCGACGCGCATCTACAGCGCGCAGACATACCGCGGCAAAGAAGATTGGGACGGGTGGTTCGGCTATCGCCGGTATCTCGATTTTCGCGAGCAGACTCGATCGTTCGACGCGATGACGCCGTTCGAATGGGGCTCGCGCGCCGTCGGCGACGGCGACGCCACGCACATGGTCGAGGTGGCGTCGAGCGGTGAGGATCTTTGGCGGATGTTCGACGTTCATCCCGTTGTCGGCCGCTTCTTTACCGCGGCCGAGAACAACCCGGTGAGCCCGACGCGCGTGGCTGTGTTGTCGTACGGCTGCTGGCAGGCGGAATACGGTGGACGCTCCGAGATCCTCGGTGAGAGTATGCACATCGGGTCGGCGCAATACACGATCGTCGGCGTCGCTCCGGCCGGCTTCGCCGGGTTCGCCAACGAACCGGTCTGCGCGTTCGTTCCGATGAGCGCACTTCAGGCCGTGAACAGTTCGCCCAATGCAAAGGAACCGTGGTACAAGACGTACAACTCGAGCTGGTTCAAGCTGTACGCACGGCGCAAGCCCGGGGTCGGCGCCGACGTGGCGACCGCCGACCTCACCGACGTGTTTCGCAAGAGCTATCTCGCCGAAGTCGCCGCGACGTCGGGCCGAACGCCGATCGAGCTGGTGCGGCCGCGCGCTCTCTCCGCTCCCGTGCTCGACGAGCGTGGGCCGCAGCGATCGAGCGAGTCCAAGGTCGCGGCGTGGCTGGCCGGTGTGGCACTCATCGTTCTCCTCATCGCCTGTGTGAACGTCACCAACTTGCTGGTCGGTCGAGCGCTGCGTCGACGGCGAGAGATTGCCGTTCGCCTCGCGATTGGCGTGTCGCGCGCGCGGCTCGTGCGGCAGCTGCTGACCGAAACGTTGTTGTTCGCGTTGCTCGGCGGCATCCTCGGTCTGGCGATCGCGCAATTCGGCGGCGCGGGAATGCGTACCCTTCTCGTGAGCAGCGCCGACACCTCACCGGCCTGGACCGACGGTCGCGTGATCGCCTACGCCGGTGTGTTGGTGCTGATCGCGGGCCTTCTTACCGGGATCGCGCCCGTGCTTCAAACACGGCGGACAGACGTTGCGACCGCGCTCAAGGCCGGCGCGCGAGAGGGGGGGGGGACGACGCGACGCTCACGGTTGCGCGCCGCGCTACTCGTGTTGCAGGCGTCGTTGAGCGTCGTGCTGCTCGTCGGCGCCGGGCTGTTCGTCCGCAGTCTTTCAAACGTTGAGCACATCCGCCTTGGATACGACGCCGACCGGTTGTTGTGGGTGGGCATCTATTCGCGCGGCGTATCGATGGACTCAGCGCATCAGGTGGCGCTCCGCCGCGAGCTGCTTGCCGCGGCTCAGCGAATCCCCGAGGTCGAGAATGCGTCGCGGGCCCTCACGGTTCCATTCGCGAGTACGTGGGGTCAGCGTCTGTTCGTGGCGGGGATCGACAGCGTGAGCAAGCTCGGTGAGTTCACGCTGCAAGCGTCGACGACGGAATTCTTTTCGACGGTGGGCACGCGAATTCTGCGAGGTCGAGCGTTCACCGTCGACGGACCGGCGGCGCCGCAAGAGATGGTCGTAACCCAGTCTATGGCGAAGCGGCTGTGGCCAAATGAAGACCCGTTGGGCAAGTGCGTTCGCGTCAGCGCCGACACCGCGCCGTGCATGACCGTCGTTGGCGTGGCGGAGGATGTGCGCCGCCGAAGCTTCAACGAGCCGGAGCATCACTACTACATGCCGATCGATGTTTTCCGACCGACGGCCGGCGGTCTGTTCGTTCGGACACGCGGGCCCGCCCAAGACCACCAGACGGCGGTCCAACACGCACTCCAGCCGCTCATGCCCGGAGCGTCATACATCACGGTAACGCCGCTTTCGACGAACCTCGCGCCGCAGCTTCGCTCCTGGCGACTCGGCGCGATGATGTTCTCGGTGTTCGGCGGGCTCGCCATGCTGCTGGCCGCGATTGGTCTCTATAGCGTCATCGCGCAGGACGTGACCCAGCGCATGCACGAGATGGGCGTTCGTGCCGCGGTCGGAGCCCTGCCGCGAAACATCGTCGCGCTCGTGCTCCGCGACGCGCTCGCCATCGTGACGCCGGGATTGTTGGTCGGTGTGCTTGCCGCGCTCGCGGGCGGACGATGGATCGAACCGCTGCTGTTCGAACAGTCGCCGCGCGATCCGATCGTGTTGTGTGGCGTCGTCGCGGCGTTGATGGCCACCGCGTTCGCGTCGAGCCTGGTGCCGGCGCGCCGCGCCGCGCGCGTCGACCCGAGCGCCGCGTTGCGATCGGATTGACGCGCGACCGACCGGGAGGTCAGGTCGGCTGGCCCTCGGACGTCGCGGCAACCGCCATGCCCATCGCGTGGTAGCCTTTGTCGACGTAGACGGTGCTGCCGGTGATCGCGCTGGCGAGCGGCGATGAGAGAAATGCCGCCGCTCGACCGACTTCGTCCGCGGTCAGCTTTTCGGTCAACGGCGCGTTCACCGCGACGTACTCCACCATCTTCTCGATGATGCCGATCGCGCTCGCCGCGCGCGACGCAAGCGGTCCGGCGGAGATCGTGTTCACGCGGCACCCAAAGCGACGCCCGGCTTCGAAGGCGAGCGTGCGCGTGTCGCTCTCCAGCGCCGCCTTCGCCGACGACATCCCCCCGCCATAACCTGGAATCACCCGCTCGCTTGCCATGTACGTGAGCGACAGGAACGATCCGCCGGGCCGAAGCAGCGGCCCGAGCCGCTGTATCATCGACACCATCGAATAGGCGCTCGCGCTCACCGCCGCGAGATATCCCTGCCGGCTCACCTCGAGCAGCGGCTTCTTCACCTCTGGACCGTTGGCCAACGAGTGCACGACGACCTCGAGGGGCTGATCACCAAAGTCCGTCGCGATGCGCGCGGCCAAACCGGCAATCGAGCAATCGCCAACCTCCTTGTACCGCTTGTTCGACCGCACGTCCTCCGGCATCTCGTCGTAAGTGTCGTAGACGGCGTCGAGCGGATAGATCTTCTCGAACGTCAAGAGCTCACCCGTCGACAGTCGCCGCGATTCGTCCATCTTCCCGCGCTCGATGAGGTTGAGGAAGATGTTGAGCGCCGGCGGCCACGTTGCGACGCTGACTTTGGCGCCGGCCTCGGCCAGTGCCTTGGCGATCGCGAAGCCGAAGCCGGCGTCGTCGGCCACTCCCGCGACGAGGGCGCGGCGGCCGGAGAGATCGATGGAGAGCATGCGGGCTAAGATAGCCGGGGCGGTTGCGGCCGGCATCGTTGGCCCGGCTAGTCACTCTATCGGGACGCCTGGTGAACTACTTACCGCAGAGGCGCAGAGGCGCAGAGGCGCAGAGGCGCGGAGAAACGCAGAGGAGCGACGAAGGCGCTCATGTTTCCTCGCTCAACGAGCCCGGACGAACTTTTTTGGGAACTGCCGCTCGGGAACCGTTAGAAGCATCCTGAGCGGCCGTTCCCCAAAATCTCGGCTCGTTGCGCGAGGGCGGTGGCCGCCCCGCTGAGCCCTCTGCGTTCCTCTGCGCCTCCGCGTCTCTGCGGTAGGTAGTTCAGCAAGGCGTCCCGATAGAGTGGCCCGCTCGGTCCCAGAAACCTGTTCAGCTCGCCATCCAAAAATCCCTAATATTCTCCGCGTGGCCACCGAACCCGACCCGGGCACACATCCTGTAGAAGGGACCGACGTGACATTCCCGGCTCGTGATCTCCGAACGAACCGGGGCGGTGCGGATGTGCCCACCGTCTCGGGTCCTTCGTTTGCCCGTGGTCTCTGGCGAATCGCCGCCGCCGACGTGTCGAGCGGGAACCAGGTCACGCTGCTTCGCGACGGTCCGGCCACCTTCGACGCGATGCTCGATCTCGTCGACTGCGCCAAGGCGAGCATCGCGTTGGAGAGCTACATCTTCCGGTCGGATGAAGTCGGCGAGCGGTTCGCGGACCGACTTGTTGCCGCGGTAGAGCGCGGGGTAGACGTCCGTCTGCTGCTCGACTGGATCGGCGCCCGCGGCACGTCCCGGAAGTTCATCAAGCAGTTGAAGCGGGCCGGTGTGGCGATCGCGGTATTCAACCCGCCCGGCCTTCGCGCCTGGTTCGGGCTCGTCCCACGCGACCACCGGAAACTGCTCGTCGTGGACGGCAGTGTCGGAATCACCGGCGGCGTCGGCGTCGGACGCGAATGGACGACGGGCGTGCACAAGCTGCATCGCTCGCGCTGGCGAGATACCGCCGTGAAGGTGGATGGTCCGGCCGCCCATGACATGATTCAGGCGTTCGACCACATGTGGCGGCGCGCGACCGGGAAAGAGCGTCGTGGCTCGCACCGGTTTCTGCGGCGTCCCGCACGCGGCGCGCACCTGGATCCCGCGACCGACACGCCCGCGCTCGTCGGCATCGTCGAGGGGGAACCGCTCCGGCTTCGTGTCTCGCGCGCCCTGCAAATTCAAGCGATTTCCGCGCGCCGGTCGATCTGGATCGCCACCGCGTACTTCACGCCGTCGCCCTCGGAGGTCGAGGCGCTCAATGGCGCGGCGCGCGACGGCGTGGACGTCCGCATCCTGCTGCCGAGCCGCAACGACCATCCGTGGGTGTCGCTGCTGGCGCGCCGGTACTATCGGCGGTTGCTCACGAACGGCGTGCGCCTCTGGGAATGGCGCGGCGAGATGATGCACGCGAAAACCAGCGTCGTCGACGGGCGCTGGGTGCGCGTCGGCTCGACCGACTTCAACCCACTCGGCGTAGCGATCAACTACGAGCTCGACGCCGTGATCGAAGACGCAACGCTTGGCCAGGCGGCCGAGCGCATGTTCCTCGCCGACTTGGAAGAATCACGTGAGATCAAGCTCGAATCGTAGATCGGGTACGCTGAGGCGAGTTGCCTGGATCGCCCTCCTCGGCACGCAAGCCTCGACGGCGTTCGCCCAGATAGACGCGACGTCTCACCCGCCGCCGCTGTTCACGTGGCGCGACGGCGTGCTCGCCGGCGGATTCGTCGTTGCCACCATCCTTACGCGGCCGATCGACAAACGAGCGGCCGTCTCGCTGCAGGACTCGCTGCGACAGAAGAACTCCATCTACCAAAAGAGCGCGGCGATCGTGCGCAACATCGCGCTCCCCGGATCGACGATCATCGGCCCCACGATGTACGCCGCCG
Organism: Gemmatimonadaceae bacterium; assembly: GCA_035554995.1. Taxonomy (GTDB): domain Bacteria; phylum Gemmatimonadota; class Gemmatimonadetes; order Gemmatimonadales; family Gemmatimonadaceae; genus JAQBQB01. The sequence goes on from DATMHK010000342.1 coordinate 22,212, forward strand.
GGCGGCTCGCTCACAACGATAAGTTGGCGCAAGTCGGACTGTACGGCACGGAGGCACTCGTCGTCGGCGCGTTGACGGGCACTCTGCTCAAGGACACCTTCGGCCGCGCCCGGCCATTCGTCGATACCACCGGTCCCAATCCGGACGACTGGCAGCTGCTACGCGGCTTCCACGGCGGCGAAAGCTATCGTTCGTTTCCTTCGGGTCACTCGACGGCGGCGTTCGCGGCGGCGGCGGCGGTCAGTGCGGAGACGAGCCGCTGGTGGCCGGAGCTCACCTACTTCGGTATTGGGCCGATTCTGTATGGCGGCGCGGCCGCGGTGGGTCTCTCGCGCATGTACAACAATCGGCACTGGGCGAGTGACGTCATCACCGGCGCCATGATCGGCACTTTCGCCGGCACGAAAATGGTGCGCTATAATCGTGTGCATCCCGACAACCGGCTCAACCGATGGCTCCTGAAAACAGAGGTGTCGATCCGGCCATCGCATGGAGCTTCGTTTTCGATCTATCCGGCGCTCGCTCGCTAACCAGCCCGAAGGCCGGCCGCGTGTGAAGCCGGGCATCATCGTCATGTCCGAGCTGCGCGGCGAGATCGCCGAGCGCGTGCTCGAGATCCAGCGGCGCGTCGACCCGCGGATGGCGGCGGAGCTTCCTCCCCACGTGACGATCACCGGATCGTCGGGGATGGGCCCGATCTCGCCGGATGTGAGCGACGAAGCGCTGCGTGACGCGCTCGTGCCGGTGGCCGCCGCGACCGAGGCGTTCAGCGTCCGCCTTCAGCCACCGATGCGCTTCATGCAGAGCACCGTCGTCGTGATGCCGATCGATCCCAATGGTCCGATCCGCGCGCTGCACGAGCGCGTGAAGCTGAGCGGCGTTCAGTACGAGGCGGCCCGGTTTACCTTCACACCACATCTCACGCTCAGCTTCTACCCGGAGCTGTCGCGTGACGCGCTCCGCGAGCTTCTGCGCGTTCGATTCGACGAGCCGCTTCCGATCGACTCGATCCAGGCCTATCGGGCGATCGATCTTACACGGACGAGGAAGGTTCTCGATTTGGCACTCGGGACACGGGACACGTGACACGGGATACGAGACTCTCGCCGCCGGCGATTCTCTCCGCGATCGAAGCCGACGCGTCGAGAGACATCGCGGCGAAATTCGTCGCGATTGCCGCGGACTACTTCGAGCAGACCAGACGGCGCGATGATCGAGTGTCGACGTCCTCCTCGCCATCGCAGCTCGCGCGTCGATTCGACGAACCGTTGCCGCGCGAGGCCCACGACGTCGACGTCGTCATCGAGCGATTGCGCACGCAGGTGATTCCCGACGCGAATCACCTCTGGCATCCGCGTTATGTCGGTCACCAGATCGCCGGGCCGCTGCCCGCCGCGGTATGGACGGAACCGGTCACCGCGGCGTTGAATCAATCCGTCGCCGTGTTCGAGATGTCGCCCGTCGGGACGGTACTCGAGCATCAAGTGATCTCGTGGCTCTGCGCCTTGGTGGGATTTCCGTCGGAGAGCGGCGGCACGCTCACGAGCGGCGGGACCGAAGCGACCTTCACCGGTCTGCTCGCCGCACGGGCGGCCGCGCTCCCCGACGCGTGGACGAACGGCGTCGGCGCCGATCCGCCCGTGCTCCTATGCGGCGAGCACGCCCACTACGCCGTCACGCGCGCGGGAGCGCAGCTCGGCATCGGCATGCGCAACGTGCTCGCTGTTCGCTCGCGCGACTACAAGCTCGACCCCGAGGCGCTTGCCGACCGGATTGCCGAATTCGCTCGCGATGGTCGCCGTGTGATGGCCGTCGTCGCCACCGCCGGTTCGACGGCCACCGGCTCATTCGACGATCTCGACGCCGTCGCCTCGGTCTGCGACGAGCACGGCATCTGGCTTCACGTGGACGCCGCGCACGGCGGATCCGCGCTGCTCTCCAATACGCATCGCGAGCGGCTACGCGGCATCGAGCGAGTGCGGTCGCTTGCCTGGGATCCGCACAAGATGATGCTCCTGCCGTCGCAAGCGGGGACGCTCCTCGTGCGCGACGCGCGCGAGCTCGAGTCGGCCTTCTCGCAACGCGCGCCATACTTGTTCGCCGACGCGCACGCCGAGCGCTCGTGGGATCAGGGTCCGCGCAGCTTCATGTGTTCGCGCCGCGCCGACGCGCTGAAGCTCTGGGTCGCGCTCCAGCGCTACGGAGCCGATGCACTCGGCGAGCTGTACGACTACTTCTGCGCGCTCGCGCGCTTCATGTTCGAGGAAATCGCGGAACGAGCGGACTTCGTCGCGCTCCACGAGCCGGAGGGCAACATCCTCTGCTTCCGCTACGTCGGGCGCGGCGGCCTGTCTAACGTCACCCTCGACGAGGTGAATCGCGAGCTTCGTGAGCGCTACAACCAGTCGGGCGAGGGCTGGATCACCGCGACGAACCTCGATGGCCGCCGCGTCCTCCGCGTCACGCTGATGAATCCGCGCACGACCACGGACGACATTCGCGACATCCTCGATGGCCTCGCGCGCGTCGGCGCGCGGATCGAGCGCGAGCTATAGCGCTTTCTTGATCGCCGCGTCGAGGTTCTGTTTTCCGCCGAGGCCCGTGTATACGACCTTGCCGGCCTTGTTGATCACGACGACGTACGACGTCGCGGGCGCGTCGTACGCGCCGGACGCGTTGCCCTTCGCGTCGAAGTAGTGATCGCCCGGCAGCCCATGCTTCTCCACGAACGCCTTCACGCGCTCGGGCGTCTCGTTCACTGATACGGCGACGCCGACGAACTTCACCTGATTGCCGTACTTCTTGAGCGCCGCGACCAGCGTCGGTTCGAGCTCTTTGCAGTTCGGGCACCACGTTGCCCAAAACTCCATGATCACCGCGGTCTTGCCGATGTACTGAGCGAGGTCCGCTTCTTTGCCGTCGAGCGTGTACACCTTGGCGGCTGGTGCTGTGCTCCCTACTTCAATACCAAGATCCTGCGCGCGGACAACTCGCGGCGCAAACCCAATTAGCCCGGCGACAACAGCCCACCTGAGACCAGGGACCAGAGACCTGAGACCTCTCATAAAATCAGCTGCCCCATTTTCACGAGATAATATTCCGCGACGCCGATCATCACGACCGCGAAAAAACGTTTCACCCACACCATCCACATCCCGGCCCGCGGCAACCGCGCGATCGTCCCCGAGCCGACCCCGACGACGACCAGCAGCGTGCACATGCCGAGCGAGAACACGAACAAATAGATAAACCCGAGTGCCGCACTTTTCGTTGACGCGACCCACGTCAGCACCGCCGCCATAACCGGTGCCGAACAGGGCGCGGCAACCAGTCCCGACAGCGCCCCCATCGCAAACGCGCCCGAGAGCCGCCCGCCCTTTCCGGTCTTCGCCGCCCACTCCAGCGTGGTACTCGGCACCCGGATCGTGACGACGTCGAGCATGGCCAGCGCCGCGAACAGCAGGACGTTGGCCATGATCAGGTACAACCATGGATTGGTACTCACGGACCCGAAGAGCGTTCCGGTCATTCCCGCGAACAGCCCCAGGGCGGAGTAAACCAACGCCAGGCCGAGGACGTAGGTAAGGGTGAGGGCGACTGTTTGCCATCGGGACGACCGCCGCGAGCTAGGCGCGGCTGCCGAGGTCCCGCCGACGATCGCCGCGGTAATCGGGATCATCGGGTAAATGCAGGGGGTCAGACTGGTCAGCACTCCACCGGCGAAAACGACCGGAAGCGCGGCCAGCGGGTTCCCCGAAAGATTGGGGAGATTGAGGTCCACGAGCATGCGGAAAAGCTACACCGGAAGTGGGTTCTTGTTGGGGCTGTGCGTCACGTTCCTGTCGCAGGCGCGGCCGGCGGCGGCCCAGATGGAAATGGATCCCATCGCCTCGAAGCATACGGAGCTCGCCGGAACCGCGTCCGGCCGCGGGTGACAGCGCCCGCGCAGTGTGGGGTGGGGATCACCACGAAGGGCACCACATGCCGTGAGCCGTTCGGAACTGCAATCCCGTGTCAGGCTCGGCTGCGCGAGCCTTGACGGTCCACACTGACAAAGGGGCAACGGATTTTGAGGATTGGTGAGATGATGGGATCATTCCGCGTTCATCCACGATGCCGTGCCCAACGAGCCTTCAATTGATTGTGAACTGCTTCGGGACACTTCGGCGATGGGAGCGTCCCGAGGCCTTCGCAAAGGCATTCCCGGCTCGTGGAGAAGGAAATCCCAACACACACGAAACGATCTCATAAATCCCACCAATCCCCAGAATCCGTTCATCCCTTCGTCGGTGGGGCCAAAATGGGCGTCCGGAGGGCGTTCCGAACACGGAGCCGCTGATAGTTGACAAAGTCAACTGTCTCCCCGAGACTGGAGTTATGCGCCAGCTCGATCATCACGCCGAGGCAGTCCGGGATTTCAACCGCTTCTACACCACGCGCATCGGCGCCCTCGGCGATTCGTACATCGACAGCGGCTTCTCGCTCACGGAGGTCCGGGTCCTCTACGAGCTCGCCCACCGAGAGGACGCAACCGCCTCCCACATCGTGGAAGCGTTGGGGCTCGACCCGGGCTACCTCAGTCGGATGCTGGCGTCATTCAAGAAGCGCGGGCTCGTCGTCGCGCGGCCGGATGTGAACGATCGACGGCATGCGAGGCTCCGACTGACCGCCGCCGGCCGCCGTGCCTTCGCCCCGCTCGATCAGCGCGCGCGAGAAGCCGTCGTCGGGCTGCTCGAGCCCCTCGGAGTCGGCGAGCGCGCTCGGATTGTCGAGGCAATGAGCACGATCCGTCGCACGCTCGATCGCGATGTGGCCGCCGAGTCATTCACGCTGCGCGAGCACGAGCCGGGCGACATGGGATGGATCGTTCATCGCCACGGTGTGCTCTACGCCGAGGAATACGGTTACGACGAACGCTTCGAGGCGCTGGTCGCCGGGATCGTCGCGCGATTCATCCAAAAGCTCGACCGCAAGCGCGCGCGTTGCTGGATCGCCGAGCGTGACGGTCAGATCGTCGGAACAATCTTCGTGGTCGCGAAATCGAAGTCCGCGGCGCAGCTGCGGCTCTTGCTCGTCGAGCCGGCGGCGCGTGGACTCGGCCTGGGGTCGCGTCTAGTGGATGAAGTCGTGAAGTTTTCGCGCGACGCCGGCTACAAGCGCATCGATCTCTGGACGCAGAGCGAGCTGACGGCGGCGCGGCACCTGTACGAGGCGGCGGGATTCAAGTGCGTCAGCACCGAGCGTCATCGAATGTTCGGCAAGCCGACGATCGCGGAATTCTGGCGCCTCGAGCTCGAGGCGAAGCGGTAATGGCCTCCGACGAGACCAGCGGGAAGCTGCCCTATACGGAGTTGTTTTACGAGCACGACGGCCTGCGTCTTCAGTCGTATCTCTTCAAGCCGGCGGTCGGCGGACCATTTCCTCTCGTCATATACAACCACGGCCTGCGCTTCGGCGACGAGCGGGCGCAACGCCCGTTCTTCTACGTCGCCCGGCTGCTGACCGACTCGGGTTACGCCGTCCTTGTCCTCGAGCGACGGGGCTACGGTGCGTCGGACGGTCCGACGTTCAGAGAGGAGGTGCGGGGCGACTACCGCGACCTCTTCGTCGCTCGCGTCGTCTCCGAAACGGGCGACACGGTCGCCGCGATCGGTGCGATCGAAGCCGATCCGGAGATCGACAGCTCGAGGATCGCGATGATGGGCTGGTCGTTCGGCGCGCTCGTCTCCGTCTTCGCCGCCGCTCGCACGGATCGGCTGTTCGCGGTGATCAATCAGGCCGGTGGGTCGCTCAACTTCTTGCGGAGCTCGCCACTTCGCGACGCGCTCGAAGAGGCGGCCCGCACGCTGACGACGCCCGTTTTCTGCATGGTTGCGAAGAACGACGGAACGGTAGACGGCGCGCGGCGCGTTCACGACATTCTCGCGGCGCGGGGTGTGCCCGCCGAGCTCGCGATCTACCCGGCGTTCACGCCAAAACAGACGATCGAAGGTGTCGCCCCCGGCCATCTCATCTTCGGCGCCGAAGGTCTTCCG
>DATMHK010000343.1:0-28850 GCA_035554995.1 Gemmatimonadaceae bacterium
CGCTCAGTCATTGAATCCGGTCTCCAGTTAAAATTGGACGCCAAGGGTAATTGCAGGGCCTTGCACACGCAACCACGCAAGCCGAATGCCCTAAAGGCGGCGGAACACACTTACCCGCATGTAGTTAGACGCCGCCATACCAAAAAAGTTTCGTTCGCTTCTCACAAATCTACAGCCTCGGCGGTGGGATTGTGGAGTCTAGCGGGCCTATCTGTATCGCGTCTCACCTTTTAGGTGCAGCTCTCATCCTTTAGGTGCAGACGCACCTTTGGGTGCAAAGCTTGTTACTTCCTAGGCCGCCGGGGCCCTTTTGGGCTCCCGCCGCCAGCGCCATTGCCTCCTCCCCCTCCTCCGCTCCGACGCTTCGTCCGACGCTCCAGCACGACTTCGTCCTGCACGATCATGTACCGGATCACCCGGTCGCGGACCTCGGGAAACTCCTTGATGCGGTCCCGAAAACGGTCGTTCGAGACGATGCTCGCGTTCAGCTCACGCGCGAACGAGAGGATGAAATAGTCGGCATCTGTCCCGGCGGGCGCCTGCCGAATTTCGCCGGCGTCGATCAGCTGCTCGTATCGGTTCGCGTCGTCGATCTGGTGCCGGAGCGCGGCGTCGGCGACGATGATCGGCTCGAGGCCTTCTTCGCGCAGCTTGTCGCGGATGGCGACGATGTTCGACACCTGCGCGCGCTCTCCTTCCGTTGAGTGCGCGACGTTCGAGCCGTCCACGAGGACGACATTGCTCGCCTGATCGCCTCCCCCCCCTTGCTGCTTCGCGGGCGCCGTCATCCTTTCTTGGCCGCGCGGGCCGCGCGTCGCTCTTCGACGCGGCGCAGCGAGTCCGCGGTCACGGAGTCGGCGACCGCGAACAGGACGCGCATCGCGTTCGCGCGCGCGATCTGGGATTGCACCGTCGTCGTCATCGAACCGATGAGCGTGGCGAGGGCCGGCGCTTCGGCGACCGCCGAGAACTGGCCAAGATACTGCGCCATCAACTGGTGTCCCGCGACGGCCTGCATCACGTACGCTCGGTCGAACCCGCGCCCGCCGTGCTGGTAAATCGTGTCGATCTGCGCCTGCATCCGTCCTCGAATCGTCGTGCCGAGCGCGGGCAGGACCGGAGCGATCTTCGCGACTTCGGCAAGTGAATCGATCGAGTGCTGGAGCGCGGTGTGCTCGCGATACATTGCCGTCGCGAACGCGCGGACGGTGTCGATGTGCCAGGTGCTCAGCTCCGCGTCTGCCGCCGCGACCTGTCGTTGATTCATCGCCGTCAGCATGGCGACGACGTTCGCGTCACTGAGCCATTTGATATTGTCGTGCGGTGCCGCCGAATCTTTCGCGACCTCACCGGCGGCTTCCGCGGTCCTCGGCTGACGTGACGCTGCTGTTGCAGCGGCCGATTGTTTGGGCGGCTGCGACTTCTTCGAGCACGCGGCGATCGCCGTGACGACCGCCAACGCGGCAACGACATTCGAGCTTCGATTCATCGCTCCCCTCCCCCCCGAACTCCCGGGAATGACCGGGCGAAAAGCAGAATGCCCGAGCCTCTGCCCGGGCATTCTTTCAAGGAGCGCGCCCAGCCGTCGGCTGCCGGACGCCACCGTTCGTTACGGGCTCTTTTTCTTCTTGCCCGAGTCGGCGGCCCCAGCGGCCGGGGCCGCGGAAAGCTTGCCCTGAATGTCCTGCGCCTTCGCGAGATGCGCCTGGATATTCGGCGTCGCCTTGACGATCAGCGCCTTGAGCGACGTGTCCTGCGCCGCGCCCTGCGCGGTCTGGAGGAGACTGAGGACCATCTGGTGTACCGCGACCTCGTTGTCGATGTACGCCTTGTCCCATGCCGCGCCCTTGGCCATCGCGTTCAGGCTGTCGTGCATCTTCTGCGCGCCGATCGGCAACGAGTCGTTGGCCGGAGGCGTGGGCGTGAGGTTCAGCTTCTTCGCGAGGTCCTGCCCCGCTTTTCGCAGCGTGTGATGATCGCGCATCATTTGTCGGCCGAACTCCTTCACCTGCGCGTTCGTGCCTTTGGTCGAGGCGAGATTTCCCGCGGCGCTGTCCGCGGCGTTCGCCTCGTCGAGCAGTGCGGCGATGTTCGCGTCGTTCAGCGCCGGCGGAGCCGGTGCGGGAGCCGGTGCCGCCGCGGCGGCTTTTGCCGCCGAATCGGCCATGGCCGCCGAATCGGATTTGGCTTCATTCTTGGCGCATGCAGCCCACAACACGCTCGCGCCGACGAGCGCAATGCCACGAGCAAGGCGAATCGACATAGTTCCTCCGTACAGGGTGATGCGCCCGGTTGTCTGGTCCGGGAGTTGGCCGCCCCAGCGATAGCAAGTTCTGTACGCACTTTGTCCAGTTGCGTCGGCTAACGGCGCCGCTTGTGACACGTCTGACCGTGGTTGGTGTACGGACCACCAGACTTCTCTAAAAAACCCACTTCATGACGAAACGAGCTCTGCGCAACCTGCTCATGCTCCTCGTCGCCGCCGCGTCCGCTTCCCTCGAAGCGCCGCGACTGGCGCAGCGGCCGCTCGCCCAAGCGACCGTCGAGCTCGTTGACATACCGGACGCGACCAGCGGTGCGGTTCAACGCCTCGCGTCCAATGTCTCGTCGAGTGTCTCCCCGAATGTCTCGTCGAGCCACCTCGGATTCGACACGAACGTCTATCCGGGCGACAAAGCGATGGACGCCTGGAAGCGCGCGGGCGAATTCGAGTGGGTCGGCTACTATCTCTCCGCGCCCTGTCACAAGGATGACTCGTGGGAGGGAAAACGCGCGCACCTCGTCGACAACGGGTGGGGGCTCGCCGTCATCTACGTCGGCCAGCAGACCTGGGGCACGTCCTACTCGCCAACGACGGTGAAACGCGTCGTCACGGTATCAAAGAAGTCGAAATCCTCCAAGCACAAGCGACGCGTGACTCGCGTCATGACCCGCCGCACGGTCGTCCCGGTCGCCAAGACGGGCGACGGCTGTTCGGCATCCTACGTCGGCGCGGCGCAAGGGAAGATCGACGCCCGCGACGCCATCAATCAGGCGCAGCGTGAGGGATTCGGCAACGGCACCGTGCTCTTTCTCGACGTCGAGCACATGGACCGCATCCCGCAGCGCATGCGAGACTATTATCGAGCGTGGACGACCGCCGTTCTCGCCGACGGCAGCTATCGTCCCGGCATCTATGCTCACACAAAGAATGCGAGCACGATCTACGACGACGTCAACGAGGCCTACGACGACGCGGGCCGGGACGACGATCCGCCATTCTGGGTCGCCGGAGCGAGCGGCTTCTCACCGAACAACAGCGCGCCGACCGACGTCGGCCACGCATTCGCGTCCGTGTGGCAAGGGTTGTTGGATGTCGTGCGCACGCACAACGGTGTTCGACTGCCGATCGATATCTCCGTTGCGTCAGTCGCGTCGCCGAGTTTCGCGGAGCAGTAGCATCGGCAACTTGCTATCGTCGTCGGGTTGGTTCCGTGACGACGGCCTCGCGGTGAAACTGCCGGGCTAACGCGGACACGCGTGGGCCAACGCTGATTTGGTCTGGGTCCGTCTCGGCACGAGCCGGGATGATTGAAGAACGACCTCGGGATGCTTCTCGCGCCGAAGCGTTCAGAGGCAGTTCCACAACAATTCTTCTTTCGCTGCGCGCGTCAGTTCAAGACGGTGCGCCGTGACATCCCGAAACCGCGTTAGTCCGTGCGTGTCCGCGTTAGCCCGGTAGTTCCATCGCTATCTCATACGCCCGGTACCAAGTCTGTCACGGCGAGCACTACGAATTAGAATCGATACGTCCTTCGCTCCCTGGCTTCCGACCGTCTAGTCACCTGGCTCAGGAACTGGCGTCACAACCGGCGCGCGTTTGAAACGCGCCAGGAGCCATTCCCGCCACTCATCGAGGATCTCGTACACGGTCGGGATCACGATGAGTGTGAGCACCGTCGACGTGATCACGCCGCCGATCACGGCGCGGCCGAGCGGGGCGCGGAAGTCGGCCCCTTCGCCGAGGCCGAGCGCGACGGGGATCATGCCGGCGATCAACGCGAGCGTCGTCATGAGGATCGGACGCAAGCGAATCCGGCCCGCTTCGATCAGCGCCTCGCGTCGCTCCAATCCTTTGCCCGTGTGCGCCCACTTCGCGAAATCGATCAGCAGGATCGCGTTCTTCGCCACGATGCCCATTAGCAGGATCACGCCGATCAGGCTCATGAGATTCAGCGTGTCGCGCGTCACGAGCAGCGCCAGCACGACGCCGATCAGCGACAGCGGCAGCGAGATCAGAATCGCCAACGGGTCGAGGAAGGAGCCGAACTGCACGACCAGGATCAGGTACATCAACATCACCGCCACGCCGAGCGCGATGAAGATGTTGCCGAATACCTCGTTCTGGCTCTGCGTCTCGCCGGCGGTCGAGATGTGATAGCCGGCCGGCAGCTGGAGCTTGCCGACGTTCGCCAGCACCGAGCGAGAGACTTCGCCGAGTGACGCCCCTTCGACGTTCGCGCCGATGTTCACTACACGTTCGCGCTGGAAATGGTCGATCTGCGACGGACCAGAGCTCGGCCGAATCTCCGCGACCTGGCTGAGCGGCACGAAGGCCGGCGCTCCGCCATTTCCCCCCCCCGACACGACCATCACCGGCAGTTGGCCGAGATCCGCGGCGTTCTCGCGTGATGACGGAACCAGCCGCACGTGCACGTAGCGCGAGATGCCCGCCGGATCGACCCACGTGCCCGCGTCCACGCCCGCGAACGCAAAGCGCAACGACGTCGCGAGCTGGCCGAGACTGACACCGAGCGTTCCGGCCAATCCGCGATTCACTTTCACGTCTATTTCCGGCTTCTGGCCCTTTGTAGACAAGCCGACGTCCACCGCGCCCGGCGTCGACGCGACGATCTGCTGGATACGCTCGGCGTACGCGTTGAGAACGCTCTGATCGGGCCCCTGAAGCTGCAGCTGGAGCTGCTTCTGCGCACCGCCGAATCCCGACGCGAACGTGAACGCTGTCGCGCCGCCGACCGTTCGCATCTCCTTGCGAATGACCTGACCCAGAGCATCCTGACTGAGTGATCGGTCCTTCTTCGCCACGAGGCGGACGTAGATGCTTCCGTTGTCGAACGCCGATGCGCCCGTGGTGCTGCCGACTGTCGTATACGTGTAGGACACTTCCTTATGAGCGCGGATCAGTCGCGCGATCTCCTCGGCCTTGAGCGTCGTGTAGTCGAGGCTCGATCCGGGCGGCGTTTGGATGGCGATGTTCAACTCACTGTTATCGCTCACAGGCACGAACGAGAAACCGCCCGCGACGACCTGCAGCGCGATCGCGCCGACGAACGACGCCGCCGCCAGCGCGATCATCGTCCAACGATGGTCGAGCGCCCAGGCGATGAGGCTCTTGTATCGCTCCGCCTGTCGGTCGAACCAGGCGTTGAATCGCTCGAGCGCGCGGGCGATCGGATTCCGACGCTCGTGCGCCTCGAGCTGCGGATCGGGCCAATACGCCGAGAGCATCGGATCCAGCGAGAACGAGACGAACAACGACACGAGCACCGCCGCCGCGATGGTGAGCGCGAACGGTTTGAACCACTGCCCCGCGATGCCCGGCATGAATCCCACGGGCACGAACACCGCCACGATCGAGAACGTCGTCGCCGCGACGGCGAGCCCGATCTCGTCCGTGCCTTCGTGAGCGGCGTGCATGTGGTCCGCGCCAAGCTCCACGTGTCGCACGATGTTCTCGCGGACCACGATCGCGTCGTCGATGAGAATGCCTATCGCGAGCGACAGGCCCAAGAGCGACATCGTGTTCAGCGTGAAGCCGAACATCCACAGTGGTACGAACGACGCGAGCACCGACACGGGCAGTGCGAGACCGGTGATCACCGTCGAGCGCCAGGAATTCAGGAAAAGGAAGACGACGAGGACGGTGAGCAGCGCGCCTTCGACGAGCGCCTCTTCGACGTTGCGCACGGAACGTCGCACGCGCTGACCGGAGTTTCGCACTACCTCGATGTGCGCGCCGGGCGGTAACGTGGGCTGCAAGGCGGCAACCCGAGCCAACACGCGGTCGGCGACCGCGGTAGTACTGTACTCGCGCGATTTCACGACGTCGACGCCGACCGCCTGGCGCCCGTTGTAGAGCGCGGAAGACTTCGGCTCCGCAGCTCCGGCTTGGACATCGGCGATTTGGCCGAGCGTGATCAACTGGCCGCCTCGCTGCGCGACAACCAAAGAAGCAAAGTCCTCAGGACGTTCGAGTCTGCCCTCGAGACGGATAGACCGCTGCTCGAGCGCCGAATTCACGTTGCCGACCGGCGCCGCGAGGTTCTGCGAACGCAACGCCGTCACCACTTGGTCGATTCCGACGCCGAGCGACGCAAGATCTGTGGGCCGCACGTTCACGTTGAGCTGCGCGCTGTCGCCACCCACGACGTTCACCTGCGCCACACCGCCGATCGCACGAAGATCCCCCGCCACCGTCTGCTCGGCGATCTGCGTGAGCTGCGGCGGCGTGAGCACGTTCGACGTGATCGCCAGCGAGACGATCGGCAGCTGATTCGGATCGAACCGCTGGATCAACGGCTCGAGAATCTCGGCCGGCAGTTGCGCGCGGACCGCCGAGATGGCGTCGCGGATATCCTGCGTCGCCTGCTCCACGGCTTTCGAGAACACGAACTGTACGATGATCTGCGCGAAGCCGTCGGTGGACGTCGAGTTGATCTTATCGACGCCGCTGATGCCGGAGATTTTATCTTCCACCCTACTGACTACTTCGCGCTCGACGACGTCGGGCGCCGCACCCGGATACGCGATCGCCACGAACACGATCGGCGCGTCGATGTCGGGAAATTCGTCGGTGTCGAGCCGGGCGAGCGATGCGAGACCGAACACGACGAGCGCGATCATCGTCACTACCGTGACGATCGGCCGTCGGATGGCGAAGTCCGAGACGAACATTCGGCGCGGTTACGGGTGCGCCGGACTCACAGTGCGCGCGAAGACGATCGCGTCGTAGTTCTTCGGAAATTCCACGCTCGTCTCGAACGCCGTCGGTGCCAAAGGTGTGTAAAGGTCCGAAATCAGACGCATCTGCCGCGGCCCATGCAGCCACGTGCCCGCCGAGTCGCTCGGCAGTCCGCGCAGGTCGAGCCAGAAAACCGGATTGTTCGCGCGCATCAACACATCTTCATACGATTCCGGAGCCGGAACCGCTACACGAGGATTGCCGAAACCCGGCTCTCCACCGCTTCCGCCCCGGCTGCCGACGGACGGGACACGAGCGCGAATCGTGCCGCCACCGATGGCGAACGCGGCCGCGCGGTATTTGTCGCCCAGCTTTTCGCCGAGCGGGACTCCGGTCTGTACCGTCTGGCCATTGAGCGTGAGCCGGCCCATCTCCACATCACCACCCCAGACGAGGAGCTTCGCGCCGGGTCCGAGCTCGTCGAGGACGTACAGCACATGCTCGGCGTTGGCTTCGTGCCGCGTCAGATGACGAAGTCCGACGTTCACGTGATGGCGAATCAACCGCGCCATCTGCTCGGCAAACACGATGTCCGGCATCACGGGCGACGACTGCGGATAGCGTGATCGCAGCGCCGCGAGACTGTCGGTGGCGGCGGCCGTCGCCGGACCGCATGCGTTCCAGAACAAGCTGTCGGCGGCCCGACCTTCTCGTCCCCATTGCGCGCCTTCGTTCGTCGCCACGCAGATATACGTGCGCTTGAGCCACTGATTCAGCGCGACGCCCGCGACGGAGTCGGGAAGACCCGTCGCCACCTGAACGGCGCGTGCCGCGGTTGGAATCTCGAACGCGTAAAAGCCAAGTGGGCGATCCTTGTGCGCCTCGTTCCACATGCGCATGGCGAGCATGAACGCCCACATCTCCCGCGTGTCCCAGCGCCACGAGCCGAGCGCGCGCATGATGCGGCGTGGGTCGCCCGCGGACGTCCGGACCCAGCGATCCAGCTCGAGCGCCTCGGGCATGGGGCCCTGGATGGCGACGCCTCGGAACCCGGAGTCGGCGAGCGCGAAGAGCGTTCGTCGAACGATGTCCGGGAATTCGTCGGTGCCCTCGGTGAGCTCACTCAACCCGAGGACTCGCGCGCCGTTGACGATCGGCGCAAGCGCGCGCCGGTCGCGATCCAGGTTCACCGAGTCCGTCAGGGTGACGGCGCCGGTGTGCGCGTTGACCCACCGCAGCGCCGCGGCGCCATGCGCGCTGAGCACCGGCGGCGGCGTGGGCGGCGGCGGCGGAGCGCCCCGACATGCGCCGAGGGCTGCCAACCATATGGTAGCGGTGATGCTCGCCGCTGGACGAAAGGCGTTCATCGTCATTGCAGTGGTTCCCAAATCTAGGTGACCAGCTTCAAGTTCGCGGCTCGCCGCCCCCCCCCGCACTCGCCCCAATGTCTCCCGATGCGTCTCCCACGCTCGCCAGGGGGCCAACCTCTTCGTCGAGCAACATGCGAAGCTCCCGGGCCGCTGCGGAATCCGATCGCTGGCGGAGCTTGAGCTGCGTCAGCCAACGTCGAATCTGCAGTCCGCGGACCGGAACGACGGCAATGCGGCCGAGCGTGATCTGATCGGCCGCGGCGGCTCGTGACACGATCGCGATCCCGAGGCCGGCGGCGACGCCCTGCTTGATCGCCTCGGTTCCGCCCAGTCGCATGGTGCGCGTCAAGCGCGCGCCGTGAAGCGCGAGGGCGCGCTCCGCAACCTCGCGCGTACCGGATCCCGGCTCGCGAACTAGAACAGTTTCAAGCATCAGGTCCTCGACACCGACGTCGGACTGTGCGGCGAGTGGATGATCCGGATGGGCGATCACCACGAGCTCGTCTTCGCGCCAGGGTACGACATCGACCGCGTCGTGCGAAATGGGACCCTCTACCAACGCCACGTCGGTACGGGACTCGAGGAGAAGTCGGAGCACCGAGCGGGTGTTGGCGCTGGTGGCGCGGATGCGGACCGAGGGGTGTCGCAGCCGAAAGCGGCCGAGGACGGGCGGAAGCATGTACGTGGCGATGGTGGTACTAGCCGCGACGCGGAGCGATCCCCGCTTGAGGCCTCGGAGCTCGCGGAGCTCACGTTCGGCTACGCGTTCGACGCCGAACAGCTCGCGGGCGCGGGCGTAGAGGGCACGCCCGGGCTCCGTGAGATTCACTCCCCGGGCTCCGCGCTCGATGAGCGAGACGTGGAGCTGCCTCTCTAATTCGTTGAGGGATTTAGAGATAGCCGGCTGGCTGAGGCGAAGCGCGCGGGCGGCGTTGGTGAACCCGCCCTGTTCTACGACCGCGGCGAAGAGCCGGAGGTGGTGGAGGTTCATTGGCGCTCATAACTCACAGTTATGATCTGATGAAAAGAATGTACTGGACTCATACTAGGCGCAATGTCTACGATCCGTCATGACCGCGATTCCGCTGACTTCGAGGCTCCCCGGCGGTGGCCGACTCTGGCCGGGCATTGGGGCGTCGATCGCCGTTTCGGTCATTGCGGTTATCGGGGGCTGGCTCCAGAGCATCTGGCTCGGCCGCCCCGTGGTCGAGCCCCTCGTGCTCGCGATCATCGTCGGCATGGTGGTGCGGGGCTTCGACGGGATGCCGGCCACCCGGGAACCGGGCGTGCGTTTCGTGGGCAAGGAGGTACTTGAAGTCGCGGTCTGTCTGCTCGGCGCGACGCTCGACGCACCGAAGTTGTTCGCGTCGGGTCCGATGCTCGCCCTCGGCATCGTTGCGACAGTGGTGCTCGCGTTGGTGGCGGGGTTCGGGATCGGACGCGCCGCCGGTCTGTCGCCCAGGCTCGCACTGCTCGTCTCGTGCGGCAACGCGATCTGCGGCAATTCAGCAATCGCGGCGGTGGCGCCCGTGATCGGCGCCGATCGCGAAGACGTCGCGGCGTCGATCGCGCTCACCGCGGTGCTCGGTGTCACCGTCGTGCTCACCCTTCCGCTGCTCGCTGGGCCGCTCGGCTATTCGAATTATCAGTACGGCGTGCTGGCTGGGCTGACGGTGTATGCCGTGCCGCAGGTGCTGGCCGCGGCATTCGCGGTGAGCGTGGTGAGCGGACAGGTGGCGACCGTGGTCAAGCTCGCCCGTGTGTTGATGCTCGGACCGGTCGTTGTTTTCCTCTCGCTCCGACGACGCCGGAGCGCCGCGGAGACGCAGCGATCGGAGGGGGGACGGCGAGCACCGTCGCTGCTGCCGTGGTTCGTGGTCGGCTTCGTGTTGCTGGCGATCGTGCGCAGCGTGGGGTGGCTCCCCGAGCCGGCGATCTCAACGGCGCGCGTGTCCGCGCAGTGGCTCACGATCGCCGCGATGGCGGCGCTCGGACTGTCGGTGGATTTCGCGTCCGTCAAACGCGTCGGAGCACGAGTCGCGATCGCCGCGGTGGGCTCGCTCCTCGCGCTCCTCTGTATGGTCGTCGCGCTGATCTCAGCTCTTGGAATTCGCTGAGACTTTCCCATCGAGGTGAATGACCGCCGCAGCCCACTGCGTGCCGTCGGAATCTTCCTCGTAAACTTTGTCGAGGTCGACGATCACGCCGTTGCTCTGAACCTGGATTGCGTACCGATCCATGTTGCGCGTCGCCCGTCCGCTTCCCGGGATGTACGCGCCGTCCGGCTGAAATTTCGAGTGATGCTTCGGGCACTGGAACGCGTGGTCGCGCTCGTCCCATTTCAGCGCGGTGTTCTGGTGCGGGCAGGACAGCGCGAACGCGTAGACCGCGTTCTGCCATCGCACGAGGATGACGTCGTTGTCCTTGTCGATCTGGGCCCCGTCTGTGGGCGGCACAGTGTAGCTCCGCGTGCTACCGGACGACCGCTTGGCTCCGGTGAACTCGAGCGGCATGGCGAACGCGGC
This sequence comes from Gemmatimonadaceae bacterium, assembly GCA_035554995.1. Lineage (GTDB taxonomy): Bacteria > Gemmatimonadota > Gemmatimonadetes > Gemmatimonadales > Gemmatimonadaceae > JAQBQB01. The sequence continues at coordinate 10,857 of DATMHK010000343.1, forward strand.
GTTCTTCGCCATCCCCACGGCCATCATCGCGCCGGCGACGCTCAAGAAGCTGTCGCGCAGGAATTGACGCCGGCTGCTCGGGATCGCGCAGTCGAACTGCTCACACTCGTCATGGATGTTCGTGTTCTTGGACATCAGTGAATCCCCTCGGCGAGAGACACCCGAGCGCGGTCGAGACCCTCACGTAGCGTTGAGTTTTCCGGCGGCGCGGAAGGAAGTGTCCGCCGTTTCTCGCGACGTTCGTCGCTGGAATTGTTACACCATCTGTTCGCGAGAGTGCCGCTGTGAGACCGGCGCTGGGCGGTGGGCGGTGGGCGGTGGGCCGTGGGCGGTAGCGACGTCATCCTTAGGCGGTGCTTTGGCCCTTGGCCCATCGCCCATCGCCCATCGCCGGTATTGACATAGCTAGTTAGGTATAGCTAGTTAGGGATGTGACCAAAAAGAAAAACGACATCCTCCAGGGCACACTCGTCTTGCTCGTGCTCAAGACACTCGGCGCGAACGGCCGGATGCACGGGTATGCGATCACGTCGCACATTCAACAGGCGTCGGGCGATCTGCTTCGGGTCGAAGAGGGGTCGCTCTATCCGGCGCTTCATCGTATGGAGCAGGACGGCTGGTTGCGCGCGGAGTGGGGGACGACGGAGAAGAATCGCGAAGCGCGGTTCTACGGCATCACTGCCGCCGGCCGAAAGCAGCTCGCGCTCGAGGAAGAGAGCTGGGCGAGGCTGCGCGACGGCGTGACCCGCGTCCTGCGCTACGCCTAAATCACCGAGGTCGTCCGTCATGTCCTTGCTCGCTCGCATCCGTAACGCCTTCCGCTCGAACGCGCTGTCGCGGGACATCGACCGTGAGATGGCGTTCCATCTCGCGGAGCGCGCGGATCAACTCGAGGCGTCGGGGATGCGTCCTCAGGACGCGGAGCGCGAGGCCCGGCGACGCTTCGGCAACTACGGAATGCTCAAGGAGCGCACACGCGAGCGCGATCTCGCGGGGTGGCTCGACGGGTTCGCCGGTGATCTCCGCTATGCACTGCGCGGATTTCGCTCGACGCCTGGCTTTGTTCTCGTCGCGATCTTGTCCCTCGCGCTCGGCATCGGCGCGAACACCGCGATCTTCACGCTCATCGACGCGGTGGTGCTCAAGTCGCTTCCGGTCAGCCATCCCGAGGAGCTCGTGGGTGTGACGCGGGACAGCGTCAACCTGTTCACCAACCCACTCTGGGAGCAGATTCGCGACCGGCAGGACATGTTCGACGGCCTCCTCGCGCACGGCGACGCGGAGTTCGATCTCGCCGACGGCGGCGAAGTGCGACGCGTCAACGCGAGCTGGATCAGCGGCGACTACTTCAAGACTCTTGGCGTACGCACCGTCGTCGGCCGGCCGATTGTTCGCGAGGACGACCAGCGCGGGTGTCCCGGTGTGGTGATGCTCAGCCACGCCTTCTTCCAGAGCGAGTTCGCCGGCGATAAAAACGCCATCGGCCGAAAGCTCTCACTCGATGGGCATCCGTTCCAGATCATTGGCGTGGTCGAGCCGCGCTTCGCGGGTCTCAATACTGGCCGCTACTCGTCGCTCTACGTGCCGCTGTGCACGGAAGCGATCGTTCGCGGCGCCAACAGCCAACTCGATCATCGCGGCAGCTGGTTCCTGGAGATCATCGGACGTCCGAAGGGCGGCGTATCGCCGGAGCAGCTACGCTCGCGTCTTGGCGCGCTCGGTCCGGCGATCCTCAATGCGACGATTCCCCAGCACTGGACGCCGAAGAGCAGAGCGGAATACGTTCGCGCCAAGTTCAGCACGACGCCGGCGACGCGAGGCTTCTCCGACGTACGACGCATGTACAGCAAGGCGCTGTACGTCCTCATGTCGATTGCCGGGATCGTGCTGCTCATCGCATGCGCGAACGTGGCGAATCTCCTGCTGGCGCGCGCTACGGCGCGGCAGCGCGAGATGGCCGTGCGACTCGCGCTTGGCGCCGGCCGGCGCCGACTCGCGCGTCAGCTCATGACCGAGAGCCTGCTCCTCTCCGGCGCGGGCGCGGTCGCTGGTGTCGCGTTCGCGGCCTGGGGCAGCCGGCTCCTCGTCGAAATGCTGGCCCGAACACATCGTGTAGTGTCGCTGGATCTCTCGATGGATCCGCGCATTCTCGCGTTCACGATCGTTGTCGCGCTGCTCACCGGGGTTCTCTTTGGCCTTGCTCCCGTCTGGCGCGCGGGTCGCGTCGATCCGCACTCGGCGATGCGCGCGCACGGGCGCGGCACCGTGGAGGGACACTCGCGACTGTCGATCGGCAAGGCGCTGGTCGTCGGGCAGATCGCGCTGTCGCTCGTCCTGGTCGCCGCGGCTGGTCTGCTCCTCGGCAGTTGGCGCAAGCTGGTGAACGTCGATACTGGATTTCAACGCAATCACATCCTCCTCGTGAATGTCGACATGCGCCCCGCCCAGATACCGGCGCCGCGGCGTGGTTCGACGTACAACGAGCTGCTCGATCGTCTGCGGGCAATCCCGGGCGTGCGCGCCGCGAGCTCGTCGCAGGTGACGCCGGTTGGGCCGGGCACGTGGAACGACGTCTTCCACGTCGAGGGATTCACGCCGACGTCCATCGAGGACGCCGTCGCGTGGACGAACGCGGTGAGCGATCGTTACTTCGCAACGATGGGCATTCCGGTCGTGGCGGGACGTGACTTCGGCGCGCAGGACCGTCCGGGAACGGCACGCGTCGCGATCGTGAGCCGGACGACGGCGAGAAAGTTCTTCAAGGAAGAGATCCCGATTGGAAAGACTTTCCGTCTGGAGGAAGGGCCGACCGGGCTTGGACAACCGATCGAGGTCATCGGCGTGGTCGGCGACACCAAATACCAATCGCTCCGCGAAAAGACCGCGCCCGTGGTGTACTATGCGTCGCGACAGGATACGACGCTTGGACCGTTCACCAATCTCGAGCTTCGAACGGACGGATCGCCCGCCGCGCTGATTCCATCGATCAAGCGCGCGTTCGCCGAGATCAACCCGCGCATCTCGCTCGACTTCATTCCGCTGGAGCAGCAGTTGTCGGAATCGTTGACAATGACGCGCACGGTGGCGACCCTCTCCGGCTTCTTCGGCGGACTCGCCCTGCTCCTCGCCGTGATCGGGCTCTACGGCATCATGGCGTACAGCGTCGCTCGCCGTCGCAACGAGATCGGCGTACGCATCGCGCTCGGCGCGGCGCGAGGGCGCGTCGTGCGCATGGTGCTCGGCGAAGTCGGTCGCATGGTGATCGTCGGTGTAGTGCTCGGCGTTGCCCTGGCGCTGATCGCGACGCGCCTGATCTCGAGTTTCCTGTACGGCCTGACGGCCACGGACCCGCGAACGCTCGTGAGCTCCGGCGGGCTGCTGCTGCTCGTCGCACTGCTCGCGGCCGCAAAACCCGCGTGGCGGGCGGCCGGGCTCGATCCCGTGGCGGCGCTGCGCGAGGACTGATCGGTCCCCTCCAGTAGTGCGCTATGCTGGACCGGGTGCTAACTTGGGCGCGACCTAAACAGGTTGCTCCCCACCGTGTCGAATCTCTCGCGACGCAACTTCGTCGCAGCGCTCGGAACCGGCGCCGCGGCGGTGTGGTTGACGGCCGAAACGCGCGACCTTCTCGCCGCCGGCGCGCGCGCGGCTGCCGCGGCGAAAGCCAAAGCGCCGTACAAAGTCCTTACTGCCGATCAAGCGGCCGACCTCGACGCCGCTACGTCGCGGATCGTTCCGAGCGATAGCACGCCCGGGGCGCGCGAGGCGAACGTCGTGCGGTTCATCGACGAGTCGCTCGCCGGTTTTGCCAAGGAACAAAAAGACGACGTCAACAAGCTCGTCGCCGAACTCCGCCGTCTCGCCGCGGAAAAGCACAAGGGCGCGAAGTCGTTCGCCGCACTGACCGTGGCGGAGCAGGACGCCGTCATCGCAACGATGGAGAAGACCAAGGGCTCGCACTTCGGGGACCTTCGCGGCATGACCATCAGCGGAATGTTCGCCGATCCGAAATACGGCGGCAACGCGAACAAATCGGGATGGAAGGTGCTCGGCTTCGACGATCACTTCTCGTGGTCGGCTCCCTTCGGCTGGTATGACCGCAATGTCTGATCACAAGCATCCAACACTCGCGCCGCTCCAGACGACGACGGTCCAGTACAAGCCCGAGGACGAGGTGGATTTCGTCGTCGTCGGATCGGGCGCGGCGGGGGGCGTCGTCGCCAAGGAGCTTTCGACGGCCGGATTCAAAGTGGTCGTGCTGGAGCAAGGGCCCTGGCGAAGCGAAAAAGACTTCGTGCACGACGAGATCGCGATCTTTCAACAGGGCGCGCTGACGAACGACTTCAGCAAGTCGCCGAACACATTCAGAAAGACGGAAAAGGAGAAAGCCAAAAACCAGCCGTGCCTCGCCTATGGCCGCGGCGTCGGCGGGACGAGCATTCACTTTTCCGCGAATTTCTGGCGCTTTCGCGAGATCGATTTCAAGGAGGCGAGCGTGAAGGGAACGCTCGCCGGAACCGGCTTCGCCGACTGGCCGATCACCTATCAGGACCTCGAGCCGTACTATACGAAGGTCGATTGGGAGGTTGGTGTCGCCGGCGCGCCCGGTCCGTTCGATCCGCCGCGGTCGCGTCCATACCCGATGCCGCCGCATCCGCCGAAGTCGACCGGCATCCTGCTCGAGCGCGGAGCGAAGAAGCTCGGCTGGACCGCGTTTCCCGCCCCGATGGCGATCGCGTCGAAGCAGTACGACGGACGGTCACAGTGCGTGCAGTGCGGTTTCTGTCTTGGATTCGGTTGTGAGGTGCGCGCGAAGTCGAGCTCCCTCGTCACGGTGATTCCAAAAGCCGTGGCAACTGGAAAGTGCGAGATTCGCACGAACTCCTACGCCCGAAAGGTCGAGACGGACGCGCGCGGACGCGTGACGGGCGTGAAGTATTTCGACGCCGGCAAGAAGGAGATCTTTCAACGCGCCAAAGCAGTGGTAGTCTGCGCCAACGGCGCGGAGACGCCTCGGCTTCTGCTCAACTCGAAGTCGAACCTGTTCCCCAACGGGCTCGCCAACTCGAGTGGAGTGGTGGGCAAGTACTTGATGTTCAACGGCGGCGGCTTCGCGAACGCGCAGTTCGAGCACGAGGTCAACGGCTTCAAGGGGATCGTCGCCACGCGAATCGTGTGGGATCTCTACGAGCTCGATCCGAAGCTCGGGCTCGTCGGTGGTGGCGGGTTCGACTACCGGTTCGACATCACGCCCATGGGTTTTGGCTTCGGCGGGCTGCATCCGGACGCGCCCAAATGGGGGAGCGCGTACAAGCGAGAGCTGGAGCGGCAGTATAACAGAACGCTCATCGCTTACGGGCATACGACATCGCTTCCGGTCGCGACGAACAGCATCTCGCTCGATCCCGAGCTGAAAGACGCTTGGGGCGTGCCGGCGATCCGCATGACCTATCAGGATCATCCGCAGGATCTCAAGCTGTACAAGTATTTCAGCGACCGCGCGAAGGATCTCGTGGACGCGTCGGGCGCGGTGCGCTCGTGGCAACCGCCGGTGGACAGCGCGCAGTTCAGCGTTCACCTGTTGGGGACGTGCCGTATGGGCAACGATCCGAAGACGTCGGTCGTCGACAAGAACAACCGCGCGCACGACGTGAAGAACCTGTTCGTCGTCGACGGGTCGAGCCTGGTGACGAGCGGCCGCGGCCAGCCGACGATGACGATTCAGGCGCTCGCCTTCCGCGCGGCCGACCAGATCATTGGATTCGCCAAGCGGCGCGAGATCTAAGAGTTGTCATTCTGAGGAGCGCCGCGACGAAGGACCCACTGGCCTTCACGTGGATTCAGTTATGGCCGGTAGGTCCTTCGCTTCAGCCGACTACTCGCCGGCGTGGCTGACGCCCTTGCTCTTTTTCATCTCGGCGAGGATTCCGTTGAGGTTGTACGTCTCAGGCGCCTGGAGCGGCGGGAAATCCTTGTACGACATGAGGTGCTTCTCCCACAGCTGCTGGCCGATCGGAAGCATGTTCCAGTCGTACTGGAATGCCGTCACCGGTCCGGCGAGCGCCCCACCGAGAGCCATCGCCGTCTTCTGATCGACGCCGACCGCCTGCTCGAACGGATCCCGCTTGATGTTCTGCACGAGCGTGAAGTGGAACGGGATCAGCGGCATGATCCAGCCGGCCGGACCGGGCTGCGACATCGTGTAGTACATCTTCCAGTTCTTGTAGCGCACCGCCGACGGCGTGGAGCCCGAGAAGTAGAAGAAGTGGTCGCGCGACGACGTGTCGCACATACCGGTCAGATAGTTGTACTGGTCAAACCCGTCGAGCGTCGTCTTCACGATGCCCGGATACTTCCCCTGCTCGATTTGCGAACGCAGGTCGTTGTTCTCTGGCCCGCCGGCCGCGTGCACGAGCGTCGGTACCCAGTCGAGCGCGGCGAATAGCTTATTCCGCACCGAGTTCGGCTGAATGTGACCGGGCCACCGTACGACCAGTGGCGCTCGATATCCGCCTTCCCAGGCCTCACCCTTCTGTCCCTTGAACGGCGTGACACCGCCGTCGGGGAAGCTGATCGCCTCGGCGCCGTTGTCCGTCGTGAACACAACAATCGTGTTCGAGGCCGCGCCCATGTCATCGAGCTTCTTGAGCACGAGCCCGATGTTGTCGTCCATCTGCTTCATGCCTGCCTCGTTGACGCCCCAATCTTTGCCACCCTTCGTGCCGACCATCGCCATATACTTGTCCGACAGCACGGTCGTGACGTGCATGCGCGCGGGATTGTACCAGACGAAGAACGGCTTTCCGGTTTTCTTGGGATCGTTCCGGTCGAGGAAATCGACGACGTGCGACGAGATCTCCTCGTCGACCGTCTTCGAGCGATCGAGGGTCAGCGGTCCTTCATCGTGGCACATCTGCTTCGCCTCGGTGCCATCCGGAGACCGACAAGCAAGGACATTTCGCGGTGGTGTCAGGCAGGTCGTTGTTTTCGGATCGACCGCGCCGGGCACTTCTGGAACGCCGGGAATCAGCGTGTTCTTGCACGGCGGCGCGACGGCTTGTTTGTCCGGACTCGAGTTGATGTCGGGGAAGCTCACCTGCTGCATGGCGTCGAGGTGATAGAGATATCCCCAATATTCCTGGAAGCCGTGCGCGGTCGGCAGCGATGCCGTGTGGTCGCCGAGGTGATTCTTGCCGAACTCTCCCGTCGTGTAGCCGAGGTCGTGCAGGAATACGGCGAGCGCCGGCGTGCCGGGCCGGAGGTATGACGGGCTCCCCGGCAGCTGCGGCGGGATCATTCCCGTGCGCAGCGGATACATGCCCGTGAAGAATGCGTTGCGACCCGAAGTGCAACTCTGCATGGCGACGTAATCCATGAAGATCGCGCCTTCGTGACCGATCCGATCGATGTTGGGTGTTTCGCCCACCATCAAGCCACGGTGGTAAATGCTTGGCTGCATCCACCCGATGTCGTCGCCCATGATGAAGAGGATGTTGGGCTTTCCAGACTGCACACTGGCTTGTGCGGGAAGCGCCGCGACGAGTGTTGCCGCCATGAAGCCAGCGACAGCACCGCTCCGCGCGCCGCGAGCACAGCAGCGATAGAAGAGATCGTACCGCACGAATTGTCCTCCGGTGAGTTTGCTACCCGACTTGCAAAGCAGCGCCCGGGATCCGTTTGGTCCCGCCCCCCGCGGCCGAATCGAGGCGCTATGTCATGGGAAGGCAGAATCCACGCCCTCTGGACCCGGGGTTCGAACTCTTGTTGATGCGACGATGTGCTCAGACGCGGCCGTGCTCAGGTCGTGCTACTGAGGATCTTGCAGCTGGAGAGCGCGGAGTCGGTCGCCGTAGCGCTTGGCGAGCTCGGGGCGACCCTGCTCCTTCAGGTAGCTCGCCAGCGCGGCGAGGGCGTCGCGGTTGTTCTCATCCATCGCGAGGATCTTGTCGAGCGTCTTGAGCGACGCGCTCACGTTGCCGGTCGAGTACAGGCCGACCGCATACGTGTAGAGAAAGCGAAGGTCGGTCGGCGCGAGCGTGGCGGCGCGCTCCAACTCCGACAACGCCGCGGTCTTCCGGCCGAGTCGCACCAGAGTGAGGCCGAGCGCATAGTGCAACGCGGGATTCCGCGGTCCGAGCGACAACCCGCGTCGCAGGACCTGCTCGGCTTCAATGTCATGTGCCGGACCCTGTCGCCGGTACACGTCCGCGAGGTTGGCGTATGCCGGAATGAAGAACGGATCGTGTCGGATCGCGCTGAGCAGCTCGGATGCGGCGCCGGAGATGTCGCCCTGAACGGCGAGAAAGGTCCCGAGGCTCGTGCGCGCGTCGGCACGATCCGCGTTGTACTGCTGCGCGGCGACGAACTCCTGCGCGACCCGATCCAGCGCCGCCGCCTGATTGGCGTCCGTGACCCATGCTTTGCCCGGATGCATCGCCGCGGCATCGATGCGCACGGTTCGCACGGAATCGGAGAGCCGCGGCGCAATGAGTTGCGCGCGCCGAGGCGGCGGGAGCATGAGCAACGGTCTCAACGCACCGAGGCGGAGCAACGGATCCGGGGCGTCGAGACCGATTGCGATCATTTGCAGCGTGTTGCGATCGCCGGGCGCGGCCAACTGCGAGAACGCCGTCGCGCGGGCAATCACCGGTTGCGTGCTGTCGTTCACCACCGCGCGGAGCAGCAGCTGCGCGATCGGCGACCCGCGCTCAAACGCCGCGAACGCCTCGGCAAAGCGCTGATATCCGCGCGGCACGGCCGCGGTGTCGCCGCCGTACCACGACGCGATCCGCTCGGCGGCCCAACTCGCCGCGCGCGAGGCGTGACAACTCGAGCACGCGTTCGGTACGCCAAGTCGCACCGAGAGGTCGGGACGCGGGATGCGCAAGCTGTGATCGCGCCGCGCGTCCACGGTCATGTAGGTGGTCGTGGGCATGTGACACGACACGCACGTCACCCCCGCGCTTGGCGGATGATGATGGTGCGCCGACGTCTCGTACTTCGCGCTCGAGTGACAGCTGGCGCATACACCATTGGGCCCGTCGCCACCGCGGAGTCCACCGCCGTGCGGCTCGTGGCAGTCGCTGCACGTCACGCCGTGCGCGTACATCTTGCTCTGCAGGAACGAGCCCCACTCGTAGACCTCGCCGCGCTGCTGACCGTCCGCGTAATACAGCGGCGACTCGAGAAGCGCTGGACGATAGTAGTCATAGAAGGGTTTGCCGGCTTCGTACCCGTCGGCGATCTGGCTTCGACGTGAATGGCACTGCGCACACGTCTCGATCTCACGATCGGTCGTGCGCGGACGCGAACGCACGGCGTTGCCTGTCGCCGCACTCACGCTCCAGTGAACGCCGCGTCGCTCGTCGAGCCGCGCGGGCAGTCCGCGACTCGAGTCGGACGACGGCGCGCCGCTTTTCGCCCACTGAACGTGGCGCGAGCCCGGACCGTGACAGGCTTCGCATCCGACACTGATCTCCGACCAGCTCGTGCTGAATCGATCGGCCGATGCGTCGTAGTTCTTTCGCACCGCGGTCGAGTGGCAGTCGGCGCACATGTAGTTCCAGTTCTGCGACGGGCGCGTCCAGTGGAGCTCGTCGGTGTTGGTGACCCGCTCGTTGGCGTTCAGATGGAACCAGCGCTGGCCACCATCCGTGCGGGGCCGTGCGTCCCACGCGATCGGCAACGCTTGAACGCGCCCGTTCGACAGCTCGACGAGATACTGCTGCAGCGGGTAGACGCCAAACGTGTAGCGGATCTCGAACGTGCCGATCTGCCCGTCGCTGCCGTCGGTGCGCACGAAGAACTTTCCGTCGCGCTTGAAGAACTCGCTGCGGATGCCCGCGTAGTCGAACGAATCACCGGCGAAGCTGCCGAGCACGTTCTTCGTTGTCGCCGCGGCCATCGCAGCCTGATGGTGCGACCGGCTCCACGCGTCCCCTTCAGGGACGTGGCACGAGCGGCACCGTTCGCTCCCGACGAACTGCGGGGCGGGCCGCGTCGGTGCCGCTCGCCGGAGAAGCAAGTTCATGAAGCGCGTTCGGACCGCCACGATCGACACCACCGCGACGGTGGCAATGGCAAGCCCGGCCCAAAGCAGCTTGCGCCGCCCGGACGATCGCTTGGCATCTTGTCTCGCCACCGGTGAAGGCGTCGCGCGTCGTGTGGACTTTTTTTTGGCCACGCTTGGTCGAGTTGCCTGACCAACGACGGTCGCCCACGCGGAGGCACTCGAGGAATTGGACTTTGGTCGGCGCGGAGTTCATCGGGAGCGGCCGCGATCGATAGGCAGCGAGTCCACTGTGTCCATTGAATGAGCGCGGCTACCGTGCTCCCACGGACCGACACAATGCTTCGACGTCCTGAATGCGAGGGAGTGTTAGATGCGCAGATCGCACCCAAGCCATCGATTCATTCGGGCCAGTTCACGGCTCGTGACGCTCTACGCCGCCGCGGCGCTGCTGATCGCGACTGCCGGTCGTGTCGCGGCACAGACCGATCCGCTGCCCTCGTGGAACAACGGCCCAGTGAAGAAGGCGATTGTCGACTTCGTTCAGGCAACGACCACGCAGGGAAGCCCGACGTTCGTTCCGCCCGCCGAGCGTATCGCAACGTTCGATAACGACGGGACGCTGTGGGTCGAACATCCGATGTATACGCAGGTGCTGTATTGCCTCGACCGCGTGCCGGCGTTGGTCAGGGCGCGCCCCGAGCTCGCGAAAGTCGAACCGTTCAAGACCGTCTTGACCGGGAATCGCGAAGCGATCGAGAAGCTGCCGAAAGAAGAGCTCGAGAAGATTCTCGCCGCCACACTCAGCGGAATGACCGTCGATCAGTTCCGGACCGATGTGAAACGATGGATCGACACGACGAAGAACCCGCGCTGGGGCCGGCGTTACACTGAGCTCGTCTATCAGCCGATGATCGACGTCCTCAAGTATTTTCGCGACAACGGATACAAAACGTACATCGTGACCGGGGGCGGCCAGGATTTTGTTCGGGCGATGGCGGAGGAGACGTACGGGATACCGCCCGAGCAGGTCGTGGGCACGGCTGGCGGCGTGAAATACGGGTACGATGACAAGGGCGAGCCGACGCTGACCAAAGAACCAAAGCTGCTGCTCAACGACGACAAAGCGGGCAAGCCCGAGGGCATTCATCTCGTCATCGGCAGGCAACCATACGCCGCGTTCGGTAATTCAGTCGGCGATCGACAAATGCTCGAGTACACGAAGTCCGGTTCGGGCGCCCGGCTGGCGGTGCTCGTATTCCACGACGACGCCAAACGCGAATATGCCTATGGGCCCGCGACGGGGCTCGCCGACACCAAGGTCGGCACCTTCACGCAGGCGTTGTACGACGAAGCCAAGGCGAAAGGCTGGGTCGTGGTCAGCATGAAGGACGACTGGACACAGATCTTCAGCTTCGGCGACGTCGTGAACGCGACTGCCAAGAAGGCGCCCTAACGATTGGAGACTTTCGTCGCCGTGGTCTTGCTCGTTGCGTCGACGAGCGCGACGAAGCCGGCGCGATACCCTTCGGGATCGTCACCACGGGATTGGCTCGCCATCGATCGCGCGTCCTCGAAGGTGAAGCGGCCCTTGTACGGTGAATCGCGCAGCAGCATTCCGTAGCCCGCGACCGCCAGCGCAAATCGAAGATCGTCGTCGGCCGTGGTCAGGCGATTCGGAACCGGGTGCTGCATCAGACGGCTCACGCTGTCCGTGGGCGGCTTATAGCGCACGTTCACGAACAACAGCTCGTCGCCTTTGCCGCGCGTCGACTTCCGCTCCTCCTGATAGCGCAGCGACGGCGGTGTTCTGACTTCGACGTCGGGCTTGACCCCGGACGGAATGACTTCGTACAGCGCGGTCACCGAGTGTCCGGCGCCCATGTCGCCGGCATCCTTCTTGTCGTCGGCGAAGTCTTCATTGCGAAGCAAACGGTTCTCGTAGCCGATCAGCCGGTACGCCTGGACCGCCGACGGATTGAACTCCACTTGAAGCTTCACGTCCTTTGCGACGGTGACGAGCGTGGCGCCGAGCTCGTGGACGAGCGTCTTCTTTGCCTCGAGCAGATCGTCGACGTAGGCGTAGTTGCCGTTGCCCTTGTCCGCGAGCTGTTCCATCCGGGCGTCCTTCAAGTTGCCCATGCCGAAGCCGAGCACGGTGAGGTACGTGCCCTCGGCGCGACGCTCTTCGATGAGGCGCGTCAGCTCGCTCGTGCTCGACACGCCGACGTTGAAGTCGCCATCGGTGGCGAGGATGACGCGGTTGTTCCCTTCTCGCATGAAGTTTTGCTTCGCGATATCGTAGGCGAGCTTGATCCCCGCGCCGCCGGCGGTCGACCCGCCTGCCTCAAGACGAGTGATCGCGTCGAGGATCGCGGGCTTGTCGCGCCCGGACGTCGACGGTAGCACGAGACCGGCGTTGCCAGCGTAGACGACGATCGCCACGCGGTCCTGCGGCCGGAGCTGGTCGACGAGGAGCGCGAAGGCCTGCTTCACGAGTGGAAGCTTCTCAGGCATGTCCATCGATCCCGAGACGTCGATCAGGAATACAAGATTGCTCGGCGGCAGACTGGCCGTCTCGATGCGCCGCGACTGGAGCCCGATCCGAACGACGCGGTGCGACGGGTTCCATGGCGCCGCGACGACGTCGGTCGTGATCGAGACCGGGTCTTTGCCTTGCGGCCCGGCGTAGTGATAGGGGAAGTAGTTGATCAGCTCTTCGATGCGCACCGCGTCCTTGGGCGGCATCGATCCACCGTTGATGAACCGACGGACATTGGCGTACGACGCGCGGTCAACGTCCACGGAGAATGTCGAGAGCGGATTCCCTGATACGGCAAGGAACGGGTTGTCCTCGATTCGGGCGTATTCCTCGGTGTTGAACGAGGTCGTGTCTCGCGTTCCCGGTGCGGCGCGACGGGCCATGTCTGCCCGCGCGGCCGGCGCAGGGCTGGCCAGACCGCCGGTCGTGGCGACGCTGAAGGCTACTTTCGCGCGTTGAGCGACGGCGCCGAGCGCGGTGACGACGACTTCCTGAAGGTTCGCCACGGCGGGCGTCAGCGAGAAATCGGCGGTCGCCGTGTCTCGATTGATCGAGACAGTCTGCGCCGCGGCCTGGTATCCGATCGCCCGCGCCCGAACCGTGACCGACGGCGTTCCCGCCGCGACCGACAGTCGCAGGACGTAGCGGCCGGTGGCATCGGTTGGCGCGGACGCTGTCTGACCATCCGCGACCACCGACGCCGAGGCGATCGGCTGTTTCGTATCGGTGCTTCGCACAACGCCCTGCACGACGATTTGCCGCCGCGCTTCGACGTGCCGCGCGACGGGTACCGTCGCGCTGAACAGCACGACGGCCAAAGCAGTTTGGACACGCATAACGGCTCCTGAGTCGAGATGAGCCGGCCGGTGTGTGCGTGGGCCCTTTGCCTAGGCAACCCGGCGGATCAGAGAATTCGTCACAGGAGACGCTCATGACCGCAAAACCTGCACATCCGCCGCGAGCGGGGCGACACGCGACCCGGGGTACGGGACCGACGATGCCGTTAGTCGGTGCGCAGCGCGATCGCCGGATCGACCTTGGTGGCGCGGCGCGCAGGGCCGTACGCGGCGATGACGATGACGACGAACAGAACCCCGCACGCCGCCGCGAGCGCCAATGGATCCGTCGGACTGAGCTCGAACAGCATCGCGGTGAGCAGTTTCGACGTGGCGAGCGCCGCCACGATACCAACGACGGCTCCCGCGCCGGTCACCTGCAGCGCGTGTACGAGCACCTCGCGACGCAGTCGTTCTGGCGCCGCGCCCAGCGCCATGCGAATGCCGATCTCTCGCGTGCGCTCCCGAACGAGCGACGCCATCAGACCGTAGAGACCGATCGCGGCCAGAAGTAGCGCGGCGATCCCGAATACCGACATGAGATAGGCACTGATGCGGGGCTGCGCGAGCGGGCCGGCGAGGAGCTCGTCCGTCGGGTGCACGTACCACAGCCGCAGGAGCGGATCGATCGTCGTGAGCTCGCGACGCATGGCCGGCGCCACGGTCGCGAAGTCGCCGCGCGTGCGCACCGCCAAGCCGAATTGCCAGAAATCCATCTGCCGCCACGGGACGTACACAATCGGCGACGGCGTGCGCAACGTGCGGATGTGCGAGTCTTCAGCGACGCCGATCACCGTGCGCCAGGGCACGCTATCGGGGAGCAGATAGTGAATGCGCTTGCCGATCGGATTCTCGCCGGGCCACATGCGCTTGGCGACCATCTCGCTCACAATCGCGACGGGCGCGGCATTTTCGCGATCTTCGTCCGTGAACGCGCGGCCGCTGAGGAGCCGTGTGCCGAAGGTGCGAAAATAGTCCTTGTCGCCCGACATCTCGGGCAAGAACGGATTCGTCGCGATCTCCGACGCCGATTGCCCTTCCTTGTCGAAGCGACTGAGGAACACGTTGTCACCGACGAGCGGGGGGATGAGCGTCGGCGTCAGCGCGACCACGCCCGGGATCGACCGCCAACGACGCAGAATCTCTTCACCGATCGGATAGTACTTCTGCACCGAGTCGTACTTCTTCGACGGCCAGGATACCGACAACTGCGTCAGGCGGTCCGACTGGTAACCGAGGTCGATCGACTCGAGGCGGGCGAGACTTCGCGCGAGCAACGCCGCGCCGGAAAGCATGACGAGCGCCAGCGTCGTCTGCGCCGCGACGAGCAGGTGGCGAAAACGGCGTCGCGACGTGGAATCGCGGCCGGAGCGTGCGTCGGACCGCAGCGCGGATGCGACGTCCGCTCTCGCGGCGACGAGTGACGGGACGACGCCGAAGAGCAGCACGGCGACGATCGTGACGCCGATTCCGATCCAAACCGGAGTGCCGGAGAGCTGAATCACGTCGAGTCGCGGCAACCGTGTCGGCGCAGCGAAGACGAGCAGCTGCACGAGCAAGCCCGCGCTCAGCAAGCCCACCACTCCGCCGGCGAGAGCGATCAGGCTGCTCTCGAGTACCAGTTGTCGCGCGACGTCGGCGTACGTCGCCCCGAGTGCCCGACGAATCGCCAGCTCGCGCGCGCGACGCGACGCGCGAAGAAGCAATAGGCCGCCGACGTTGACGCAGGCGATCGTCAGCAGGAGAGCAACCGCGGCGCTCAAGGCATAGAGCACGAGTCGAATGTCGCCGAGCATTGCTTCCGTGAACGGAACCACCTTCGCGCCGGTGATTGCCGGCCGAACGGGTATAGCCGGCGCCGGGGTACGCTTGACGATCGACGCGAACTCCGCGGCGGCCGCTCGCGCCGTCGCGCCCGGCGCGAGTCGAGCCACGGCGATCACACTGTACGTGTCGTAGTTCGACCAGGGCAGCCAGTAGCCTGCTCGATTCGGAAAATCGAGGCCGGGTGGCGCCACACCGACGACGGTGTATTCGAGCTGCGAGTAGGGCTCGTACAGATGATGCCCGACGATCGACGGATCGCCGCCGAACCAATGCTGCCAATTCTGATAACTCAGCACGAGGACGGGCGCCGCGCCGGGGACGTCGTCTTCCGGCCGGAGCAGTCGGCCGACGGCCGCGTGCGCGCCGAGCGCGGCGAAGAAGGACCCCGTGACGACGACACGGCCAAGTGTCAGCGTACGGTCCCCGTCGACGAGCGGCCCTTCGGAGGTGGCCCAGTGCGCGTAGCCTCCGACCTCGCGCATCGTACGCGCCTCACGCTTCACGGCCTTGAGGTCGCTCTTCACCAGGCCGAACTCGTTCTCCGGCTTGTCGCGATACGTCGAGATCACGACGACGCGATCGGGCTGGATGACGGGGATCGACTGGAACAAGACCGCGCGAGAAACGGCGAATACTGCGACAGCGGTGCCGATACCGATTCCCAGAATGGCGATCGCAGCCGCGAGGAAACCGGGGGTGCGCGCGAGGCCGCGTGCGGCGAGACGAATGGAACGCGCGAGATCGCTCATGGGTTCGAGACCCCGCTGTCGACCCTTGCCCCTACGCCCGAACCAATTTCCTGTACGCGACCCGGTGCGGCTGATCGGCGTCGGGGCCCTTCCGCTTCTTCAGGTCCTCGACGTACGACTGGTAGTTCCCCTCGTGCCACACGACCTCGCTGTTTCCCTCGAAGGCGAGGATGTGGGTCGCGACACGGTCGAGGAACCAGCGATCGTGCGAGATGATGACCGCGCACCCCGCGAAGTCGACGATCGCGTCCTCGAGCGCGCGCAGTGTGTCGACGTCGAGATCGTTTGTCGGCTCGTCGAGCAGCAGCAGGTTGCCGCCGCTCATGAGCGTTTTCGCGAGATGCAGACGGTTTCGCTCTCCGCCGGAGAGCAGCCCGACTTTCTTCTGCTGGTCGGTGCCCTTGAAGTTGAAGCTCGACAGATACGCCCGGCTGTTGAGCTCCTTCTTGCCCACCATGATCATCTCCTGGCCGCCGGAGATCTCCTGCCACGCCGTGATGTCGCCGTTGAGCGTGCGATTCTGATCGGAGTACGCGATCTGCACAGTCTCGCCGACCTTCAGCGATCCCGCATCCGGCGTCTCCTGATCGACGATCATCTTGAACAGCGTCGTTTTGCCGGCGCCGTTGGGACCAATGATGCCGACGATGCCGCCGCGCGGCAGCGCGAAACTCAATCCGTCGATCAACAGCTTCTCGCCAAACGCTTTTCGAATCTCTTTCGCCGTGACGACGTCGTTGCCGAGTCGGGGCGGCGGCGGGATGACGATTTCGTGCTGCATGATCTTTTCGGCCGTCTCTTCAGCGACCATCTCCTCGTACTTCTGCACACGGGCCTTGTTCTTCGCTTGGCGCGCGCGGGGCGCGAGTCGCACCCAATCGAGCTCGCGCTGCAACGTGCGCTGCCGCGCGGACTCGGCTTTTTCTTCTGTCGCGAGACGCGCTTTCTTCTGCTCGAGCCACGAGGTGTAGTTGCCCTCGTACGGAATGCCGTAGCCGCGATCGAGCTCGAGGATCCAGCCGGCGACGTTGTCGAGGAAGTATCGGTCGTGGGTGACGGCGACGACGGTTCCCTTGAAGTCGTGCAGATACCGCTCGAGCCAGGCGACGCTCTCGGCGTCGAGGTGGTTTGTTGGCTCGTCGAGGAGCAGCATGTCCGGCTCTTCGAGCAGCACCCGACAAAGCGCGACGCGGCGGCGCTCACCGCCGGAGAGCCTGGTGACGTCGGCGTCGGCCGGCGGCAGCCGAAGCGCGTCCATCGCGACTTCGATTTTGTTGTCGAGATTCCAGAGGTCGTGTGCGTCGATCTGTTCCTGCACGCGTGCCTGGCGCGCGAGGAGTTTTTCCATCGCCGAGTCGTCCATCGGCTCGGCGAACGCCATCGAGATGTCCTCGAACTCCTTGAGCAAAGCGCGCTGCGCCTTCACCGCGAGCTCGACGTTGCCTTTCACGTCGAGTGAGGGATCGAGCTGCGGCTCCTGCGGCAGAAAGCCGACGCGCGTGCCTTCGCGGGCCCACGCTTCGCCCTGAAAGTCGTGATCGACGCCGGCCATGATGCGGAGGAGCGACGACTTCCCTGCTCCGTTCGCGCCGAGCACGCCGATCTTGGCGCCGTCGTAAAAGGACAACCAGATGCCGCGCAAAATCTCCCGCGACGGCGGGACGACCTTGCGCAGGTCTTTCATGACATAGATGAACGTCGGCGGAGCCATTGATTTCGGATTCAGGGACGAATGAACCCCGAAATGGGGTCAGACCCCATTTCGAGTTTTCGAAATGGGGTCTGACCCCATTTCGGATTTTGGTTGGAGGCGAGACGAAATGTACACCATCGGAGGGGCTACTTCGGGCAGTGCGCGTCGAGGAAGCGGAGGACGTCGTTGCCCCAGATCGGAAGACCTTCGGCGCCGAAGATGAGATGGCCGGGGGCGACACCTTCGATCGTCTGTTTTGGCGTGAACGCCGGGTAGATCGCGAGCTCGGCGGGCACACCCCGCGCCGCGAGAATGTCGTGAACGCGCCGCGCGCCGTC
>DATMHK010000344.1:0-3177 GCA_035554995.1 Gemmatimonadaceae bacterium
TGTGAAACCGGATCTGGCGTCCGAAGGCGCGAAGTTCATCCGCGTGCAGGAAACGTCGCTCAACGATCTCGGCGGTCGTGTGATGTCGCAGGAAACGCGCGACATCTTCCATTCGATTCGCGACTTCCTCGCCGGCGCGGCGAAGGAGCTGGCCGAGCGCGAACAGACGGCGATCGAGCAACAGATCGCGATCCACAACGCGTGGGTCGAGGACGAGTCGCACCCGGCGAATAAGCGCGCCGAGTACAAGGCGGCCGTGAAGCAGCTCGAGAAACGCCGCGCGATGGAAGCGGCGGACCTCCTGAGCGATCAGGAGCTACCGGCGCTCGCCGGTATGCTCGGCAAGAAGTCCGAGGCGGACGTTGACGCGGCGGCGGTCGAGCTGATGCGTCTCGCCGGTCTCAACTCGTTCGGAAAAGTCCGGCTGCGCGACGGACGCAGCGGCGAGCTATTCGTGTCGCCGGTGACCGTCGGCGAGATCTATATGCTTAAACTCTCACATCTCGTCGACGACAAGATCCACGCGCGGAGCATCGGACCGTACTCGCTGGTCACGCAGCAGCCGCTGGCCGGCAAGGCGCAGTTCGGCGGGCAGCGTTTCGGAGAGATGGAAGTGTGGGCGCTCGAGGCGTACGGCGCCGCGCACGTGTTGCAGGAAATCTTGACGGTGAAGTCCGACGACGTGAACGGCCGCAGCCGGGTGTACGAGGCGATCGTGAAAGGTCAGAACCTTCCGGAGCCGGGTATCCCCGAGTCGTTCAACGTGCTCGTGAAGGAGCTGCAGGCACTGGGCATCAAAGTCACGATGGGCCAGAGCGTCGACGGGTTCTGGGGAACCGGAGTCGACACCGGGACGTCAGGTAACGGCGCTGGGAAAGACGCGGGCATGTCGGGCAACGGCATTGGGAGCGAGGAGTAATACATGATTGACTTCCGTAGCGTGCGCGAACAGCGCGCCAGCTCGTTCGACTTCATTCAGGTGCGAATCGCCTCTCCAGAGGAGATTCGCGGGCCTAAAGATCCCAAGGAGCGCGAGCGCTTAGAGCTCCAGGGTCTCCGCAACTGGTGGTCGTGGGGCGAAGTCACCAAGCCCGAAACGATCAACTACCGCTCGTTCAAGCCCGAGAAGGACGGCTTGTTCTGCGAGCGCATTTTCGGTCCGGTAAAGGACTGGGAATGCCATTGCGGCAAATACAAGAGAATTCGTTACCGCGGTGTCATCTGCGACCGCTGCGGCGTCGAAGTGACCCTGAGCAAGGTGCGCCGCGAGCGCATGGGTCACATCGAGCTCGCCGTTCCCGTCGCGCACATCTGGTTCTTCAAGACCCTGCCCAGCCCCATGGGCAACCTGCTCGACATCACGCTCCGTGATCTCGAGAAGGTCATCTATTACTCGAACTACGTCGTCATCGAGCCGGGTGAGCAGGACGTCAGCGTCAACCAGCTGCTCGACGAGGACGAGTACCTCAACCTCCGCACGAAGGCGAAGGAAGAGAACGATGCGGCCTTCATGGCCGACATCGGCGCGCCCGCGGTGCGCGAGCTGCTGCGTCGTCTCGACGTCGACACGCTCGCCGAGTCGCTGCGCGCGGATGTGGTGACGGAGACGTCGCAGCACCGCAAGAAGATGCTGCTCAAGCGGCTCAAGATCGTCGACGCCTTCCGCAACTCGGGCGACGCCGGCGATCAGCGCAACAAGCCGGAGTGGATGATCCTCGACGTGATCCCGGTCATTCCGCCGGATCTCCGTCCGCTCGTTCCGCTCGACGGCGGCCGCTTTGCGACCTCCGATTTGAACGACCTGTATCGCCGCGTCATCAACCGCAACAACCGTCTGCAGAAGCTCATCATGCATCGCGCCCCGGAAGTCATCCTCCGGAACGAGAAGCGCATGCTGCAGGAAGCGGTGGACGCGTTGTTCGACAACGGGCGTCGCTCGAAGGCGATTCGCGGCCGCGGCAAGCGTCCGCTCAAGTCGCTCTCCGACATGCTCAAGGGCAAGCAGGGCCGGTTCCGTCAGAACCTGCTCGGCAAGCGCGTGGACTACTCGGGCCGTTCGGTCATCGTCGTCGGTCCCGAGCTCCAGCTACATCAGTGCGGTCTGCCCAAGCTGATGGCGCTCGAGCTGTTCAAGCCGTTCATCATCCATAAGCTCGTCGAGAAGGGCATAGCAGAGACAGTCAAGAGAGCAAAAAAGATTGTCGAGCGTGAATCGCCCGAGGTCTACGAGATCCTGGAAGAGATCATCCGCGACCATCCGGTGCTCCTGAACCGTGCACCGACGCTGCACCGCCTCGGCATCCAGGCGTTCGAGCCTGTGTTGGTCGAAGGAAAGGCCATTCGTATCCACCCGCTCGTCTGCGCGGCGTTCAATGCCGACTTCGACGGCGACCAGATGGCCGTGCACGTGCCGCTGTCGTTCGAAGCACAGCTCGAGGCGCGCTTGCTCATGCTGTCGTCGAACAACATTCTGAAGCCGTCCGACGGTCGCCCAGTCGCCGAGCCAAGCCAGGACATCGTGCTCGGCTGCTACTTCGCGACGAAGACTCCGGCGGGTTTCGCGCAGATCGACGAGAAGTCGCTGCGTCGCTTCACGGACGTCGCCGAGATCGAGATGGAGCTCGCGCTCGGCCGGATGAATCGCCACAGTCCGCTGCTCTATCTCGTTCGCGAGACCGGTTCGCCGTCCCGCTGGGAGAAAACAACGGCTGGCCGCGTGCTGTTCAACGCGATCATCCCGAAGGAACTGAGCTTCAAGAACCACGACATGAAGAAGAAGGCGCTGTCCGAGCTCGTCTTCGAGTCCTACCGCTCGGCGGGGCTCGCGGGCACGGTGCAGTTCCTCGATCGTTTGAAGGAATTCGGTTTCGCCAACGCCACACGCGGCGGTGTCTCGATCGGTATCGAAGACCTCGAAATCCCGGTCGCCAAGGCGCAGTTGCTCGAGGAAGCGGAGGAACGCGTCGAGCGCTTCCAGCGCGCCTACCAGACGGGCAACATCACGAACGGCGAGCGCTACAACAAAGTCATCGACACCTGGACGCACGCGAACTCCGACATCGCCGACGAGATGGTCAAGACGATGCGCGAGTCGAAGGGCGGCTTCAATCCGGTGTTCATGATGTTCGACTCCGGCTCACGCGGTAGCCGCGACCAGATCCGCCAGCTGGCGGGTAT
>DATMHK010000345.1:0-3785 GCA_035554995.1 Gemmatimonadaceae bacterium
GTGCGTCGGAGCGCGTCGCTCGGCGCGACTTTGACGGTGGTGCCGGCGAACCGCCCGCGACGAATCGTCCATTCGCGAGGGAGAACGAGAATCTTGAGCTCATCGGCAAGCCGCGAGCGTGCGATGCTGACGCGAGTTGGGTAGTAGCGCGCGTTGGCTGCCGCAACGATCGAGACGGCGACGGAATCGCTGTTGCATCCGCGAGCGGGGATGGCGAAGCGGCCGGTGCGGTCGAGATCGAGCGTGTCCGAGGCGAGCGTCGCGAAACTGCCGTGCGACCAATCGACGACGACTCGCAAGCCGGCGGCGGGTTCGCCGTCGGCCGTGAGGATTCTGCCAAAGAAAAGAGCCAGGCACGCGCCCAACGCCCCCATTCGCTAATCCTGCCGCCCTGGAGTGCGCCGGACAAGGCCGCGGAAGGTGACAAACGCGGTCAAACTGCGCTCTCGCGGCCGGGGGCATTTGTGCGCAGCTTCCAGGCGTCCCTTCCAGGCGCTGTTTGAAAGCGCAGTTTCCAGGCGCCCTTTGTGCCGTCCCACGCCGTTAGAACGCTCTCATGTTGCAGTGGTTTACCTCCCACGGCATCTCCCAGCGGCTCGCCATCGCGATCATCGCGTTGGGCGTCACGCAGCTCACGCTCCAGATCTGGGCGCTCGTCGATCTCGTGAGACGGCCGGCGCCCGCGCAGCGCAAAGCGGTGTTTGCCTTGGTGATCGTCCTGGCTGGCCTCGTCGGCGCGGTCGCGTATCTCGCGGTCGGGCGGCCGATGCTGTCGGAGGAGACAAGCGGCGCCGGGAGCGCGGGCGGCGCCAACGAGGCCGCTCGAAAGCGCGCGCTCGACCAACTCTATGGCCCGGACGATCGGAAATGACCGACGCGCCGGCGATCGAGATAACGCGGCTCGTAAAACGCTTCGGCGACGCGGTGGCGCTCGACGGAATCGACCTGGCAGTGCCGCAAGGATCGGTATTCGGGTTCCTCGGACCCAACGGGGCGGGGAAGACGACCGCGCTGCGCATCTTGACTGGACTCGCTCGTCCGACGTCGGGCGAGGCGCGCATTCTCGGACAGAATGCTTCGGCGGCAGGAAGCGCTGTTCGCGCGCAGATCGGCTATCTCCCCGACGTGCCCGGGTTCTATTCCTGGATGACCGCGCTCGAGCTGGTGGAGTATGCGGGACGGATCTTCGGGATCGAGCGCCGAGCGTTGCGCGAGCGCGCCGAGTCGCTGCTGGAGATGGCAGGCCTCACTGGTGTGCGGCAGAAAGTTGGAGGCTTCTCTCGCGGGATGAAGCAGCGCCTCGGAATCGCCCAGGCGCTGATCAACGCGCCGAGTGTCCTGCTCCTCGACGAACCGACGAGCGCGCTCGACCCGATCGGCCGGCGCGACGTGTTGGAGATGATCGCGTCGCTGCGCGGACGAACGACAGTGTTTTTCTCGACGCACATTCTCGCCGACGTGGAGCGCGTCTGCGATACGGTGGCGATTCTCGATCGAGGCCGGGTCGTGGCTAACGCCCCGATCGACGACCTCAAACGCCGGGCCACTGCTGATCGTCTCGTTCTGGAGCTGGATGGCGATCCGGCAATGCTGATTAGCGAAATTGAAAAACGACCTTGGGTCAACGCGATTGAACGGTCGGGAGAGCAAATCACGTTGGCCGTGACGGATCTCAGGTCGGCGCAGCATGAGCTTCCAGCCGTGATCGCGGCGGCCGGGCTTGGGCTCAAGCGCCTCGAGGGCGCCGAGAAGAGTCTCGAGGACATGTTCGTCGAGCTCGTGGAGCGCACGGAACAATGAGCGGCTTCTCGACGTTCCTCGCGAAGGAATTCACCGAGATCCGGAAGACG
Source organism: Gemmatimonadaceae bacterium (assembly GCA_035554995.1). Taxonomy (GTDB): domain Bacteria; phylum Gemmatimonadota; class Gemmatimonadetes; order Gemmatimonadales; family Gemmatimonadaceae; genus JAQBQB01. Next base: position 1,851 of record DATMHK010000345.1, read on the forward strand.
TGGCGGATCTGGGTAATTCCTGGGATGTTACTCTTCTTCGCCATCACAAGCCCGATCATCGCCGACATCACCCCGGCGCTCATGGCGTCGATCTCGAAGTCGCAGCCGGGTATGAAGGTGCAAATGCCGCCAGCGACCTGGCGCGACTCGTACGCTCAGTTTCTCAAAAGCCTGAGCCAGATGGTGCTGATCGCGGTGGTGATCACCGGAGCGGGCGCGGTGTCGGGGGAGCGGAGCTCGGGCACGGCGGTTCTCACGCTCACCAAGCCGGTCTCTCGCGGCTCATTCGTTCTGGCGAAGATTGTCTCGCAAGCGGGGTTGCTCATCGGGGCAACGGTGGTGAGCACCGCCCTGTGCGCCGTGTTGACGATCATGATCTTCGGACAATCGCCGCTCGCGCCGCTCGTGGCGTCGGTGTCGATCTGGACCATCGACGCGTTGCTGATGATCGTCGTGATGACGCTCTTCTCCGCCGGGTTCGCGTCCCGTGGGGCGTCGGCCGGCGCGGGACTGGGATTCTTCTTTCTCACCTTGATAATCTCGATCTGGCCGCCGGCGAATCGATACTCGTTCGTGGGGCTGACCTCGGTCAGCGGGAAGGCGCTCATGCAGCAGCCGACTGCCGCCTTCTGGCCGGTGGCGACGGCCGTGGTTGCCGGCTTGCTGTGCGCTTGGGGAGCGGTCCGGGTGTTTGAGAAGCAGGAGTTATAGGCGTCGCCGAGTCGCCGAGTACCCCAGTTCGCGCCGCGCGCGTCCCGAGCCTAAATTCGCCGCGTGCGCATCAACTCTGATCTCGTCGCGGGGCTGATCCTCGCCGCCACCGCGGCGGCGTGCGCCCGTCAACCAGAACGCTCCCTTGTGGGCGACTGGGACGCCTATCTCGGCAGCGGCTCCGCCACGAATCCAGGATTCACCGGCTGGCGTCGGATGGGCTTCGCGCACTTCGAGCGTCGCGACACCGCGGTCGTCGGCTCGATTCGTCGCCGCACCGGTGAACCGCTCGTCGAAGAGGCACGAGTTTCAACCCGTGCCGATTCTATGATAGTCACCGGCGCCCACGATCAGTCGATCACCGGAGCCTGGCACGGCGACACCCTGACTGGCGTTCTCCTCGCCAACGGCAAGCCCGCCGGCCGACGCATCCGGCTCGTTCGCCGCATGACACCGTTCACTGTCGAGCAGAACTACGCGCTCTGGCTCGGCGCGGTGAGCGACTCGCAGTACGCGGTCACCGAGGACACGCTCGTCTTCATGAAAACGCGCGACGGCGCGAGGCTCGCGAACTATATCGCGTGGCCCGTGACTCCGGGCTGCTCGGCTTCTCGGCCACTCGGCAGCTCGGCTGAACTGCCGAGGTGCCGAGACGCCGAGTCGCCGAGTAGCGGACCATATGGCGTCGTCATGCAGCGGACGCCGTACACGCGCATCCTGCACCCGGCCGGCCGATTCTGGGCGTCGCGCGGGTACATTTTCGTCGCGCAGCACGTCCGCGGACGAGACGTGTCGGATGGCAAGGACTTTGGCGACTACGACACCGACGTGCGCGACGGATACGATGCCGTGGAGTGGGCGGCGAAACTTCCTGGTGCGAACGGCCGCGTCGGGCTCATTGGACATTCCGACGAAGGACGACTCGCTTGGTACGCCGCGGTGAGCGCGCCGCCGCACCTCGCCGCGATTGCTCCCTCGGCGGCGACGGGCGATCCCTGGCGGATCGTGCCGTACGAGGACATGGTCTTCTCGCCAATCAACGTCGCGTGGGCGTGCCTCATGCGCGCGCGAACGCTGCAGAATATTTCCGACCTCGACATCGGCACCGCGCTCATGCACCTCCCAATGAGCGATCTGCCGCAGCAGCTCGGCTGTGGCGACGTGCCGCTCTGGGATCGCTGGATCGCCCACCCGCTGCTCGACAAATACTGGCGCGACCACGCG
>DATMHK010000346.1:0-6302 GCA_035554995.1 Gemmatimonadaceae bacterium
GCGGGCGAGTGTGGAGTCACGCCGCTCGTTGATCGAAGCCGAGGAGCAGCTTCGGCGAGATGAGCGCTCGGAGCTCGAGCTTCGTTCGCACGTTGGCGAGCTCGCGGGTGCCGAAGCGGATGGCGCGTTCCGCGCTGTCGACGACGCGCTCGAGCAACTCGCACACGAGCGCAAGCAGCTCGAGATGCGGATCGAGGAGCTCGAAGAGTTGCTCGAATTGCGCGCGACGCCTCCCGCGGCTCCTTCGCCGCCGCCGCCGACGAACGTCCGACCGAACGCACCCGCGGCCGGTGCGGCCTCTCATGCCGCGCCACCGCCGCCGCCCGAGCGTCCGCCGCAGCACGCGGCCCCGCGCCCCGATGAACGCCCGCCACGTGCCGCGGGTGGTGGGGGAGGCGCAGCGCAGCCGGAGAATTTCGACGAGCTGGCGTTCTTGAGCGAGGTTGTCGAGGGTCCGTCAGGTCAGCCAGGTCGGCGACCTGGCCCACCGGGCAACGGAGCGGGCCAGGCGTCGCAGGTCATCACTCGCGACGAGGCGGCCGCCGAGGCATTGGCGCGGAGTCTCCGCGCATCGGTGGAGGCCGGTACAGCCGAGCGGCCGTTGGCCGCCAACGTGGCGTCGAACACGCCGATCGTTTTGCGTACGGCGCCCGGTGCCGATCAGAGCAAGACGCTGAAATGCGGCGAGTGCGGCGCGCTGAACTATCCGACGGAGTGGTACTGCGAGCGGTGCGGAGCTGAACTCGCGGCGCTCTGAACGTCATCCTCGGCGAAGCGGAGGATCGATTGTCCCTTATCCGGTAACAGTCACGGATAGTAGATCCTCCAGTCGCTTCGCGACCGGAGGATGACAGCTAACGAGCTCTCGTCAACTGGCTCTTACGTCGGGCCGCTGTATTCTTGTGAATCAGCCCCTTCCGTGCGGCGCGATCGAGGAGCTTGACCGCGGCCAGCTTGTTGGCGGGCGTCGCGTCGGACGCCTGTGCTCTCTTGAGCGCAGTCCGCAGGGCGGAACGTTGCGCACGGTTGCGCACGGTCGCCGCGCGCGACTTGCGCATGTTCTTCTTGGCGGATGCGATATTCGGCACTGAAAAGCGTCTCCAAACGAGCGTAATGAGTCGGACTTTGGGAAGGGATGAACCTAGAGTTCGAGGAGGCCAAAGTCAAGGCATGATAATGCTTTGACACTCACTGGCTCCATCACTAGCTTACGCGCGGTTCCGCTCACCAACCCTCCCCGCCGCACCGACGTTGCATATCCAGGACGTTCTGCTGTTCGTGCCGGTGCTGTTGTTCTCGGTCATCGCTCACGAATACGCCCACGGCTATGCGGCCCTCAAGCAGGGCGACACCACCGCCCTGAGCCTCGGGCGTCTCACGTGGAACCCGATCAAGCACATCGATCCGTTCATGACGGTGCTGCTTCCGGCGCTCCTTTTCTATACGACGAAGGGCGCGGTTGTCCTCGGTGGCGCCAAGCCGGTGCCGGTAAATCCGCGGAATTACCGGAACTACAAGCGCGGCGACATCATCGTCTCGCTCGCGGGGGTGGCGACGAATCTCGTCATCGCCATCATCTCGATGATCCTGTTCGTCCTCATCGGGTTGATCGGGCGCAGCGCGGCGCCGGCCGAGCCGACGCTGGCGATTCTGCAAGCGATGATGTTCAATGCGCTGCGACTCAATCTCGTGCTCGTCGCGTTCAACCTGATCCCGATCCCGCCGCTCGACGGATCGCACGTCATGAAGTACCTGCTGCCGACGTCGCTCGCGGTGCGCTACCAACAACTCGGTCGGTACGGTATCGTCATTCTCATCCTGCTCCTCGGTTTCGGTAGCCGGATCCTGTACATCTGGATGACGCCGGCGCTCGCCTTTGGCGGGCTCCTTTTCGGATGGGCGGAGCCGTTCTCACTTCCATCGCTCAGGCAATGGCTGATGTAACAGCGCACGCCGCGACAGCGCTCTCCTCCACGTACTTTGCCGACGGAAACGGAAACGGCGCCGGCGGCGGGGGGGCCGCGGGGACATCGGAGTCGGGCTTCGTCGTCGAGCTGACCGCCTTCTCCGGGCCGCTCGACCTCCTGCTCACGCTGATCCGCGAGGAGCAGGTCGACATCTACGACATCCCGATCGCGCGCATCTGCGAGCAGTTCGTGATGCGCATCCGAACGCTCGGCTTGAACGAGGCGGCGGAGTATCTCGAGATGGCGGCGCGCCTCATTCGCATCAAGGCGCAGATGCTCCTGCCACGGGGCGACGAAGAGCAGTGGGAGGATCCGCGGGGCGAGCTCGTACGACGCCTGCTCGAGTATCAACAAATGCGCGAGGTCGTGGACATCCTCGAGCGTCGCGGCGAGGAACGGCGCAATCAGTTCGCGCGCGCGTACATCCCGGCGTCGCCCGAGCCGCCGCAAGCGCCGCTGGCATTGTCGCTCGCCGAGCTGTTGTCCGCGGTGGATCGCGTGCTGCGCGCCGCGAAGCAGCCGCACATGCACGAAGTCATCCCGCGCTCGCTCGACGTGCCGGGCGCTATCGCGACGATTCGCTCCGTGCTCACCCTGCGCGCACGCATCCTATGGACGGAGATTCTGGCTGGGGATGCGGAGCCGTGGCAGATCCTCTCGACCCTGTTGGGGCTTCTCGAGCTCGCGAAGTTGGGCGAGCTGCGCGTGGCCCAGCCAAAACCTTTTGCAGACGTGGAAATCACCCGTGACACCGCTAGCGAAGCTGCTTGAAGCGGCGCTCTTCGCGAGCGCACGACCGATCGCGACCGAGGAGCTGGCGACGCTCGAACCCGAGGCGTCGAAAGCCGAGCTCCAGTCCGCGCTCGACGAGCTGCGCGAGCACTATGACGTCGATGGACACGGCGTCGAGCTCATAGAGATCGGCGGCGGCTGGCAAATCCTGACGCGCGCCGAGTACACGGAGGCCATCGAGCGCGCGCAGCTCGCGTCGCGACCGGCGCGGCTCTCCGGCGCGTCACTCGAGACGCTCGCGATCATCGCGTACCGTCAGCCGATCAGCCGCGCCGAGATCGAGGAGATTCGCGGCGTGTCGGTCGGCAGCGTGCTCAAGTCGCTGCACGAGCGCGGACTGATCGACGTCGTCGGCCGGGCGGAAGGACTGGGCCGGCCGCTGCTCTATGGCACGACGCCCGTCTTCCTCGAGTATTTCGGCTTGAGACATCTCGAAGAGCTGCCGCGCGCCGACGAACTGGCGATCGCGCTGCGTGTGCCGGAGCGACCGGTCGAGATCGAACCCGCGGCAGCCGTCAGCGACTGATGCCCGAGCCGATGCGGATCCAACGCGCGCTCGCGCGCGCGGGGGTCGCGTCGAGACGAAAGGCCGAGGAGCTGGTCGCCGCCGGTCGCGTCACCGTGAACGGGACCGTCGCGCAAACCGGCCAGGTCGTCGATCCCGAGCGCGATCGGATTCTGGTGGACGGCAAGGCCGTCTCCAAACCGCGCGCGGCGGTTTGGCTCATGCTGAACAAGCCCGCCGGTGTGATGACGACCCGCTCCGATCCGGACGGGCGGCGAACCGTGTTCGACCTGGTGTCGAAGGTGCCCGGTCTGACCTATGTGGGACGCCTCGACTATCTCACGGAAGGACTGCTGCTCCTGACGACCGATGGGGCGGCCGCGAATCGCCTGGCCCACCCGAGAGGGGAGATCGAGCGCACGTATGTGGCGATCGTCACAGGAAAGGCCGACGAGGCGGTCGAAATTGCCCGTAGCGGCGTGATGCTTGACGATGGTCCCGTTCGTCCCAAGCGCGTGGAGGCCCGCAAGCTTGGCCGCGACCGCTGGGAGTTCGAGGTTACGATTACGGAGGGGCGGAAGCGTGAAGTCCGACGTCTCTGTACGGCCGTCGGACTCGGCGTCGAGCGTCTGATTCGCACCCGGTTCGGACCGATCGAGCTTGGCGATCTTCCTGAAGGGAAGTCACGGCCACTCTCGGCGAGCGAGCTGGCGTCGATCGAGGCGTTGGGCTGAATTGGCTGCTCGGCTTCTCGGCTTCTCGGCTTCTCGGCCACTCGGCCGAGTAGCCGAGACGTAGGACGAAGGTGATGGGCACCGACCTGTAAGCGCGGGGTACGAGGCGCTGGAGGGAGGGCGGCTGAGCGGTCCCGACATTGCAAGTTTGAAGGGCAGCGAAGGCGAGTTCGACACTTCACACCTACGGCACTTTGGCTACTTCTACTCAAGTCACGACGGCGGCTGATTCCCGTCTCGTCCAGGATGTCGCGCGCCAGGTCTCGCGGCGCGTCGTCGGTCAGGAATACATGATTGACCGACTTCTCATCAGTCTTCTCACCGGCGGCCACGTGCTGCTCGAGGGCGTGCCCGGACTGGCGAAAACGCTGACGGTCCGCACCCTCGCCGAGACGATCCACACGACCTTCCACCGCATTCAATTCACTCCGGATTTGTTGCCTGCCGACGTAGTCGGAACGCAGGTGTACGATCAATCAACCGGAAAATTCTCGGTGAAGCAGGGACCGATCTTCGCCAACATCCTTCTCGCCGACGAGATCAACCGCGCGCCGGCGAAGGTGCAGGCGGCGCTGCTCGAGGCGATGCAGGAGAAGCAGGTCACGATCGGCGGGACGACGTTCAAGCTCGAGGAGCCGTTTCTCGTGCTGGCGACGCAGAACCCGATCGAGCAGGAAGGCACCTATCCGCTTCCCGAAGCGCAGGTCGACCGGTTCATGCTCAAGTTGCGTGTCGGATATCCGTCACGCGATGAAGAGAAAGAGATCATGCGACGCATGGCCGGCGGCGAGCCGATCGAGATCGATGCCGTCGCGCAGCCGCAGCAGATCCTCGAGGCGCGGCACCGGATCACCGAGCTGTACATGGACGAGCGGATCATGGACTACATCGTCGACATCGTACACGCGACGCGCGAGCCGGCGGCGGCGGGTTTGGCCGACTTGGCACCGCTGATCGAGTTCGGTGCGAGTCCGCGCGCGACAATCTCACTGGCCCAGGCGTCGCGTGCGCACGCGTTCCTGCGCGGCCGCGCGTTCGTGACGCCGGACGACGTAAAGGCGATCGCCCCCGACGTGCTCCGTCATCGCGTGCTCACGACGTACGAGGCCGAGGCCGAGGACGTGACGAGCGACAACATCGTGACGCGCGTTTTGGCCAAGATCGAGAGTCCGTGATCATGGGCGGTGGGCGGTGGGCGGTCGGCGGTGGGCGATGAGCCCCATGTTTGGATTTCTGCGCCGCAAGGGATCGAAACGCGGTGAGGCGAGTCGTCCATCGCCCATCGCCCACCGCCCATCCTCCACATCCCCATCCGTACCGCCCGAAATCCTCAAGCAGGTCAAGCTCCTCGAGCTGCGCACACGCGGATTGGTGAACTCGCTCTTCACCGGCGAGTACCGCTCGGTGTTCAAGGGGCAAGGGATGGAGTTCGCCGAGGTGCGCGAGTATCAGGCGGGCGACGAGGTGCGGAGCATCGATTGGAACGTCACAGCGCGCATGCAGCGGCCGTACGTCAAGCGCTACATCGAGGAGCGTGAGCTGACGGTGATGCTCGCCGTCGACGTGTCAGGCTCCGAGCGATTCGGGACGCGACGACGCTTCAAGAGCGAAGTGGCGTCCGAGTTGGCCGCGGTGCTGGCGATGTGCGCCATTCGCAACAACGATCGGGTGGGCGGGTTGATGTTCACCGATCGCATCGAGCACGTCGTGCCGCCGCGCAAGGGACGACGGCACGCGCTCCGCCTCATCCGCGACATCCTCGCGTTCGAGCCGACGGGGCGCGGCACCGACATCGGCGGCGCGACCGAGTATCTGAACAAGATGCTCGCCCACAAGGCGATCATCTTTCTCGTCTCTGACTTTCTCGGCGCCGACATCGAGCGTCCGATGAAGCTCCTCGCACAGCGGCACGATCTCGTCGCCGTGACGGTCGAAGATCCGAGCGAGCGAGTCCTGCCGGACATTGGTCTCGTCCGCCTCGTCGATCCGGAAACGGGCGCAACGCTCGACGTCGACACGAGCAATCCCGTCGTCCGCAAGGCGTTCGATGTTCGCGTCGCCGACGAAGCAAGCAAGCGTCGGCATCTGCTGCGACGCCTCGCGATCGACGAGATCCCGGTCGCGACGGACAAAGGAACCATGGAGCCGCTGCTCCGCTTTTTCCGCCAGCGCGAGACGAGGATCCGGATGTGACGACTCGGCGACTTGGCCGGGTGCCCGCTTGCGGGCGCATGGCGGCTCGGCGACTCGGCCTTGTAACGACGATGGTTCTGTTACCGTCCATGGCCCTCGCGCAACAGATCC
>DATMHK010000347.1:0-31084 GCA_035554995.1 Gemmatimonadaceae bacterium
TGGTTGGCGAACGACCCACTCGCGGATAAGCCTCCTTGATTTCGCCGACCCGCCGGAGGCGGTCGAGCCAGCTATCCCGGATTTCCGATACCTGAAAAGCCGCCCCGGGCGGGCTTCCTCTCAGGCACTTGCAGGCTTAACCGAAGTTAGGCGGCAAGGGCGAAGTTGTTGTTCGCAGTTGGATTTTTGCGGAGTGTTTTACCAGGATCCCCACGACCTGGGCACGCAGCCACGGCTTCACTTACCCCGTCGAAGCCAGTCGCCCCCGTAGTCCTCAATCTAGCGACTCCCGCCCGGAAATCAATCGGAAATAGCGGCATCAGGCGGCGGAATAACACGTTGCTCCAGCGTGTTTTACAGGCCCAACATCAAGCGGATTCTACCGCGCTGCTTCACCTGAGACCTCAGACCAGAGACCAGAGACCTCCAGAGCCCCACCCGGCGCCATCCGCGATTAGTCCCCCGAATGCGTAATGCGCGACGCCGCGACAGCGGCCCCAAAGCCGTTGTCGATATTCACCACCGTCACCCCTGCCGCGCAGCTGTTCAGCATCGTGAGCAGCGCCGCCAACCCCTTGAACGACGCCCCGTACCCGACACTCGTCGGCACCGCAATCACCGGAACCCGGACCAAGCCACCGATCACCGACGGCAGCGCCCCATCCATTCCGGCGACGACAATCACCACCGATGCGCCCAGCAACTCGCTCCGCTTCGCCAGGACGCGATGGATTCCGGCGACACCGACATCCGTGATGCGTGCGACACAGTCTCCCAGCGCCGCCAGCGTCACCGACGCCTCCTCGGCGACCGGCAAATCGCTCGTACCCGCGGTCACTACCGCCACCGTTCCAGTCCCTCGCAGAACCGGCTCCCGGCCGGCAACGTGCGCGGTGCGCGCCACGGCATTGAGCTCGACACCCGGAAAGCTTCGCCGCAGTGTCTCGGCGACATCCTCTGAAATACGCGTGACAAGCACTCCGTCGCCCCGAGCGACGATGTGTGTGGCGATCTCGCGAATCTGCTCGGGGGTCTTCCCCTCCCCGTAAATGACTTCGGGAAAGCCCTGGCGAAGCGCCCGGTGGTGATCGATCGTCGCGAAGCCGAGTGATTCGACCGGCTCGAGGGCCAGCGAATTGAGGGCGGCGTCTACGGCCACCGAACCGTCAGCCACGCTCTCGAGCAGCGAGCGGACGCGATCCCGCCTCATACTTCAGCGATTTCGAGCGGCTCCTCGTCGGTCTCGACGGCGTCCGACAGATACCGATCGCGCGATGCCAGATACTCGGCGAAGATCCCTTCCACTTCGCCGAGCGCCATCACCGCGTGCAGCCGCTTCCGAAGATCGGCCGATCCGGGCAGTCCTTTCACATACCACCCCAGGTGCTTCCGAAATTCGATCGCGGCCCCGCGACGATCGGGCTCGTAGTCGGCGGCCATGCGCGCGTGATCGAGCGCGGTCGCGAAGCGATCCTCGATGCTCGGATCGGGACGCATCGGACGGCCCTCGAGCAAGTCCCGTGTCTGGTCGAAGATCCACGGTTGACCGAACGATCCGCGCGCGATCATGACGCCGGCGCAACCTGTTTCCCTGTACATGCGCACCGCATCGAGCGGCGTCTTGATGTCGCCGTTGCCGAGTACGGGGATGTCCAACGCCTGCACGACCGCCGCGATCTCCTCCCAGCGGGCGGCGCCCGTGTACATCTGCGTGCGCGTTCGCGGATGGAGCGTCAGCACCCGAGCTCCCGCGTCCCGGCAGCGGAGCGCGATCGTCACGGGATCGCGCATCTCTTCGTTCCAGCCGCTTCGGATCTTGCACGTCACCGGCAGCGACGTGCTGCGCGAGACCGCGCGAATTACCGACTCGACGAGGCTGAGGTCTTTCAGGCAGCCCGACCCGCCGTTCCGTTTCACGACCTTCTTGACCGGGCAACCGAAGTTGATGTCGATGAACTCCGGCGCGAACACGTCGGTCACGAACGCCGCGGCCTCTCCCATCGCGACCGGGTCGGCGCCGAAGATCTGGACGCCGATCGGGCGCTCGTCGGGCCCGAAGCGAAGCTTGCTGATCGTCGCTTGGTTCTCCCGCCGAATGCCCTCGGCCGAGAGAAACTCGGTGACGACCACGTCCGCTCCAAAGCGACGACAGAGTCGCCGGAAGGGCGACTCCGATACGCCGGCCATCGGGGCCAGGTAGAGTGGGACGTCGAAACCGAGCTGAAACGGAAAGCGTTTCATTCCTTCAAGTTAAGAGAACGCAGAAGTCCAAGCAACATCAGCATTTGACACATCTTCCGGCCCTGGATAACTTCGCTGGTTCACCCGCTCGACCGAGCACCTACAAACGGAAGACGATGGAACTGCGCGAGTTCTTCAGTGAAGACGCAATCAAGCTCGACTTGGCCGGCACCACCAAGGATGACGTGCTGCGCGAGTTGATCAGCCTGCTCAAGCTCGACGAAAAGTCGGAAGGCATGTTGTTCAAGATGCTCAAGCGACGCGAAAATCTTGGCTCGACGGGGATCGGTCGGGGCATCGCCATCCCGCACTGTCGGTCGCTGGTCGTGAACAAGCTGCGCGTCGCCTTCGGTCGGAAGAAGGATGGTGTCGACTTCAAGGCGATCGACGAGAAGCCGGTTCACTTCTTTTTCCTGATCGTGGCGCCGCCGCTCGAGGTCTCGAACCAGTACCTCCCGGTCCTCGGCAAGATCGCGCAATTCAGCAAAGAGTCCGACGTGCCGAGCCGCCTTCTTGCGCTCACCGAGCCGAAACAGTTCCTCGCGCTGCTCGAAGAAAAGGGCGTGTAGCCGTCGCTACTCCCACTCGATCGTCGCGGGCGGCTTTGAGCTCACGTCGTAGACGACACGGTTGACGCCGCGGACCTGGTTGATGATCCGGCTGGAGATTCGGCCGAGCACCTCGTGCGGAAAGGGGAACCAATCCGCCGTCATTCCGTCGGTGCTCGTCACGGCGCGGAGTGCGACGACGTTCTCGTACGTTCGGTAGTCGCCCATCACACCGACGCTGCGTACGGGAAGCAGCACGGCGAACGCCTGCCAGATCTCGTCGTACAGGCCGGCGTTGCGAATCTCCTCGAGGTAGATCGCGTCGGCGCGACGCAACACGTCGAGTGATGCTTCGTCGATCGGTCCGAGCACTCGAATTCCGAGCCCAGGTCCGGGGAACGGATGCCGGCCGACCATCTCCTCGGGCAAGCCCAGCTCACGGCCGACATTGCGCACCTCGTCCTTGAATAGCTCGCGCAGCGGCTCGATGAGCTTGAACTTCATTCCCGGCTTGAGTCCACCGACGTTGTGATGGGTCTTGATCGTCTGCGACGGGCCGCCGCGCGGCGAGAACGACTCGATGACGTCGGGATACAGCGTGCCCTGAACGAGAAAGTCGTAATCGCCGTCCGCCTCGTCACGCGTGGCGTGCTCCCGCCGCAACGTTTCCGTCGCCTCTTCGAACGTGTCGATGAAGGTGTGACCGATGATCGTTCGCTTCTTCTCCGGCTCTTCGACACCGGCGAGTGCGTCGAGAAAGCGGCGCGACGCGTCGATCGTGACGAGACGAATGCCGAGGCTCGCCTTGAAGGTGCGCTCGACCTGCTCACGCTCGTGCAGCCGTAAAAGGCCGGTGTCGACGAAGACGCAGGTGAGTTGATCCCCGATCGCCCGGTGGACCAGCGCCGCGGCGACGGACGAGTCGACGCCGCCCGACAGCCCGCAAATCACACGCGACGAACCGACCAGCGCGCGGATCTTCTCGACCTCGCTGTCGACGAAGGCTCCGGGCGTCCAACTCGGTTCGGCGTGGCAGACGCGGAACAAGAAGTTGGCGATGAGCTCTCCACCGCGGGGCGTATGCGCGACCTCGGGGTGAAACTGGACGCAGTGAATCGGTCGCTCGCGGTGGCGCATGGCGGCGATGGCGACGCTCGCGCTCGAGGCCGTGACGACGTAGCCGGCGGGAGGCGCGTCGACGTGATCGCCATGACTCATCCAGACGGGCATCGACTCGCCCGGGTCGAAGCCCTCGAACAAGCCGCAGGTTTCATCGACCGTGACATCGGCTCGTCCGTATTCGCGTCGGCCGGCGCCGATCACCGATCCGCCGGTCAGATGCGCGACGAGCTGCATCCCGTAACAGATGGCGAGGATCGGCGCGACGTCGAACAGCGCGGGGTCGGCGGTCGGGGCGCCGTCCTCGTACACCGAGTTCGGCCCGCCACTCAGGATGATGCCCGTCGGCTGCCACGCGCGGATCCACTCGAGCGACCGGGTCGGCGGGTGGATCTCCGAGTACACGCGGGCTTCCCGCACACGCCGCGCAATCAGTTGAGTGAACTGCGAACCATAATCTATGATTAAAACGCGCGAGTTCACGAATACGCCTTAGTCAACGTTAGTTTACGTTCCCACATGCCAATAACAGCATTCACGACATCTAATATTTCCACTGCGGCCCGGACAGCGAGAGGAACTCGACGCGCATCGCGTCGAGGTCGAGGATGGCCGCCGAGGGGGACCCATACAACCAACCGCACGCCTCCCCCGGATTCACGATCAAGCTCTCGCCGCGGGTCTTCATTTCCTGCTGGTGCGTGTGGCCATGAATGACCACTTCGTGCGACGCAATCGAGCGTGCCGAAACGTCCCCCAGGTCGTGCACGAGCAGAATCCGATGCCCGCCAAGATCGAAGCTGTGCGGCGACTCGAACAGCTCGGCGCCGATCGCCGACTGGGCGCGTGAGACGAGCCCCTGAGGATCGCCGTCGTTGCGTCCGAAGACACCGGCCCACGAAAGGTGGGCGTCCTCGAGCGGCTTGAGGGAGAACGGGGAGCAATAGTCGCCGGCATGAAGGATCATCCCGACTCCCGCCGCCTGAATCTGGGCGACGAGATCGGCGATCGCCGGCACGCGATCGTGTGAATCGGCGATGAGACCGACGCGCATCAGCGCCCTCCCCCGTCGATGGTCGCCGCCGCGACGTGCCACTCGGGCGCGTCGACTTCGAGCCGCGTCAGATCAGCAAGCGACTCGCGCGCCGTGATGACGGCGAAGCGGTCGCCATCCACCATGACCTCGGCCGGCCGCAACCTGCTGTTGTAGTTCGATGCCATCACGTATCCGTACGCTCCGGTGTCGGCGACGACGATGTAGTCGCCCGGCTGAACGTCATCCAACTCTCGATCGAGGGCCAGAAAGTCACCGCTCTCACAAACCGGGCCGACCACGTCGACCTGTCGCGCGTCGCCACGGTCGCGCATGGCCGAGATTCGGTGAAAGGCACCGTAATGCGACGGGCGAAGCAACTCGGTCATGCCCGTGTCCACGATGACGTAGTCCTTCCCACCACTGTGCTTGCGATAGAGCACACGCCCGACGAGGGCGCCCGCGTTGCCGACGATGAAACGACCCGGCTCCATGATCAGCTGGAGTCCGGTGGCTGTTACCGTCGGAAGAATCGCCGCGGCGAAACGCTGCAGATCCGGTGGCTGCTCGGTGTCGTAGCGCACTCCGAGGCCGCCGCCGATATCGAGATAGCGCAATGAATCGATGCCCCGCTTCGTCAGCTCCGCGAAGATCGAGGCCAGACGCTCCGTGCCTTCGCGGTATGGATCGATTCGTGACAACTGCGAACCCAGGTGCATGTCCAGGCCGACGAGGTCGACGTGGTTCAGGCCCGCCGCGACCTCCGCCACGTGAACGGCGTCGTCGAACGGTACGCCGAACTTGTGCCCCTTGCCGCCCGTCTTGATGTAGTCATGCGGCGCGTCGAGCGTGATCTCCGGGTTCACCCGAATGGAAACCGGCGCGCGAATCTCGCGCTCTCCGGCCAGCGCATCGATGAGGCGGATCTCCGCCTCGCTCTCGGCGTTGATCAGCAGGATGCCCGCGTCGAGGGCCTCGGCGAGCTCGCGCCTCGTCTTGCCCACGCCGCCGAAGATGATGTCCGACGGCGCGAACCCGGCGAGCAGCGCGCGTTGGAGCTCGCCGCCCGAAACGACGTCGACGCCGGCGCCGAGATCCTTGAGCACCGCAAGCACGCCACGACTGGAGTTCGCCTTGAGCGTGTAGTGGATTCGATGTGGAACCGGTGACAGGATGCGATCCAGCCGCCGATATCGATCGCGAATGGTTTCGGCGCTGTACACGTACACGGGCGTGCCGACTTCACTCGCGATCAGCTCGAGCGAGACGCCCTCGCAATAGAGGACGCCATCGACGCGAGTGAAGCCGGTGCTCAGTACGCCTTGGCCCATACAGCCTCGGCGCTCGCCGCACGCCCGCACTTCAAGCAGGTGGCCGGCGCCTCGGCCGACCGGAACTCCTCGTCGGGAAGCACGCGAATCGTCGCCTTGGTTTCGTCCTTGATCTCCGTTTCGCAGGTCGCGCTCCCGCACCACCCAGCGTACACGAAGCCGCCTTTGCCATTCATCAATTCCTTGAAGTCGTCGTAGCTGATGCGATGACGGATGCTGTTATGCTCGCGCCGCTCGCGGGCGGCGATGAGCATATCGTCCTGGATGCGCATCAACAGCTCGGCGACGTCCTCACCGATCGTATCGAGCGACACAGGCCGCTTCTCGCGGCTGTCGCGTCGAACGAGCACGGCCTGATTCTTCTCGAGGTCGCGGGGCCCGAGCTCCATGCGCAGCGGGATGCCTCGCAGCTCCCACTCGTAGTACTTGGCACCGGGCTTGATCCCTTCGCGATCGTCGATGTGTACGCGCAAACGGCCGGGATCTCGCCGCTCCCAATCGAGCAGCTTCTGCATCACGCGATCGGCGGCGTCCAACATCTTGTCGCGTTCTTCGTCGCTCTTGTAGATCGGCACGATCACGAGCTCGATCGGCGCGAGCAGCGGCGGGATGCGGAGCCCGTTGTCGTCGCTGTGCGTCATCACCAGTCCGCCGACGAGCCGCGTGGACACGCCCCAGCTGGTGTTCCAGGCGAACTCCTGTCCACCGTGCTCCGCCTGGAACTTGAGATCGAACGCCTTGGCGAAATTCTGACCGAGGTTGTGCGACGTCCCCGCCTGCAGCGCTTTGTTGTCCTGCATCATTGCTTCACAGGAATACGTGCGCAGCGCGCCGGCGAACTTCTCGGCGTTGGTCTTCAGGCCCGTGATGACGGGCATGGCCATGTGGCCTTCCATGAAGTCGCTGTACACGCCGAGCATTCGGCGCGCCTCTTCCTCCGCCTCGTCATGCGTGACGTGCGCGGTGTGCCCCTCCTGCCAGAGGAACTCGAGCGTGCGCAAAAAGAGGCGCGTGCGCATCTCCCACCGAACGACGTTCGCCCACTGGTTGATGAGCAGCGGGAGGTCGCGGTAGCTCTGCACCCATTTCGCGAACATCGAGTAGATGATCGTCTCCGACGTCGGGCGAACGATCAACGGCTCCTCGAGCTTCTTGCCGCCACCGTGCGTCACGACGGCCGTCTCCGGCGCGAAGCCTTCGACATGCTCCGCTTCCTTATGGAGGAAGCTTTCCGGGATGAAGAGGGGGAAGTACGCGTTCTGGTGGCCCGTCGCCTTGAACATGTCGTCGAGCGCGCGCTGCATCCGCTCCCAGATGCCGTAGCCGTTGGGGCGGATCACCATACAGCCGCGCACCGGCGAGTAGTCGGCCAGTTCGGCGCGCAGCACCACCTCGTTGTACCAGGCGCTGAAGTCGGCTTCGCGGGTCGTCAGCTTTTTGTCGTCTGCCATTGGTTGAGTCAGTTGCCTTAGAGACCAATCTCGGTGATCGCTCGATTCCAATCCGGCGGTGCGTCGGGCTTCCAGCTGTGTGGTTCCGGAGGCGCCTCGGCGCGGCCGGGCAGGTGTAGCGTCAACACCCATTCCGCGCCGGCGGCTTTCGCCGATCGCACCTGCTTCATGAGGGGTTGATCGCGCAGCGCGTACTCCACGCTCACGCCGATGCGCCGCAAAGCGGTTGCGGCGCGGCGCACGTCGCTCTGCTGCGACGGTGCCTCTGCCGCGACCCACACCTGCGGGTGTGGCGCTACGCTCGGCAGGAGGCCGCGCTCGCGGAGCAGCTCCGTGAGCACGACGTCCCCCATCCCGAAGCCGAGTGCCGGGAGATCAACGCCGCCGAGTGATTCGAGGAGCGTGTCGTATCGGCCGCCTCCGCAGATGGCGCGAAGCTCGCCCTTGGCGTCGAACAGCTCGAAGACGATTCCGGTGTAGTACGCCAATCCGCGAACGATCGTCAGGTCGATCGTCACCCACTCGAGAACGCCGAGGCCCTCGAGACACGCGAAGTATCGGCGGAACTCGTCGATTGACGCCTTGACGGCAGTCGACTCGCCGAAGCGGCGATCGAGCTCGTCGAGCGTCGCCTCCTTCATGAGGCTCATGAAATCGTCGATCGCGGCGCTGGGCATCCCCGCCGCCGTCAGCTTCTCGCGTGACACGTCGGCCGGCTGACGATGGACTTTGTCCACGACGCCGAACACTGCCGCGTGTCGTTCGTCGGCGACGCCAAGCGCGCCAAGGATTGCGTGCAGCAAGCGCCGATCGGAGACGCGCGCGCGAACGTCGTGCGCTGAGAGGCCGCAGCCCCGCATCACCTCGATGGCGACGGCAAGCAATTCCGCGTCGGCGGTGACGTCCGCCTCGCCGATGATGTCGACGTTCAGCTGAAAGTGTTCGCGAAGACGCCCCCGTTGCTGGCGCTCATAGCGGAAGAGCTGCGGCGTCGAGAACCAGCGGATCGGCTTGCGCAGGGCGGCGGCCTTGGCCGCGGCCATGCGCGCCAACGTCGGCGTCATCTCGGGACGAAGCGCGATGTCGCGGCCGCCCTTGTCGGTGAAGTTGTAGAGCTGACCGACGATCTCGTCTCCACTCTTCTTGGTGTAGAGCTCGAGCGGCTCGAGGGGTGGCCCGTCGTATTCGGCAAACGCGAAGCGGCGCGCCACGTCGCGCCACACGTTCATCACGTGGGCGCGTTCGGCGAACTGTTCCGGATAGAAGTCACGAAATCCCGGGAGGGAGCCCTGGGCCATGAACAAAGTTATCCGGGCTTTGTCGCGAGCGGCAACAGCGACATCGCGTCGCCGACGGTGTGAAATGAGCCCGTGACGAGTACCGACCCAGCGCCTGTTTCGGCGCGAGCGATCGCCTCGCGAAAATCGGGCACCGTATCGACCTCGCGGCCCGTGTCGCGCGCGAACGCCGCCGCCTCGTCGAGATCCCATGCTCGGCTCGCGGGCGCGGTCGGCGCCATCGTCAGGACGAAGCGCGCCGCGACGCCGGACAGCACGCGAATCATCTCCCGCCAATCCTTGTCGCGCAGGACACAAAGCAGCACGACGATCGGTTCCGGCGGAGCAACCGAACGCATCGTCTGCACGAGCACCTCGACCCCCGCCGGATTGTGCGCGACGTCGAGGATGAAGCGGCCCGCTCGCTGGAAGCGGCCCGGAATGCGAACTGTCGGGAGCGCGGCGGCCCACGACTCCGCGGACGCTGAGAAGGGCGGTCCCGCGGCGTCGAGCATTGTCATGGCGAAGGCGAGGTTTGCCGCCTGATGCCGGCCGGCGAGCGGTGTTGTGAGGCGAAGACGCTGCCCTTTCCATTCGACTTCACACACGGTGCCTGACGCCCCGACGTCGACATTCTCCAAACGAACTTCCTCGGTCGACAGCCGCACGCTGGAAGCCCCGTGTTGCTCGGCATGGCGCGCGAGGAGCACGCGAATCCGCGGATTCGTCTCGCCGATCACCGCGGCGCGCCCCGGCTTGAAGATGCCTGCCTTCTCGCGCGCGATCTCATCGAGCGTCGATCCGAGATACTCCGTGTGATCCAGACCGATCGACGTCACGCCAGCGACAATCGGGTCGAGCACGTTCGTCGAATCGAGTCGGCCGCCCAACCCCGCCTCGATCACCGCCACGTCGGCCCCGGCGCGGGCAAAGTAGTCGAACGCCATCGCCGTCGTCGCCTCGAAGAAGCTGGCGCCGATCTCTTCGACGAGAGGCGTGTAGCGCGAGATGAATGACACGACGTCGTCGGCCGGAATCATCTGCCCGTCGACGACCATCCGCTCTCGGAAGTCTATGAGATGTGGCGACGTGTACGTCGCCACCCTTCGGCCGGCGGCGGCGAGCACTGCCGCCATCGTCGCGACGCTGCTTCCCTTCCCGTTTGTCCCCGCGACGTGCAACGACGGATACCGAGCTTCAGGGTTACCGAGGCGCACGAGCAGCTCGCGCGTCCGCTCGAGGCCGAACTTGAACCCGCCGGTCGTGCGCGCGAAGAGGTAGTCGAGCGCTTCCCGATAACCGGTGAGCGCGGGCTGCGCGGTCAGGGAGAGCTCCACCCCGTCGCCGCCGGGCGGCCCGACATGTGGCGCAGGAGCTGGCTCACGGTGCGCTTGAGGTTCCGGCGGTGCGAGACGCAGTCGAGCATTCCGTGCTCGAGCAGAAACTCGGACGTCTGAAACCCTTCGGGCAGGTCCTGACCGAGCGTCTGTTTGATGACCCGCGGACCGGCGAACCCAATCACGGCGCCAGGTTCGGCGAGAATGGCGTCACCGAGCATTGCATAGCTCGCGCTCACGCCACCGGTCGTCGGATTGGTGAGAATCGAGATATAGGGAATGCGCCGCTCGGCGATCTGGGCGAGCACCGCGGAGACCTTGGCCATCTGCATGAGCGACAGCACGCCCTCTTGCATGCGGGCGCCGCCGGACGCCGAGACGACGATCAGCGGATATTTGCGCTCGAGCGAACGTTGGGCGAGGCGGGCGATCTTTTCCCCGACGACGGAGCCCATCGAGCCGCCCATGAAGGCGAAGTCCATCACGCCCAGATTGACCGGAAGCGAGTCGAGCGTGCCCGTGCAGGCGAGGAGCGCATCGGTGTCACCGGCGTTCGCGATCGCCTTCTTCAGGCGGGCAGGATAGTCCGGGAACCCGAGCGGGTCGGTGGACCGCAGGTCGACCTCGACTTCCTCCATCGAAGACTCGTCGAGGAGTAGGGCGCAATAATCGCTTGCCCGAATCCGACGATGGTAGTCGCAATTCGGGCAAACGTTCAGGTTGCGCTCGAACTTTTCCCGGATGTCGGTGTGGCCGCAGGCCTCACACTTTTCCCAAACGTCCGGCGGAATCTCGAGGCGCTGGCGTTTGGGCTGCCGGGGCTTCTTGTCCTTCTTCGTCCACCATGCCATCAGCGCAATTTGGCGGGCCCGGCAAGGCGAGGCTAGTGGAGTTGTCTTCCTCGGGCGCGAAGCGCCCGGGGATCTATTGTCCCGGCGTAGGCGGCAGCCACGAACGCGTTAGAGTAGATCCTCCACTCGCTTCGCTCGGGAGGATGACGGCCCTCAGACCTTGAGCGCCCCCACCATCCCTCCGCGACCCTCACTCGAAATGCGAGCGAGCACGCCGACCGAGAGCCAACAGGCGAGCATGAAGGAGCCGCCGTAGCTGAAGAACGGCAAAGGGATGCCGGTGATCGGCATGAGGCCGAGCGTCATGCCGATGTTCTCGAGGGCGTGCGTGAACCAGCTCGCGAGGAGGCCGAACGCGACGAGGCTGCTGAACGAATCGTTGGCGCGTTCGGAGATTCGAATGACGCGCAGGAAGAGGAACAGGAAGAGCGCCAGCGCTACCATCACGCCGATGAACCCGAGCTCCTCGCCGACGACGGCGAAAATGAAGTCGGTGTATTGCTCGGGGAGGAACGCGAGCCGCTTCTGCGGTCCGTGCAAATAGCCACGGCCGAACCATCCGCCCGAACCGATCGCCACGCGCGATTGAATCACGTGATAGCCGCTGCCTCGCGGATCCACCGACGGATCGAGGAACACTTTGAGCCGATTCTGGCGATAGGGCTTGAGGTGTTCCCAAAGCAGCGGCGCCACGACGCCGGCCATCACGTTCGCGATGATGATCGCGAGAGCTTCGCCGAGGAAGGGCTTGTACCACAGAATGAGCGCGAGCAGCGCCAAGAACCAAGCACCCCAAATCCGTGAATCGAAGCTGAGGATCAGACTGATCACAGGGCTCGCAAGGAGCAGGAGGAGCTGCCACTCGACACCGGCCCAGAACAACATCGCGAAGAAGATTCCGACGAAGACGATCGAGGTGCCGAGGTCGCCCTGCGCGATGATGAGGACCAGCGGGACCCCGGCGACCGCCAGCGGTTTCCAGAGCTCGATCATCGACTTCGGCGCGATGCGGTTTTGACTGAGCACTCGCGCCAGCATCAGCACCACGGTGAGCTTCGCGAGCTCGGCGGGCTGCCCCAATCTGTGTCCACCGATCGTGAGCCAACCCGTCGTGCTCGTTGCCGTGCCGGCGCCTGACCCGAATCCGGCGAGCAGCGCGACCAGAAGCACGAGTGTGAACGCGTAGGCGGGGAGCGCCATCCACTCGATCAGCCGCACGGACGCGCGGCTTACGGCGAATGCTCCAAGAATGCCGATGCACGTCCAGATCGCCTGCAGCCGGTACGCGCCCTGCGCGATCGTCTTGACGTCTGTTTGGCCGGCCGAGAAGACGACTGCCAGGCCGTAGATCGTCAACGAGCTTGCGACGATCAGCAGCGGAAGGTCGACGTTGATGCGCCGCGTGACCGGCATCAGCCCGTGTTCTCGATCTTGTTCGTGATCTGGGTGTGGAGGAAGTGCGCGATGATCTTCGTCGCGAAGCCCGCGGACGTCGCGCCCTCGAAGGTTACATTCGGGACCATCACGACAACGACGATCTGCGGGTCCTCGGCGGGCGCCATGCCGGCGAACCACGCCCAGTAGAGCGGCTTGCCGTTCTTGTCGTTGCGCATCGTTTGGGCGGTGCCCGTCTTGCCGGCGATCTTCACGCCTTTGATCGCCGCGCCGGCCGCGGTGCCGCCCTCTGAAACGACGCCCATCATCGCCTTGCGAAGCTGCGTGATCTGATCGGGTGCGAGCGTGATCCGCTTGGTGAGCTTCGGATTTCCCTTCTTGATGATCGGCGTCGGCTCGGTGCCGTCCGTCGCGAGGGCGCTGTAAAAACGCGCCATGTTGATCACGGTTTGCGCGTTCTCGCCCTGGCCGATCGCCATGTTGAGCTCCGTCGAGCCGGGCGTCCAGTTGCGAGGACCGTACTTCTGGTTGAAGTAGTCGGGCACACTCGTCGGAAACCTCGGCTTGTTCTCCTCAGGAATGTCGATTCCTGTTTTCTTGTCGAACCCGAGAGCGATTCCGCCGCCGACCAACCGGCTCAAGGTGAGCCGCTGTCCGAGCTGGTAGAAGTAGACGTCGCACGATTGCGCGATCGCATTGTACAAGTTCAAGCTTCCATGCCCTTCTTTGCGCCAGCAGCGCCACGCGCGATTGCCGAAGTAGTAGAAGCCATTGCACGTCTGCGGCATGTGCGAATCGAACGTGATGAGGCTGTCCTCGAGTGCCATCACCGACGTCGCCAGCTTGAACGTCGAACCGGGCGGCTGGGTCGCCTGCGTCACCTTGTTGTACTCGGGCTGCCGAGCGTCCGTTCGCACAGAATCGTAGTACGACGCCGCTACGCCGCCGACGAACCGATTCGGATCGATCGACGGTGAACTGTAGAGCGCGAGCACCTCGCCGGTCTTCGGATTCATCGCGACCGCCCCCGCGGCCAACGAGTCGCCGAAGAGCGAGTGCATGTACTCCTGCAGATCCAGATCGATGTTCGTATAGAGGGGCGGGCCTTCCTGCGGCGTGATGGCGTCGCGCGCGCGTCCCGTCGACACGACTCGGTTTTTGGCATCGACCTCGACGAACTGAATGCCCTCGCGACCGCGTAATTCCTGCTCGTACTGCTTCTCGAGACCGCGCTTACCGATCAACTGACCCGGCTTGTAGCCCGCACTGGCAAGATTGGCGAGCTCGCTCTCGCTGATTTCCGAGATGTAGCCGACGAGCGCGCCGACGGCCGTGCCGTTGGGATAAATCCGCTTTGGCGCCGACTGGATGATCAGGCTCGGGAAGTCCATGTGGTGCTCTTCGAGCACCGCCACGATATCGAGCGACGCATCCTGGATGATCACGGTGGGACGCGTCGGATCGCGGTGGAAGCGACGGATCGCGTCCTGATACTGCCTGGGCGTCAGATTGATCGCGGTCTTGAGCCGATCGAGCGTCGATCGCAAGGTGTCTTCGCGCTGCGCGAGCAGCGCGACCGAATAGCCGACGACATTCTCGGCGATCGGCTTGTTGTTGCGGTCGAGGATTCGGCCGCGCGGCGCCGCGGTCGGAATCTGCCGCAGTCGGTTCTCCTCGGACTGCACGAGCGATTCCTGATTGCGGATCACCTGCGCGCGGAAGAACGCGCTCAGCAAGAAGATCAGGACGCCAGAGACGATGACGCTCGCCGCTCGGCCACGCCGGATGACGTCGTTCGGATGGAAGCTCATGCGGTGCGCATTTCCATGAGTGGACGAAGGATCGACAGCGCGATCACACCGGCCACCGCGGTTACGGCCGCCGACAGTGGCGACCACACGAATAGCTGCATCGCAAGCTCGGCACCATGCGCGCGGTGGCCGACCAGCAGGAAGATCAAATCGAACAGCCACTTGGCGATGAACAGGAAGAACCCGTTCAGCGCGAGATTGTCAGCGAAGAACACTGCCTTGAGCCAGGACGCCCCGAAGCCGATGAGCGACATGCCGAGCGCGGCGGCTCCGAACCCGCCTACATCGAGCGAACCAGCGAGGAGGCCCAACGCGAAGCCGTACAACGCGCCCATGCCGGGGCGCATGCGAACCGCGCCCAGCAGCAGCGCGACGATCAAGAAATCGACCGAAGCACGCCAAGCGAGCAACGGCCTCAGCGTATAGTGCAGCACTATCAGGATCGCGCAGACGATGACGGTCCGCGCCATACCGGTCCAACTCATGGTCGCTTCTTGGCGGTATCAGGGGGGGGCCGGAGTGAGTCGCGTGTCGGCCGTGCCGTGGCGCGCGACGTGTCCGTTTGCGGAATGAACGCGCCAAGCGATCGGCGGACCGAGTCGATCGTCGCGCGACGGACCGAATCGAGGACAGCCGCACGCGCCTGCGCCTCGAGCGCCGCCGCTTGGCGAGCAATGGAATCGCCCGCCGCGGCGATGCGCCGCGTGGCCGAATCAGCGTTGACCGCGGCACCGCCCCACACGTTGCCGGTTCCCTGGGTCACGCGCTGGGCGTTCAGAATGAGAACGGTGTTGATCCTCGACGGTGTCACCGCGGGGCGTACGAGATAGGTACGGGTCCAGACTTCGGAGGTCTTGAGCTCTTGGACCACGTTTCCGATGGTGATGCCACGCGGGAAGACGCCGCCCAGACCGGCGGTGTAGATCGCCGCGCCGGGTTTGAGCGTGACCTTGGTCGGGACACCCCGCATCTCCAGCATGTACGCGTCGCCACGGGTGACGCCGGCGCTATGAGGATAAATGATTCCGAACGCCGCGCCGTCCGCCGACATCGCGCTCGCGTGAAAATCGGGGTGCGTGTACAAGATCGCGATGCTCATCGAGGGATCGGCGGTCTGGATCATTCCCACGATCCCCTCGGGCGCCACGACCGGGCTGTAGCGCTTCACTCCGGCGGTGCTGCCCGCGGTGAGCGTGATCGTCGTGACGAGCTCCTCGCTCTGCGCCGTGCTGTGCAGAGCCTCCGCCGGCACGAAACCCCACTCGAGGCGCGAGCCGAGCCCGACCAGCTTTCGCAGCTGGTCATTCTCGGAGCGCATGGCCTGCGCGTTCGCCCCGCGCAGCGAGAGCGAGTCGATCGTCGTCTGGTACTGCTCGCTCGAGACCCAGGCGTTGCGCCACCGCTCGGCGCCGCGCTGCAAGCCTACCAATGGGGCCACCAGTGATCGTCGCAAACCACTTGCTATCGGTTCGCGATCCTCGTCCTTGAGGACGACCATGATGAGCGACAACACAACGCAGCCGGCCAGCAGGCCGACATCGACGCGATTACCAAGTCGTGCCGCGTTCGCCAACGCTTTACCTCACGAGCTGAGGACCGACGCGTATTTCTCCTCATCGTCGAGAATCCGGCCCGTGCCGCGCACGACGCACGTGAGCGGATCCTCGTCGACGTGAATTGGCAGGCTCGTCTCCTGGCTGAGCAGGAGATCGAGCCCTCGAATCAATGCACCGCCGCCAGTCATCACGATACCCCGGTCGACGATGTCGCTGGCCAGCTCCGGCGGCGTGATCTCGAGCGCGCGACGCACAGCGTCCACGATCTGCTGAATCGGCTCCTGGATCGCTTCGCGAATCTCGCTCGAGTGAACGCGCACCGTCTTCGGAATGCCGGAGACGAGGTCGCGTCCCTTCACTTCCATCTCGCGCTCTTCGCCGACGGGCGCCGCGGAGCCGATGTTGATCTTGATTTGCTCCGCCGTCGGCTCGCCGATGAGGAGGTTGTAGTTCTTCCGCATGAACTGCACGATCGAAATATCGAGCTCGTCGCCGCCGGTGCGGATCGACGTATCGCTCACAATGCCGGAGAGCGCGATGACCGCGATCTCCGTTGTGCCACCGCCGATGTCGATGACCATGTTGCCGGTCGGCGTCTCGACGGGGAGGCCGACACCGATTGCCGCGGCCATGGGCTCAGCAACCATGAATACTTCTTTGGCACCGGCACCCAGCGCCGAGTCGCGCACCGCACGCTTCTCCACTTCGGTGATACCAGAGGGTACACAGACGATGACCCGGGGTTTCACCTTGAAGACGTGGTTCTCGATGATGAGCGTGAGGAAATACCGCAGCATCTTCTCGGTCACGTCGAAGTCGGCGATGACGCCGTCCTTCATCGGGCGAACGGCGATCACGCCTTCCGGCGTGCGTCCTAACATTCGCTTGGCCTCGAGTCCGACACCTTTGATCTTCTTGGTTTCGCGGTCGATCGCAACGACGGACGGCTCGTTGAGAACGATCCCCTCACCCTTCACATAGATGAGAGTATTCGCCGTGCCGAGGTCGACACCGATCGCGTTCGCGGGGAAAAGAGACCCTGCTTTAAGGAAAGGCCAGCGCATCTCGCTTCAAGATATTGGGACGGCGGTACTTAGGAGACGAAACCTTCAGCCGATTCGTAACGCAGGCCGAACGCCTCAGCCACGCCGGGATAAGTAACGTGACCTTCGGTCATGTTGAGGCCGCGAAGGAGCGCCGCGTTTTCCTTGAGCGCCCGCTTCCAGCCCTTGTTCGCCAGCTGTAGTGCGTACGGCAACGTCGCGTTGGTGAGGGCAAGCGTGGAGGTTCTCGGTACGCCACCCGGCATGTTCGCCACGCCGTAGTGGATGATGCCGTCGACGACGTACGTCGGGTTTTCATGCGTGGTCGCATGGATAGTTTCGACGCAGCCGCCTTGGTCAATCGCTACATCGACGATTACGGCGCCAGGTTGCATCAACTTCAGGTCATCCCGCCGAATGAGTTTCGGCGCCTTGGCGCCAGGGATGAGCACCGCCCCCACCACGAGATCAGCTGTTTCGATCTGCTCGAGGATGTTGTGGCGGTTGGAGTGGATCAGAACGCAGTTCGCGGGCATGACGTCGGACAGGTAGCGCAGCCGCTCGAGCGAGAGGTCCAGGATGGTGACCTTGGCGCCCATGCCGGCCGCCATCTTCGCCGCGTTGATGCCGACGATGCCGCCGCCCAGGATCACGACCTTGGCCGGGGCAACGCCCGGCACGCCGCCGAGGAGGACTCCGCGCCCCCCGTACAACTTCTCCAGGTACTTGGCGCCTTCCTGCACCGCCATGCGACCGGCGACCTCCGACATCGGCGTGAGCAACGGAAGCTCGCGCGTCGGAAGCTCCACCGTCTCGTACGCGACGCAGGTAGCGCCGCTTTCGATATGCGCGCGGGTGAGTTTTTCATCAGCCGCGAAATGGAAGTACGTGAAGACCAACTGGCCCGAGCGCATGTGCTGCCATTCGCGCTCGATCGGCTCTTTCACCTTCATGATCATCTCGCTGCCCCGCCAAACGGCGGCGGCATCCGGCGCGATCTTGGCGCCCACAGCGGTGAATACGTCATCGGAGAAGCCGCTTCCCAATCCCGCGCCGGTTTCAACGAGGACGGAATGCCCTGCAGCGATCAGCGCTTCGGCGCCCGCGGGCACCAGCGCGATACGATTTTCGTTTGTTTTGATTTCCTTCGGAACACCGATCTTCATCGTGAGAAAAGTCGGGGGGGGGGAGGAATTAGCGGTGACTCTTTTGCGCTGGAAGCTAATTGGCCCTACCTCATTCTGCGCCCTTCGGGCCGAGACTCACGACGGTCATGCGCGCCGGATCGAAGTAGACGCTCGCCACCCGCGAAACGTCATCGACGGAAATGGCGTCGATGAGCGCGAGGATTTCGTCGAGCGTGCGAAAGGGTTCGTCGTACAACTCCACGGACGCGGCGCGGTACATCCGCGACGAGACGCTTTCCAGCGACAACGTAATTTGTCCCTTGAGCTGCTGTCGGCCCATCGCGACTTCGTCGGCCGGGAGGCCGTGGTCGACGACCGTCTGAAGCTCGGTGCGGATCGCATCGAGCGCGGCGCCGGTCGATTCGGGAGCAGTCGCGACGTACACGCCGTGCATACCGCTGTCGGCGTGAAACGACTGGTAGGTGTACACCGAATACGCCAAGCCCAGATCCTCGCGTACCCGCTGAAAGAGCCGCGAGCTCATACCGCCGCCGAGGAGCATGCTCACCAGCAGCAGCGGGAATCGCTCGGGATCGCCGTGCGCAACTGCCTTCGTTCCCAGGACGACGTGCGTCTGCGCCCCGTCTCGCGCGACGTGCAGCGCCTTCGGTGTAGCGGTGTTCGCGGGCGGCGACGACATGGGCGTCGAATCGCCCGCGTCCAAGTCGGCCCAACCAGTGTGCGACAGAACATCCAGCAGCCGGTCGTGCTCGACGTTTCCTGCGGCGGAAATGACCAGCCGTCCCGGGTGATAGGCTCGACGGTGCAGGTCGCGAATCTCTCGAACGCCGAGCGCGTTGACCGTGTCGCGCGTGCCGAGAATTGAATAGCCGTACGGGTGCTCGCCCCAGAGCGCCTCGCTGTGAAGCTCGAAAACGAGGTCGTCCGGCGTGTCCTCCACCATCCCGATCTCTTCGAGGATTACCTTGCGTTCTAACTTGAGGTCAGACTCTCTAAGTGCCGGATGGAAAACGATATCCGCGATAACATCTGAGGCCTGTTCGAGGTGCTCGTCGAGCACGCGAGCCTGATAGACGGTGTGCTCGCGCGACGTATAGGCATCGAGGGAACCGCCGAGCGCTTCGAGCGACAGCGCAATCTCATGCGCGGTGCGCCGCTGCGTTCCCTTGAACACCATGTGCTCGAGAAGATGCGACACGCCCATGCGTTCGCGCGGCTCGTGGAGCGACGCGGCGCGGACCCACGCCGCAAAAGCAACCGACCGTACCCCCGGCATGAACTCCGAGAGTACGGTCAGGCCATTCGGGAGAACGGTTCGGCGAAATACGGTGTCGGCCGCGACGTCTGCCACTTCGCTCACCTACGCGCGGTCTCGGCCACCTCGACCGCCGCCGCTGCGACGGGGTCTACCACCGCGGTCTCCGCGGTCGCCACGCCCCTCAGAGCTTTCGCGTCGTGGACGATCGCTTCCCCCCTCTCCGCCGCCGCCGTTCGGCTCCGGCTCGGGCATCCCTTCCGGCCGCGGAATGAGCGCTTTCATCGAGAGGCGCAGCCGCCCCCGCTCGTCGCGGTCGATGAGCTTCACCTTCACGCGATCGCCCTTCTTGACCACGTCCTCGGTCTTCTCAGTGCGCTCGTGGCGCATCTCCGAGATGTGAACGAGTCCTTCGGTTCCGGGCATGATCTCGATGAATGCGCCGAAGGGGGTCGTCGTCTTGACCGTGCCTTCGTATGTCTCGCCGACCACCGGCTCCGCCGTGAGCGCCTGGACCATCTGGCGAGCGCGCTCCATCGACTCGCCGCCGACGGCGGCGATGGTCACGAGGCCCGTATCGTCGACCGTGAGCTCGGCACCCGTCTCGTCCTGAATGCCGCGAATCGTCTTGCCCTTGGGGCCGATGAGATCTCCGATCTTTTCCGGGCTGATCGTCATCGTGACGATGCGCGGAGCGAACGGCGACAGATCCCCGCGTGGCGCCTCGAGCGCCTTGTCCATCTCGCCGAGGATGTGCAGCCGGCCTTCCTTCGCCTGCGCCAACGCCTCTTCCATGATCTTGAGATCGAGCCCTTCGACCTTGATGTCCATCTGGATCGAGGTGATGCCATTGCGCGTGCCGGCGACCTTGAAGTCCATGTCGCCGAGGTGATCCTCGGTGCCGAGAATGTCGGTGAGAATCGCGTACTTCTTCCCTTCCATGATCAGGCCCATCGCCACGCCGGCCACCGCCGAGCGGATCGGCACGCCGGCGTCGAACATGGCGAGCGAGCCGCCGCATACCGACGCCATCGACGACGAGCCGTTCGATTCCAGGATGTCCGAGACGATACGGATGGTGTACGGAAATTCCTCGAACGGCGGCAGCACGCCCTGCAGCGCGCGCTCCGCGAGGTTGCCATGGCCGATCTCGCGGCGCGAGGTCCCACGCATCGGGCGCACTTCACCCGTCGAGAAGGGCGGGAAGTTGTAGTGCAGCATGAACGACTTGGTCGTTTCCTGCGGCTCGTTGATCGTTTCAAGACGTTGGACGTCGTTTGCCGTACCTAGCGTGACGGCGACAAGCGCCTGCGTCTGACCGCGCGTGAACACCACAGAACCGTGCGCGCGCGGCAGTTCGCCGACGTCGATCGTGATCGGCCGGACCTCTGTCGGGGTACGTCCGTCCACACGATGTCCCGTTTCCAGCACCTGTCCGCGCAGTTGGTGGTACTCGACGTCGCCGAGCAGTGTGTGGATGTCCTTCGCGTTATCCGGGAAGTCGGCAAGCAGACCCTCGGCGACCTCCGACTTCGCGCGCTCGACAGCCTGGATGCGGGTATGCTTGTCCTTCTGGTTCAGCGCCTCGCGGATCTTGCCCTCGGCGAGCTGCTTGACGTTGACGTGCAGATTCTCCGGAACCTCGGCCTTGGTCCATTCCATCTTCGCCGGGCGCTCAGTGTCCATCTTCTTGAACAGCTCTTCCTGCGCGGCGATCAGCTCGCGGATGCCCTTGTGAGAGATGCTGAGCGCCTCGACCACGTCCGTCTCGCTGACTTCGAGCGCGCCACCTTCCACCATCACGATGGAGTCATTCGAGCCGGCGACGACGACGTCCATGTCGCTGTAGCCCAGTTGCTGGAAGGTCGGATTGAGCACCCACTTTCCCTGTATGCGACCGATGCGCACCGCGGCAACCGGAGTGGCGAAGGGAATGCGCGAGGCATTCAACGCGGCCGATGCGGCGACGAGCGCGAGCACGTCGGAGGCATTCTCCTGGTCCGCCGAAACGACATAGATGAAGACCTGGACCTCATTCTTGAAGCCGTCCGGAAAGAGCGGCCGGATCGACCGGTCGACGATGCGCGCCGAGAGAATCTCGGCGTCGCTGGGCCGGCCTTCGCGCTTGATGAAGCCGCCGGGAATCTTGCCGGCGGCGTAGGTCTTCTCGCGATACTCGACGAGGAGAGGGAAGAAATCGAGCGGGCTTTGCTTGTCGCTGACGGTCACCGCCGCGATCACCTTGGTGTCCCCGAACTGCACGACCGCGCTGCCGGCGGCCTGCTTGGCGAGGCGGCCCGTCTCGATGACGAGCTTGCGCCCCGCGAACGTCTTTTCAACGCGTTGCATCATTGCTGGATTGCCCCTATGGGGCTGTTAGAAGAACGAGTGGGGGATAAGCAAAACGCGCGGGCCGCAATCGTTGCGCCCGCGCCGTCGTGCTCATCCGTGAATTAGTACCGGAGTCCAAGCTCCTGGACGATCTGCCGGTAATCCTCGACATCCGTGCGCTTCAGGTAGTTCAACAACCGGCGTCGCTTACCCACCATTTTGAGAAGGCCACGGCGACCGTGGTGATCCTTCTTGTGGGCGCGGAAGTGCTCGGTCAAATAGTTGATGCGCTCGGTAAGGAGCGCGACCTGAACGCGTGTCGACCCAACGTCGTTGCTGTGTGTCTGGTACTTCGCGATAGTTGCGGTCTTGTCGAAACCCATGGCCTGGCTGATTCCCCGCCCTTTTGGCGGCGTCCGATGTTTTTGGCGATAGCTTTGAAGCGTAATCAGTCGGTAACGCGTTGTAAA
The DNA here is from genome assembly GCA_035554995.1 of Gemmatimonadaceae bacterium. Classification (GTDB taxonomy): domain Bacteria; phylum Gemmatimonadota; class Gemmatimonadetes; order Gemmatimonadales; family Gemmatimonadaceae; genus JAQBQB01. Next base: position 22,198 of record DATMHK010000347.1, read on the forward strand.
GGCTTGGGTTGGGGCCCGTCATGCACCGAACAGGTGCCCGATCCAGCCAAACAGCTTTGCGAAGCCGGCGCGTGTGTCGTTGTACATCACGATCGCGAAGAGCAAAGCGATCGCGAAGAGCCCGAAGCGGAGGATGTATTCGCGCGTCCGCATGCTGAACGGGCTGCCCTTTGCCGATTCGAGGACGTTGATGAGGATCTGTCCGCCGTCGAGGATCGGAATCGGCAGAAGGTTGAGCACCGCGACGTTGATGCTGAGCAGCGCGATCAGCGCGAACAGGTCGTCGAGGCCCTTTCGTGCCTGACTGACCGCCACTCGCGTGATCGCGATCGGGCCGCCCAATTCCCTCACCGACTGCTTGCCCGTGCCGATTCGTCGCAGCACGCGGAAGACTTGCCCCGCATCGCTCTTCGTCTGGCGCAAACCCAACTGAATGGCGTAGGGGAGGCTGACTGACACGCGACGGACAGTGTTCCGCGCACCGGCGCCGATGCGGCCAACCGTGGTGTCCTTTCCCGGCCCGATCTCGGAGCGCACCGCCTTGGGTGTGACGGTGAGCGACTCGGTGGCTGCTCCGCGACGGACGACAAAGGTCAAAGGATGTTCCGGCGACGCTCCGACTTTCTCCACCATGTCGGTCCAGGACAAGATCGGTTGGGCGTCGACGCTCAGTACCGAGTCGCCCTTTCTCAGACCGGCCTGCAACGCGCGATCGGCGGGGAACACGGTGTCGATCACCGGCGGCAGATAGGGATCGATCAGACTCGCGATCTCTCGCGCGTCCGGGCCGTCGTCGGTCAGCGGGATGGCAACCGTTCCGCGATTGGTCGTCAGCTCGATTTGATTCTTGCTGTCGAGCATCCCTTCGATCAAAGCGCGCCAGCTCGCGACGGCCTTTCCGTTCACGGCGCGCACCGTGTCGCCGGAGTGCAGTTGTGACAGGGCCGGCACCACGATGTCGTGCTCGACACCACCGATCACGGTCGAGTCGTAGTCCGCTTGGCCAGCGCGCATCACAAGCGTGGTCGCCACCACGACGGCCAACAGGCCGTTCATGATGACACCGGCTGTCAGGATGATGACCCGCGCCCACAGCGGTTTGCTCTCGAACCACCGATTCTCCGGCACCGGCTTCGGCCCGAACGGGATCATTGCGTTCGGATCGTAGTTGGGATCAGTCTCCTTGCGAGCGGTGCTCTCTTCGTTGCCGCCCTCGAGGAAGGCCGCTTCCGCGTCGTGCCGGGATGCCATTCGGACGTAGCCGCCGAGCGGCAACCAAGCCAGGATGTACTCTGTCTCGCCGCGGCGTTTTCGGAAGATTGCCGGACCAAAGCCAATCGAGAAGCGCGGCGCGTACACGCCGAGCGCTTTCGCCGCGATGAAATGCCCGAGCTCGTGCACGAAGATCACGAGGCCGAACACCAGAATTGGTGCGAGGATCGGAAAGATGGTGCTCAACATCCGAAGTGCTCCTGAACGTGCCGGCGCGCCGCTGAGTCGGCCCGCAGTATGGAATCCCGCGTGTCGCCAGGCAAATCGGCCAGCGCATCGATGGCACTCGCAATCGCTACGCCGATATCGCTGAAACGGATCCGCCCGTCGAGAAAGAGGGCCACCGCTGCCTCATTGGACGCGTTGAAGACTGCCGGTGCTACACCGCCCCGCCGTCCGGCGGCAACGCCCAGGGCGAAGGCCGGGAATTGCTCCGCCCGAAGCGGCTCGAAAGTCAGCGGCGACAGCGAAACAGGGTCGAACCGAGGTACACCGGAGTCCGGTACACGATCCGGGTGCGTCAGCGCATACAGGATAGGCAGTTCCATGCTCGGAACGCCGAGTTGGGCGAGGACGCTGCCGTCGACGAATTCGACGAGCGAATGCACGACGCTCTGCGGATGCACGACGACCTCGATGCGATCGTACGGCAAGTTGAACAGATAGTGCGCCTCGATGACCTCGAGCGCCTTGTTGGCGAGCGTCGCGCTGTCAACGGTGATCTTGCGGCCCATGCGCCAGGTCGGATGCCGCAGCGCGTCCTCGAGCGTCGCCTGCTCCAGCTGCTCCGCGCTCCATTGACGAAACGGTCCACCCGACGCCGTGATGATGATTCTCTGAATCTCCACGCCTGGCCGTCCGGTGATGCATTGCAGGATCGCGCTGTGCTCACTGTCCACGGGCACGATCTCGCCGCCGCCGGTACGGCAGGCGTCGGTGACCAACCCGCCGGCCATGACGAGCGTTTCCTTGTTGGCCAGCGCGACACGTTTCCCGCGCGCGAGGGCCGCGAGCGTCGCCTCGAGGCCGGCGGCTCCGACGACCGCGTTGAGCACGACATCCACATCGTCGCGCGTCGCCGCCTCGACGAGACACTGTCCCCCGGCATGCCATGCATCGCGCGAGCCGTTCTGCACGATTCCCACGAACGCGGGCGCGAACAACGCTGCCTGCTCCTCGAGCAACGTCGCGTTGTTGAACGCCGTCAGCGCGGCGACCCGGAAGCGCGAGCGTTGTCGCTCGAGCACGCGGAGCGCGGCGGTGCCGATCGATCCGGTGGAGCCGAGCACGGCGACTCCGCGTCGCGAATCACCCGAGCCAGTCACGCGGGTGCCCATGTCAGCAACCATCCGAAGACGATGAACGAGACGGGGAGCACGAAGAGCAGGCTGTCCACGCGATCGAGCACTCCGCCGTGACCGGGGATGATGTTCGACGCGTCCTTCACGCCGGCTTCACGCTTGAAGAGCGATTCGGCGAGATCGCCCAGTTGCGCCGCGACACTGATCACCGCGCCGACCGCGATGGCGCCGAGTGGCCGCCAACGAAAGTCGAGCTGCGCGGCCGGCCGCAGGAGGAACTGCGTGAACACCCAGGCGACAAGCATGCTGGCGAGCAATCCACCAATCGCTCCTTCGACGGTCTTGCCCGGGCTCACTGCGGGAATGAGCTTGCGTCGGCCCAATGCGCGACCCACGGCGTAGGCACCGGTGTCGGACGCCCATGTCGTGATGAGCGGCAACAGGAGCAGGAGGCCGCCGCTCGGGATCGCGAACGATTTGCCGCCGAGCGACAGGCTCGCCGGTGCGAAGGCATATTCGTGGTATCGGATCGCGTAGCCGAAGCTCAGCATGCCGCCGGTATACGCGATGCCGAGCAACGTCGAGCCAACAGCGCTCATCGGCTTTCCGGCCACTCCCCGTCGCCAAATCGCCAACGTGAGCAGGGCCAACATGACGACAGCCGCGATCTCGACGGCGCTCAACCTGCCGTTCGGATCGTAGAGCTGGAGATAGCGCGCGTGGACGAGCAGCGGCAGCAGGCCGGCGAGGGCGATGCCAACGTCATCGAACGGCGTCTGGCTCGAAGCGCGCGCCATCCGAAAGAATTCCCAGGCTCCGAGCGCGGAGGCGACGGCGAGGAGCGCCGCGAGCGGCGCGCCGCCATAGATGACGATCGCGATCGCGATCGGCGCCGCGACGACTCCGAAGGCGACGCGGCGCGCGAGCTCGGAGCTCACACTTCCATGATCTCGGCTTCTTTCGCCTTGATCAACTCGTCGACCTTGTGGATGTAGTCGTCGTGCAGCTTTTGCAAATCCTTCTCGGCGTGCTTCACGTCGTCTTCCGACACCCCGTTCAACTTCTTGAATCCTTCGCGCGCGTGCGTCCGCGCATGGCGAATGGCGACTTTGCCTTCCTCGGCGTACTTGTGCACGACTTTCACGAGCTCCTTGCGGCGCTGCTCGTTCATCATGGGGAGCGGGACGCGGATGATGCCGCCCTGGGCCGACGGCTCGAGGCCGAGCCCCGATTCGCGGATCGCCTTTTCGACGATCTTGATCTGCCCCTTGTCGAACGGCGTCACGATGAGAACACGCGGTTCGGGCGCGTTGATCGTCGCGACCTGGTTCAGCGCCATCATCTGGCCGTACATCTCGACACGCACCGTGTCGAGCATGTTGGGCGACGCCTTACCCGACCGGACCGACGAGAACTCGTGTTTGATGTGCGCGATGTCCTTGTCCATCGACGCGCGGGCGTCCTTCATGATGTTTGGAATGGAGCTCATCGAACGAGGGTGCCGATCCGCTCGCCGCGCACGGCCGCGACGATCGAACCCGGACGGTGGATGTTGAGAACGATCAACGGCAGCGAGTTTTCACGGCACAACGTGCTCGCGGTCTGATCGATGACCTTGAGCTCTTCCATGATCACGTCGCGGAAGCTGATCTCTTCGTACAGCTTGGCGGTCGGATCCTTCTTCGGATCGGCCGAGTAGACGCCCTCGACGCTCGTCGCCTTGATGATGACGTTGGCCTTGATCTGAATGGCCCGCAACACGGCGGCGGTGTCGGTGGAGAAGTACGGATTTCCGGTTCCGGCGGCGAAGATGACCGTCCGGCCTTTTTCGAGATGTCGAATGGCGCGGCGCCGAATGTACGGCTCCGCCAGCTCTTCCATGCGGATGGCCGTCATGACGCGGGTGTCGATGCCCTTGCGCTCGAGGACGTCCTGCACGGCGAGGGCGTTGATCACGGTGCCGAGCATCCCCATGTAGTCCGCGGCGACGCGATCCATGCCCGTCTTGGAGAGTTGCGACCCCCGCACGATATTGCCGCCGCCGATTACAAGGCCGAGCGACACGCCCGTCTTCGTGACGGAGAGAATCTCGTCCGCCAGCCGGGAAACGACGTCGAAGTCGTACCCGAAACCTTTCTCGCCGGCGAGTGCTTCGCCGGAGAGCTTCAGGAGAATGCGGGGATATTTAAGGTCGTTCGTCACCGGCACTGTCATCCTCTCGCCGCGTAGCGGCGGGAGGATCCATTGTGAGCGTTTTCGATGCTGGACACGGTGCGATTCGTTCGTACGGATTCGAGGTGCGACAATTCTACGTCTATATCCTAGCAAGCCATTCGCAGCGGCTATACGTCGGCGTGACAAACAGTCTCGAGCGTCGACTATGGGAGCACGTTCACAATTGGAGTGCATTCAGCGCCCGCTACCAGACGAAGCGATTGGTGTATTACGAGGTACACCCCAACCCGATGAGTGCCATTCGTCGCGAGAAACAACTCAAGAAGCTTTACCGAGCGCAGAAGATCAAACCGATCGAATCGGTCAAACCGATATGGATTGACTTGGCCGAAGGATGGTTCGACCCACCGATGGACACCACTGAGTTAGGACGATAGATCCTCCCGCGGCGGAGCCGCGGGAGGATGACGCTCAAGCCTCTCCGAGCTGGTACCGAACGAAGCGCCGGACTTGAACGTTCTCGCCCGTCTTCGCTGAGACTTCTTTCACCAGATCACCGATCGACTTCTTGGGATCGCGCACCCACATCTGGTGCATGAGCGCGACGTCCTTGTAGAACGCCTGGATCTTTCCCTCGACGATCTTGTCGATCATGTGCTCCGGCTTCCCTTCCGCGCGCACTTGCTCGACGAAAATACGGCGCTCGGATTCGACCTTGTCCTGCGGCACCTGATCCTTGTCCACCGCCAGCGGGGCGGCGGCGGCGATGTGCTCGGCGAGGTGCTTGCCGAGCTGCTGGAAATCGTCGGTGCGCGCGACGAAATCGGTCTCGCAATTGATCTCGACCAGCACGGCGATCTTGCCGTTGTGGTGGATGTAGCTGCCGATGACCCCTTCCTTCGTCTGACGACCGGAACGCTTCTCGGCCTTTGCCGCGCCCTTGGAGCGAAGCAGCTCAACCGATTTGTCGAGATCGCCGCCCGTCTCCTCGAGCGCCTTCTTGCAATCCATCATGCCGGCTCCGGTTCTCTCACGGAGGGCGGCTACGTCTTTCGCGGTAATTGCCATTGTCTGATCCATCGTACGGTGTTCGTGGAAACGCCGCCGGGCAATGCGTCCGGCGGCGTGTTCAAGTCTAGTCCAACAGGCAAGCGCTTGTCAGCGCGCCCTATGCAGCTTGCCGCTTACTCGCCTTCAGCCGCCTCGGCCGGGGCTTCACCCTCACCCGGACCCTTGAGCCGCGCGGCGATCGCTTCCGGCTTGGCGCGACGACGGCGCGGGCGGCGGCGACGACGTTTGTCCTCTTCGCCCGCCGGTTCGGCGCCACGATCGGAGCTGTACGTGTAGCTCTCACCTTCCTCCGGCTCTTCGCGGACCGGCGCCTCACGGCGCGCTTCGATGACCGAATCGGCGATCGCTTTGGCGATCAGCTCGACCGAACGGATCGCATCGTCGTTGCCGGCGATCGGCACACTGATGAGGTCCGGATCGGCATTGGTATCGACGATCGCAATGATCGGAATACCGAGCTTGTTCGCTTCGCTGACGGCGATCCGCTCCTTCTTCGAATCGACGACGAACATGAGACCGGGAAGCCGGTTCATGTTGCGAATGCCGTGCAGATACTTCGAGAGCTTCTCACGCTCGCGGCGGAGCATGAGCTGCTCCTTCTTGGTGTAGTTCTCGAACTCGCCGCCCTCTTCGCCGCCCGCCTCCAGCTCCTTCATGCGGCGAACCTGCTTCTTCACCGTCTGGAAGTTGGTGAGCAGACCACCGAGCCAGCGCTCCGTGATGTAGAGGGCGCTCGCCCGGTCGGCCTCGCTCTTCACGAGCGTCGCGAGCTGCGGCTTCGTGCAGACGAACAGCACGTTGTCACCGCGAAGAACGACGTCGCGCACGAGCTTCTGCGCGAGCTCGATCTGTCGCAGCGTCTTCTTGAGATCGATGATGTGGATGCCGTTACGCTCGGCGAAGATGAACTGACGCATCTTCGGGTTCCAACGACGGGTCTGATGCCCGAAGTGGACGCCGGCAGCGAGTAGCGCCTCGAGCGACGGTGTTGCTTGTTGATCGGCCATACGGTGTGTCTCCTTTGGGTTGATCGTCGGACCGCTGTCACCGCCCGTGTTAGACCGGAATTTCCGGCACCCTAATACGGACTCGAGCGGGCCTGTGAGGTTTGATGTCATCCTCTGCGGCGAAGCCGCGGAGGATCTACTGTCATTCCTTCGTGGCAAGCCACGGTTGGTTCACAGTAGATCCTCCCGCGCTTTCGCGCGGGAGGATGACAGCCGGACGACTAACGCTTCGAGAACTGGAACCGCTTACGCGCCTTCGGACGGCCCGGCTTCTTGCGCTCGACGGCGCGAGCGTCACGAGTGAGCAACCCCAAGTCGCGCAATTTGCGGCGGTGCGCTTCGTCGATCTTGACGAGGGCGCGGGCCACCGCGAGACGAAGGGCGCCGGCTTGGCCGGTCTGGCCGCCGCCGTCGACATTCGCCTTCACGTCGTAACGGCCGAGGGTATCGGTCGCGACGAACGCCTGCTGAATGGACGTCACCAGCGCCGGGCGCGGGAAGTAATCGCCCAACGTCCGCCCGTTCACGTCCCACTTGCCAGAACCCTGCTTGATGAACACGCGGCACACCGCTTCCTTCCGGCGGCCGATCGCATTGATGGTGTCGGCCATGGATTACTTCTCGCTCTTGTTGAAGGACAGCGGCGTGGGTTGCTGCGCCGCGTGCGGATGCTCGGCGGTTGCGTAGACGCGCAGTTTGCGGCGCAGAACCTGACGTCCAAGCGCGGTCTTCGGCAGCATGCCGTGCACGGCCTTCTCGATGATACGCTCCGGATGACGGGCGAGCATCGTCGAAAACGGCGTGAACTTCTCGTGCCCCATGTAGCCGGTGTGCGAGAAGTACTCCTTCTGCTCGGCCTTGCGGCCGGTGACCTTCACTTTCGACGCGTTGATCACGATGACGTTGTCACCGGTATCCATGTGCGGGGTGAAGATCGGCTTGTGCTTGCCGCGAATGATCTTCGCGATTTCAGCGGCGAGACGGCCGAGCACCATGCCGTCCGCGTCCACGATGAACCAACGCTGCTCGATATCGCGCGGCGTGGCGGAAAAAGTCTTCATTGCTCGACGAACAAAAGTGGGTCCCGCGCCTCACCGGTGCGTCATGCAACCCGGGTCTCGGCTGCCCCTAAGGGCATTTTTGACAGACCTTTAAGTTAGACAACGACTTACGGGCTGTCAACGAAGTCAGCTGGAACGGCGAACTACTCCAGTTCGACCAGGAGAGCGCCCTTCTCGACCGCCATGCCGGGCTGGGCCTGGACGGTTTTGACGCGGCCCGCGGCTAACGCCCGAAGCTCATTCTCCATTTTCATGGCTTCCATGACGACGAGGCCCTGTCCGGCTCTGACGTCGTCACCCGGCTTCACGGCGACCCGGACGATCAGACCGGGCATCGGAGCGACGAGCGGCGCCGGCCCTTTGGGCGCCGACGAGGCGCGCGACAGCTCTCGGATGGCGCGCGCCCGCTCGTCGAGCGCCTCGACCTCGAACCGATAGCCATCCAGCCAGAGCGTGTAACCGCCCCGCTCCGATCCTCGCCGCACGACGACGCGATGGATTTCCGGGCCGATGGAGACTGTTCGGACCGGCGTCCCGTCGGAGGGCGAGACGCTCGCGTTGACGAGCGCACCGTCGATGTGAATCCCATCACCGTCGAGCACAACTTCGTGATCCTCGTCGCCCCCCCCGATCCGGACGAAGTATTTCACGCGGCCTCCGGCACGAGCTCACAGACGGTCTCGACGTGAGCCGTTTGCGGGAACATGTCGAACGCCCTGAGAGACGCGATGCGATAACGCGGCATGCGGGCCAGATCGCGCGCCAGCGTTGGTGGATCGCAGCTCACGTAAATGATCGCTCGTGGCGTCTGTTGCGCGCTCTGCAACTCGGCGGTAACGCGCTCATACAGCCCGGTTCGCGGCGGATTGACGAGAACGAGATCCACGGGCAGCAGTTCAGCGATCACATCCTCTACACGCGCGGCGATCGCGCGTGATCCCTCAGGCAGCTCCGACGCGCAACGCGCCGAGGCATCGCGGTCGGCCTCCACGGCGGTGAC
>DATMHK010000348.1:0-2235 GCA_035554995.1 Gemmatimonadaceae bacterium
ACCCGCGGCGATCCTGTAAATAGACGGCCGGATTCGATCATACGGCCGCGACCGCGCCACAAGAAATAGGAGCACGCCAGATCGAAAATTGGACGCTGGAAGTTCGAATAGTACGTCGGCACGTACAGCGTCGAGGGGATGTCAGAGGCCTTGAGCAGCGGGTACGCCTTCGAGTAGAAGTCGTACAGTCCTTCGTCAAAGGTGACGACGACGCTCGGTCCCTCCAGCTCTCCGACCTTCAGCCGTTCGATGGCCTCACCGAGGGGAAGCAGCGGGCATCCGAGGTCGCGTAGCGTCTCGAGCCGGCGTGTCAGCCGTTGTTCGGTGATGTGGACGTCCGACCACTCATGTTCGTCGCTGAGCGACACGCCGTGATAGCAGAGAATGAGGAGCCGATTATGACGCCAGCGGCTGTTCGCGGTCAAAGCGAACAGGCCGGCGTTGTCGGCCGCACTCAGCGTCAGAAGCTTCAGTCGTCTCAGCAACGGCGGTCGATGGCTCGGTCCTGACGCGCCGGAACCTGCACGTGGGTTCGCGGCGCCCGCCGAGCGGCAAGTCCGGGTGGTGACCTGTCGAACGTGCGATTGGAATTCAGAGAACGTCAGAAGGTAAGACGCGGCCGTTACTGGGGCGAGAGGCGCAAAACCGAGACAAAACCGTTGCGTCCACGCCGCAGCAAAACGCAAAAACCGGTGATGCAAGTCACTTATGGCCCCGGCTGCCGGCTCATCCTTGTCGTTCGGGACATAGTGCGTGCAAATTGAGCGCCGTCTCCTCCCCCCAAAAATTTGGGCGAAACACTCTTCCCGCACGCACCATTCATCTCGGACCGCCGGATTCGGTTTGCCCTGGTCGGATGCGGGCGAATATCCGGCAACCACATCGAGGCGCTGGAGCGGCACCGCGAGCGCGCGGAGCTCGTAGCGGTCTGCGACGTGGACCCGCAACGATTGGCCGCGGCAGCGGCACGGACCGGCGCGGCGCCATACGAATCGATCGAACGGCTACTGGCCGAGTCCAACGTCGACGCCGTCGTCCTGGCGACGCCCAGCGGACTGCATCCGAGTCAGGCAATTCTCTGTGCCGAGGCCGGACGCCATGTCGTGACCGAGAAGCCGATGGCCACCCGATGGGAGGATGGGAAAGACATGGTCGCGGCCTGCGACCGGGCCGGGGTCCTTCTCTTCGTCGTCAAGCAGAACCGCCGCAACTCGACGCTCCAGCTCGTGAAGCGCGCGATCGAAAAAAAGCGCTTTGGCCGCATCTACATGGTCAACGTGAACGTCTTTTGGACGCGTCCTCAGTCCTACTACAACAGCGCGGCGTGGCGCGGCACCTGGGAGTTCGACGGCGGCGCTTTCATGAACCAGGCGAGCCATTACGTCGATTTGCTCGATTGGCTCATCGGCCCGGTCGAAAGCCTACAGGCCTACACGGCGACGCTGGCGCGCAACATCGAGGTCGAGGATACGGGTGTCGTCTCGATCCGATGGCGTACCGGCGCACTAGGGTCGATGAACGTGACAATGCTCACGTACCCGAAGAATCTCGAGGGTTCGATCACGATTCTCGGGGAGAAGGGGACCGTGAAGCTCGGCGGCGTCGCCGTGAACCAGTTCGAGCAATGGGAGTTTGCCGAGCCGGATCCGGACGACGAGCTGGTCAAGCAGGCGAGCTATGAGACCTCGTCGGTCTACGGATTCGGCCACCCACTGTACTATGACAACGTCATCAGCTCCCTGCGAGGGGAAGCCGTTCCGGAGACTGATGGGCGGGAAGGACTCAAGTCGCTCGAGATACTCATCGCCATCTATCTTTCGGCGCGCGACTCGCGACGCGTGGCGCTGCCCCTGGAATACTGAGGCGTCCTGAGTCTCACAGGCTGCGCGCCGTCTCCACGGTGCGTCCCGTCCGAAGTGCAGCATCCAGTTTTGCGCGCAGGTCCGAATGCATGGTGAAGTACTGACGCCCTTCGCCGCCGCGCTGAACGCGCCGCGGTGGAAGTGTACGAGCGTCGAGGATCCAGCGCAGCGTCCGGCCCAGCGCGTTCACTTGTTCGACGTCGATTTGGTCGCGGAGCTCGTCGATGCTCCGCACGGTATCGGTCGAGACCGGAGCGAACAGCAGAATGTCGCCGGTGTCGATACCCGTGTCGATGAGGTGAACCGTGGCGCCGGTCTGAACGCCGAGCATCGCGCTCCATTCGGCGACATTCATTCCGCGCATTGGCGGCAG
>DATMHK010000349.1:0-21475 GCA_035554995.1 Gemmatimonadaceae bacterium
GGGTGCGGAAAGTTGATCGGCTGAACTGGCGAACGATGTTGCGAAGAGGAGGCGCCGCTGTAGGCGGAGAGTATCACGGCGCCGGCGGCCAGGACGACGAGTCCCGGAATGGCGGTCCACTTCCTTCGCTGAGTCATGCGACGGGCTGAATTGTCGAGAGGGGGCGCGCGCTTTGTGAACTAATTCACAAGGCGCCCGACTGGCGGGGAAATCTGATGGGACCGGAAATCACACGCAAGGGAGTAAAGTCCTTGTCCGCTCACAGCCTGCCGAGCAACACCTGGCGCAGATCGTCGGGCAGAAGATCGAGGTTCGCGCGCGGCGCCTGCACGAGCCGCAACGGCCACTGCGAGCCGAACACGAAACGCTCGGCGCCGATCGTTCGGAAAAGCTTCGCCAAGTGGTCTTCGGGCGGGCCCCAGATCCAGGCGATGTCCCACAGGATTCGTCGCTGCTCCGCGGGCGTCAGCCCCCAGTGCACCTCTTCGATCATGTCGCGTCCAGCCGCGGTCACGACCAGGCGGACCGAGTCGCCGGCGCGCGCGAGCGAGCGGACAGTGGCCGCGCTGAGGTCGCTCGCGCCGTCGAGCGGATGTCGTTGGCGGAGGTCTTCGAAGCGAACAGTGAGCACGACGGCCATCTCGCGCTCGCCGGCAGCGATCGCGATCTCGGCCAAGCGGTGATCGTGCGGTCCAAGGCCCCACTGCGGCGGGTAGAGGCGAACTGCCGGCGCGCCGGCTGACTTGGCATCACGCAGCGCGGCCTCCCAACCCGGCCAATCCGGACGAATCGCGGGCACCGCCTCGAGTCGCGACGAAAAAGGCTGGAGCGTGGCGAACAGCTCGGCGTTGCCGAGCGTCGGATCGCGGTAGAAGGCGGATGGCAGGTGGCCGACCCAAGCGCTCTCGATGCGCTCCCGATCGAGGACGCGAAGCAACGCCTCTGGTGTCGGATGCGGCACGTGACGGAAGGGATATTCGCCGATGAAGGTGTTGACGTCGATCATGCGGTGCACCGCGGAAAGCTGTTCGGCGGAAAGATGCGAACGGCGTTTCGCCAGCGAATGTCCGCGATGTCGCCCGATTGCAATCCGATCGTGTCGAGCGCCCGAAGTTTGGCGAGACCAGTACACATCGTCAGATCGCAACCCCAGAGCAGGCGCCGCGCGCCGAGGGCCGACACGGCGGCGTCGAGCATGCCGCGGTCCACGCCGCTGCCGGAGAGGTCGGGATAGATGTTCGGAACATCGGCGACCGCGCGGAAGGTGTGCATGTAGTCGCCGCCGCCGCCGATGTGCGCGAGAATGAACGACGTCTTCGGATGCCGCTCAGCTAGTCCCGACAGGTCGATTCCATCAGAGATCTCTTGTGAGGGCCACTCGCGCGTGCGGTGCTGCCAGATGTGGTGCAACACCGGCAACCCGCGCTCGCCCGCCAACGCCGCGACCGGGTCGAGCAACGGATCGTTTGCGCGACGGCTGGCGAGCAGCTTCACGCCAATCGCGCCCCGTTTCGTGCATCGTTCGACCTCGCGCAGCGCGTGATCCGTGTAGTTCGGATTCACGGTCGTGAACATGCGCACGCGGTCTTGTTCACGACTCGCGATGTCGAGCATCGCGTCGTTACCGCGCTCGACGTCCGCCGGCGACGGAAAATAGGTCGGCGACGAAAAGCCGTAACTGCCGAGCACCGACGCGACGTGATACGTGATGCCGATGCGGCCGCCGGCGCGAAAGCGCGCCGCATTCACCTCGGACCAATCGGCGCGACCGGCGTCGGCGTGATAGAAATGCGCGTGAGCGTCGATGAGCGGCGCGGACCCGGCGAGCGGTGCTTCGCCTGCCCCGCGCGACGGCGTCAACGCGAAGCGTCCTCGTCCCGGAGGTCGACGAGCGCGCTGCTCGCGCCGCGCTCGATCTCGCGAATCGCGTCTTCGTCGTGGGCAAGCGCCGCGAAGTTGTACGCCCCGCGCTTGAAGAGCACGCCGTGCGACGCCGCGAGCTCGAGGAAGCGCTGTTCGCGCGCCGGACTGTCGAAGCGAAGAAACCACATGGGGTCGATGCCGTCGACGGTGATGCCGTCCACACCGCTCGCCTCGATCGCCCTGCCGATCACGCGCCGCAGCTCGGCGCCGATCGTCCACAGTGAGCCGCAGACGTCGCCGGCGTCGTGCCAAGCGAGCACCGCCCCCGCCGCCGCCAGCGCCGCGCTCTCGCCGCCGAGGGTAGACGAGATCCAAGTGCGTCGGGAGGCATCCATCAAGTCGCGGTCGCCGACCACGGCGGCGAGCGGGAACCCGTTCGCCATCGCTTTGCCGAACGCGGCGAGATCGGGAACCACGTCCGCGAACGCCTGGTATCCGCCGGTCTTGAGACGGAAGCCCGTCTTCATCTCATCGAAGATCAGAACCGCGTTCTTCTTCTTGGCGAGATCGCGCGCCTGCTGAATCCAATCCGTCGACGGCAGCCGCTCGACGACCGGCTCGATGACGATCGCCGCGAGCCGATCGCCGGCATCGCTCACCGCGCGGGTGAGGGCCGTGACATCGTCGAACGGAACGCGGCGGAAATCGTCTCGCGTTTTCTGCGGTACGCCGGCCGCTTCGTCCGAACACCAATCCAACCAACCGAAGTATCCGGAACCGACGACGAGATCGCGCCCCGTGTAGGTGCGCGCGATGCGCACCGCGGCGGCCATCGCTTCAGCGCCGCTCTTCAGGAATTGGACCTTGTCGGCACAAGGAATGATTCCGCACAACCGCTCGGCGACATCCACTTCGCGGGCGTCGGCGAGGCCGCAGACGTTGCCGTTGGCGATCGCGTCGGCGACAGCGCGCGACACGTTCGGCTCGGCGTAACCGAGTGCGACCGCGCCGAGCGCCATCGTGCAGTCCACGTACTCGTTGCCGTCGACGTCGACGACGCGACAGCCGACCGCTTGCGAGAAATGCGTCGGGCCCGTGGACTGGGCGGAGCCGTACAGGGCTTCGACGCGTTTGCTGCCGGTTGAAGTGCCCATCGGCAGCGCGGCGCGCGCGCGCGTGAGGAGATCGACGTCGTCCTGCTCGGCGTCGACGTCCGGCGCTTCCGTCTCCTCGGTTACCGCGGATTCGCCGACCGCTTCCGTTTCGGAAACGGCGGCTTGCTCCGGCGCGCCTTCACCCTTGGCGCCACGATCGAAGAAACGGCGAAAGACCATGCCGAAAAAGGCGGTACCGCCGGTTCATCGTCAACCCTTACGTCGGGTCCGGTTGATGAAATTCACGACTTCGATCGCCATGGCGCGGATGAGCGAGAGCTCCCGCGTGTTCGGCGCTGCCCGGAAGACGAGCGAGCGGAGTGTCCTCATGATGTGCTCCGGATAGCGCGTCTTCATGAACTGAATGGTCTCGAGCGCGTCCTCGGCGTCCTTGAAGAATTGCTCGTACTGCTCCTGCGTCGGCGGCGGCGCGTCCTTTCGCGGCGGGGCGAGGGTGCGGGTCGCGTCGGACGCCGCGAGGTGCAGCTCGTAGAGCGCCAGCAGGACGGCTTGTCCGAGATTCAACGAGGCGTGGTTCGTTGTCGGAATCGTGACGGTCGCTTGAACGCGGTCGAGGATCTGATTGGGCAGGCCGTTGTCCTCGCGACCGAAGACGGCGGCGACCGGGCCCTCGGGCGCTTGGTCGAGCAATTCAGTCGCCGCGGTTTTCGGGTCGATCAGGCGAAGCTTTGCCGAACGGCGTCGAGCCGTGAAACCGACGACGTGGACGCAGTCGGCAACCGCCGCGTCAAAATCGTCAAAGCGCTCGATGCGTTCGATGAGATCCATCGTGCCGTGGGCGATCCCTTCGATCCGGATCGCGTCGTACTCGACGGGATTCACGAGACGGAGCCGGCTCACCCCCATGTTCTTCATGGCGCGCACGGTCGCGCCGATGTTGATCGGGTTCTGCGGCTCGAACAGGACGACGATGACGGAATCGAGGAGCGTGCTAGTCATCGATCCGCAGGGGAATCAGGCGGTCGGGTTCGTGCCGATCGCCGCGAAGGTAGACGAACTCGCCACGAGCCCGGCCGCCGCTGAGCACGAGCTGTCCGCGGCGACGCTCGCGACCGATCGGTTTCTCGTTCACGATGACGTCGAGTGCGTCGGGAGGGGGACCTGGCAGCGTGATGTGCAAATCGTAGCCGGTGGTTGTGGGCGACCAACGCGCGTCGATGGGTCTCGGTGCGCGCCAGCCGTCGAGTTGGCGAACGCGGACCAAGGGCGATTCGCGCTCGGGGATCAGCATCCATCCACTGAGCAGGTCGCCGGAACGAAGATAGAGCTGCACGCTATCGCCGTTGATGTCGGAGGCTTCGTTGTCGTAGCGGTTTACGGAATCGGCCGCCGCGAACGTGCGATCGCTCAGCGGCACGTGAAGGTCGATCTCGAGCGTGGCGTTGCTCCATCGGAGCTCCACGGCTGCCGAAGGCCGGCCGGCGTCTTCCCAGGAAGGCTCCGATCGCCGATAGTGCTCGCGACCGAGCTCGATATGCAACGGCGTTCCGTGCGCGGACAGGGACAATGGAGGCCGAGCGCGCCGTCTCCCCTCATCGGCCTCCACGCTGCGCGCCGCGGCCGGTCGCGCACCGCCCAGCTCGACCCATTCTTCGCCGGAACTCTGGATTCGCCATGCCTTCGGCAGGGCGACGTGATCGTGGATCGAGCCGTCCTCGAGATCGATGCGGATCCCTTCGCCGAATGACACGTCAGCGACCGCACCGCTCCAGTCCCACACGATGCGGTGACGGCCGGTGCGTCCGCGAGCGCGCAGCAGACGAAACGCACGCTCGCCGCGAGCGGGCGCGCCCGGCGCGACGGCCCTCCACCACTCGCAATCCGTCGAGCATTCGGCCCAAACTCGGAGTTGCGTCGGGCGATGGGCGATGGGCGATGGGCGATGGGCATCAACTTCGGCGCGGGCTATTACAACCGTATTCGCGTCGGCGTGTTGAACCGATGTCTCGCGAACGAAGTCGAAGCCGTCTTCGGTTGCGTCGCCGCCGAGCAGCGAGTCGGGGACGGCAGTGCCGGCACCGTGCTCGATGGCGAGATCCACATGCAGCGGCAGATCCAGTGTGATCTCGCTCGGGGCGCGCCACTCCAGGACGTCGATCGCATATCCGGGGGTAACGACGATCGTTCGCGTAGCGTCGACGTCAGGCGCGACAAAGGCGCTGGCTCGCGTCCATCCAACGTCGCCCCGCTCGTCATAGGCGACCAACACGCCGTCCGTCGGCTGTTGGGATTTCCCGTTCACGAGAGGCGCGTTGTGGGCGAGCGTGCTGCGGTACCAGTGCAGCGAGCGATCGGTGTAGGATCCCGTGCCGTAGTCGTCGAGCCATCGTGTGTCTCCGTCGACGAGCAGCACATTCAAACGATCCGGGTGCCCATGCCCGCCACCCGAGTGCCCATAATCCAGCGCCACGTAACCGCGCGCGTTGTCGCGACGAAATACGGCAATGCCCTGGCCTTCGAGCAGCGCGGATTGTGGCTCGGCTCCCGTGAGCTCCGGAAGTTCAGGACGCGCGAATAACAGGGCTCGCCAACTCAAGTCGGCGCGCGTGAGCGCGGACGGCGGTGCATTTCGCTCGACGTCGGCCGACGATGTCGCACGACCGGTGTCGCCGCGGGGAATGTCTGCGTCGTACAGCCGCGCCAGCGCGGCGCGCAACGCCGGGTCGTCGCGCCTCGCGAGTCCGAGCTCGCAATGCTCGGCGATTCGCCATTGCCTGAGCGATATCGCGTACTGTGAATCGCGTCGCGACGGCAGTGTCAGATCCGGCAACGCAGTGAGAAACGGCGTCGAGAAGCCGAGTTGGAAACGGTCCACGTCGGCAGTGGCGAGGGGAATGCCGGCGCGCTCCGCCATCGTCACGCCGTACCAAAGGCCGCGATGGGCGAACAAGTGGTAGTTCTCGCCCTCGTACCACGACCCGTCGACAAGCAGTCCGTTTCGCAGATGGTAGGTCAGGCCGGATGAGCCGTGCACTGCCCTGTCGGCCGCGCGGTCGTCACCGAGGAGACGACCCGCGGCGATCAGCGCGGCGTCGTTCCAGACCTGACGATTCGACGCGCCCTCGTCGTATTCGGCGATCAGGGCGCGACTCGGCTCGACGACGCGGTCGCACACGGTTTCGACGAGGCCCGGATCGCGCGACGACATGAGATCGGCGGCGATGCAGATCTGAAGGAGCCAGATCGACTCGAGATACGTGCTGAAAAAGAGCCGAGTCGGTCCGAGGACGTTGTCGACGTTTGGGTACGTGAGATACCGCTCTGCATAGCCGGCGAGGATTGCGCGAGCCAGGTCGGCGAAACGCGGATCATCACCAGTCGACGAAAGCAGAGCGGCGTGCACGGCGCGTTCGGCGAGCCAGAGCTGCGACCAATAGACCCAGAAGCAGTCGTGCAATTCGCCGCGCTCCGTACGCCCGCACCGTAGGCAGCGATGCTCGTGCGGCGAGTACGGATCGAAAATGAGCAGCTCGCCGTCGTCGGGGCAGCGGCCGCCCGTGCGCGACAGTAGCGCCTTCTCGCGCGGGAAGTAGATCTCCCGCTGCAGCAGCGGCTCGAGGTCGGCGGCCAGGGAGTTGGCCAGCGGGCGCAGTGGTCCGTTCGCTACGGCGATCCGATCCGCGAACGACGTGTCGTCGAGCAGAATCTTCATCGACGCGCGACTCGTCTGGCGCTGTCCGTTCCGATCTGCCACTCGCTCAAGGTCACGAGCTCGCCGCGAAGATCCATCGAGACGTTCTGGAGTCGTCGCGCGACACCTTGCACGCCACGCGAGTGGTAGATCCAGGCGACGGGCATCGAGTCGGCCAATACTTGCTGGATGCGCCGCCACGCATCAATTCGCGCGGATTCCCCGCCTGCGTCGCGCGCGCGAACGAACAACGTGTCGAGCGAAGGGTTGTGAAAACCGGCGTAGTCGAGCGCGCCGCCGCGTTGGCGCGTCTCGAACATCGATGCAAGAAACGCGAGCGACACATCGCCCGGGACGCCGGCGACGAGCGCGTCGAATTGCTTGTCGGCGGTGCGCGCGGCGGTGAGGAACGCGCCCAGCTCCACCTGCCGGATGTTGACCTGAATGCCGCGCGCCGCCAGGTCCGCTTGCACGAGTTGCTCGAGCGCGTTGTCGCCGCTGCCCACGGTGAGCAGATCGAGCTCGAGCGGGCGTCCGCCACGGGCCCGCCTCCCATTAGCCTGGCGAGTCCACCCCGCGGCGTCGAGAAGCTTGTTGGCGACCGTGGTGTCGTGGGCCGACGTGGCCGGCGACGCCAACGGGCTCTCCGGCGGCACGGGGCCCGTGGCTGCACGACCGAATCCAGCCAGCGCCGCGCGCACGATGCGGTCGCGATCGATCGACAGTGAGACGGCGCGTCGAACGCGGGCGTCGTCGAACGGCCGCTTCCGAACGTTGAACACCAGACCGGTGGTGAACAAAATCGGATAGTCGAGCACGCGCAGCGATGGGTCGCGCGCGACGAGGTGCGCCATCGTCGGAGCAATACCGGCGACATCGAGCTCGCCGCTCGCCAAGCCGGCGAACTTGGTGGTTGGCTCGTCGACGACCGTGATGACCAACCCGGCGAGGCGCGGTGGACCGCCGAGTGGCGCCGGGAAATCGTCGTTGCGGCGGAAAACCCAGCTCGAGCCCGCACGCCGCTCGACAAAACGGAAAGGACCGTTCCCTACCGGAGAGAGATTGAAGGCAGCGCGTTTCATCTCACCGTGCGGAGTGCTCGCCAACAGGTGCGCGGGGACGATTGGCAGTTCGCACAGCACGGCGGGAAACGCCGGCTGCGGCGCGCGAAACACGACGATTGCCGTCGTGTCATCGATGGCATGAACGCTGTCGATGCCGGCGAGATCCGCCGCCCGCCAAAAACCGGTCGCGGGATCGCGCGCCGCGTCGATCGTGAAGGCGACGTCGCGGGCGGTGGTCGGATTGCCGTCGTGCCAGCGCAGTCCGGAAACGAGACGCACGGTGAGCGCTCGCCGATCCGGTGACCAGTCCCAGGCGCGCGCGGCGTACGGAACGGACCGAAGCTCGGCGTCGTACTTGGCGAGCGTCACGAACAGCGCATATCGCTGAAGCTGGCGGGAGAGCGAATGGATCGTGACGAGCGGGTTGCCCGATTCGAGATCGGTGCCGGAGGCATAGATCGCCACGTCGGCCGGACGCGGCGCGCTCCAGCACGAGACCACCATGCACGCAACACCGACGAGAGTTGACAGGCGGACGGGCCCATGCAGCTTCAACGCGTGCATCCTCCCGCCGTGCTTCGTCGGCTCGCCGGCGCGTTGCTGCTGCTCTGGCTGGTGCTCACGCTCACCTTCGCGCTCATCCGACTTGCTCCGGGTGATCCCGCGACCTTTCTCGTCCCGCCTTCGGCGACGCCGGCCGATGCCGCGCGACTGCGCGCGGAGCTCGGCTTGGACGACGCGCTCGTCGTGCAATATGCGCGGTGGGCGATGCGGTTGCTGCACGGGGATCTCGGAGAAAGCTTCTCGCTGCACCAACCCGTCGCCCGCGCCCTTCGCGACGCGCTCCCCGTGTCGATCGGGCTGGGCGCGGTGTCGTTGGCGCTGACATTCCTGATCGGCGTCCCGATCGGAATGCTTCAAGCCGTGCGACGCGGTGGTAAGCTCGATACGTCGCTCACGGTTGTGACGACGCTCGCGTACGCCGCGCCGAGCTTCTGGCTCGCGCTGGCACTCGTGGCGGTGTTCACGTATGGCGCGGCGTCGTGGGGATTACCACCGCCGCTGCGGCTCCCGGCGTTCGGTCTGCGCGCGCCCGGTCTCGAGCTGCACGGCGCCGCGGCGTTTGCGGATCTCGTAAGGCACGCGGTGTTGCCGGTCACGATCCTCACCGTGGTCGGCGCAGCCGGCATCGCCCGGTATGCGCGATCGAGCATTGCCGACGTCCTCGGGCAGGATTTCGTGCGCAGCGCCTGGGCCAAAGGGGCGCGCTCGCCGCGCGTGTATTTCCGGCACGTGTTGGCGACGGTCCTGCCGGCGCTGGTCGTGCTGTTCGCGCTGTCGCTGCCGGGACTCGTCGCGGGGTCGATCTTCGTGGAAGCAGTGTTCGCGTGGCCGGGGATGGGGCGACTCATGGTTAACGCGATTGTCGCCCGTGACTACCCGCTCGTGATGGGGGCGGCGGCGGTGTACGCGACGATTGTCCTGCTCGCGAATCTGGCGGGCGATCTCGCGCTTCCGCTCGTCGACCCGCGGCGGCGCGCATGACGGCCGTACGCACTTCGAGACGCGATTCACGGATCGTCGCTCTCTCAACCGGCCTGCTGATCGTCCTCGCGGCCGCGGTCATTTTCGTTCCGCTCCTCTCGAGCCAGGATCCGATCGCCATCGGCGACGTCCTCGCGCTTCGGTTGTTGCCCCCGCTCACACGCGACCAGACAGGTGCGTTTCACCTGCTCGGCACCGATCGATTCGGGCGGGACCTGTTCGTGCGGATGATGCTCGCGGGGCGCATCTCGCTCGCGGTCGGCATCGTCGGGTCACTGTTTGCCGGCGCGGTCGGCACGGCGGTCGGCGCCGTATCGGCGTGGGTCGGCGGAATCACCGATCGCGCGTTGATGGCGCTGTCCGATGCGCTGCTCGCTCTTCCCCGTCTCGTGCTTCTGCTCGTATGCGCGGCGCTGTGGAAGCCCGGCGTTTTGACGGTCGTCCTCGTGCTCGTGCTCACGGGTTGGATGGGTGTCGCGCGGTTGGTGCGTGCGGAGTTGCTCGGCATCAAGACGCGGCCGTTTGTCGACGCCGCGACCGCACTCGGTGCTTCGTCGCGTCGCGTGTTGTGGCGTCATGCGCTCCCCAACTCGCTCGGGCCGGCGATCGTCGCAACGACGCTCGGCGTCGGAAACGCGATCCTGCTCGAGAGCGGGCTCTCTTTCCTCGGGCTGGGAATTCAACCGCCGCGCCCGAGTTGGGGCAACATGATCGCCGGCGGGCGGGATCTGATCGTCGTCGCCCCCTGGGTCGCGGTGGCGCCGGGGCTCGCGCTCATAGCGACGGTGCTCGCCTGCACACTGCTCGGCGACGCGATGCGCGATCGTCTCGCCGGTGAAACGGGTGCGACGCTGCGAGAGCGCGCGTAGCTCTCTTCAGCCCACGAGAATCGTCACCGTCGCGCGAGGCGTAGCGACGAACGCGACGCCATACGCTGCGGCTCGGATCTGTTCCGTGGGCGTCTCGTCGAGGCGGGCGAGCGACGCGGCAACTGGTGTGAACGGCAGACGCCAGAGTCCGTGCACCGTCTCATCCGTCAGGTTGACGCACCGCAGCACGAGCCACTGGCCGCTTTCGCTCTGCTTGATCGCGCTCACGGCGAGTCCGTGCCCCTCGAGCGCGGGCCCGATCACAGGCGACGGCAGCGCGAGCGCGGATCGCAGCGTTTCGCCGCGAAGCGGCAGCAGTACGTCCTCGGCGACGTGTTCGATCGCGTCGATGGTCGCGGCATCGCGCGGACCATGCAGATAAACGGCAAAAACCGCGGAGAATGGACCAAGGCACTGTGCACCCGGCGTTGGCGTGGGCCATCCGGCGTGCCCGGGCCTCTCCGGCAGATCGTTTCGAGACAACTCGCCGACGGCGCGGACGAGCGTTACCGCGATGGCATCGTCGCGCGCTTCGTATTCGGCGAGGCCGTCGCTGACCAGCGTCAAGCCTCGTGTGTCGTCGGCGACCGTCACGTAGCGGTGCAGAGGCGCCGTTGGTGGCGCGGCTTCCATCTCGCGCTCGACTACGGTCGGCACGACAGGCTTTCGCTGGACGGGCCCGAACGCGGCGTCGGCCCAGACGTCTCCGCCACGAACGTCATGCCGGAAGAGAACTCGAAGCCGGTGATCGCGATCATGGTTGTCGCCGTCGATCGATATGCGGACGAAGGACTCGCACGCATCGAGAATCAGGCGAACGACGACATCGGCGACGGCCCGCGCCTGACGTCGCGACGCGTCGCGCACGCGAAAGCGCAGCGCGAACTCGCCGCGCAGGGGTCCGGTGTGTTCCGTGCGCGCGCCGAGGAATCGCAAGTCGCAATGTCGCGGACGCGGCGCCGCAGTATAGAGATCGCCGACATCGGCCTCGTCGATGAACGAAATGAGATCGGTGATCTCGCGAGCGCCGTTTGCATCTCGAAGCGTGATGGCGCCGTCGTCCGCCACCGTTACCTCGAGACGGCCGTTGCTCATGCCGCTGCCTTCGACACGTACCGGCTCGGGCGGTTCGGTGCGACGGGCGGCGATGTCGCCGATCACGTGCGCATGAATGCCATACGGCTGCGCGTCCTCGACCCAGGCGAGTGCCTCGGTCACCGCAACCAGATCGTTGTCCGGATAGTGGCGGGCGGACTCGGTCCGCGAGTGTCTCACACTCCGCGACAGGACCTGGAGCTTTCCGAGGCTCGGTACACGGGGGACGCGGCGGGGGACGCCAACGGCCTGGGCGCCGGCGTCGCGAGCAGAACCCGGTCCGACCGGAGCGTGCGAGAGAAACTCTTCGATCTCGACGCGCGCGACCCCGGAGCGCCGGCGCGCCGCGCGGTTTCGCAGCAGCACGATCGGCCGCCAGTGGGTCGCGCTCTCGCGCGCGCGATCACTGTCGTGTCCGATCAAAGCGGCGATGGCTGCCTGCCGGATTCCAGTCGCCTGATTCGACGCCGAGCGAAGCCGCTGTTCCATCGCGACCGCGACGGCGTCGATCGAACAACCGCAGAGCGTGTCGTGCGGATGGGCCTGGAGGAGTGTTTGCCACGCGTGATTCGCCAACGCGCGCACGTCGAGTCCCTTCCGGTTCGCGAGGGCCACCCACGGTTCCATGTCTCGCACCAGCATTCGTTCGACGCGAGCGTTCCGGCGCTTCTCGTGGGCGCGCGTCGCGAACGTACCCTGCAGCGTCCAAGTGAAACCGTACGAATCGCGGAGCTCCCCTTCGACGACGGGGAGCTTACCGTCGGCCTGCGACGACACCGCCGCGGCGAACGCGCGCAGTGAGCTTCGATGCGCGCCGTCGGGAGCCGACGCCCGCTGGATCGCGTCGATCGCCTCGCGATGGTGGCGTTGCCGCGCGTGGTGGTCGGCGCCGTTGGGCAGGAGCACGACTCCGGTTGAAGAACGCGGCTTCAGCTCGTCGTGAATGCGCTCCCAGCGCGCGGCGGCGGCGGCGTCATCGCTGGGGAGATGCGAGCCAAATTCGTAGCCGTCGCGAGGCAGATGATACACGAGGGCCTCGTCGCCGGACGGCGCGATCCAACGAAACGTGTCGCCCTTCGGCCAGCGGGAGCTGCCGTACCCACGCCAAAGAACGATGAGCCGCAGCCCGAAGCCCTCGGCGATCATCGGCAAGGCGGCGGGATGGCCGAACGAGTCCGGGCAGTAGAGCACCGGCGGCGCGGCAGCGCCGAGGCGTGCAAGGAGTCTGCGGCCGGTGAGCAGATTGCGAACGATGGCTTCGCCGCTCGGAATCAATTCGTCGCCGAGCACATACCAAGGGCCCGCCTCGAGACTCCCGTCGTCGAGCAAGCTGGCGAGCGCGGGGCCGCGTTCCGGCCGAATCGCGAGGTAGTCCTCGAGGACGATCGCCTGTCCGTCGAGCAGGAAGCTCTCGCCGGGGCGGGGAGGGTCCTCGATCAGCTCATCGATCAGCGCGACGAGCCGCTGTCGAAAGCACTCGACAGGATGGTACCACTCGCGGTCCCAATGGGTGTGCGAAACGATGTGGGCGTCGAGCATCGAGGCGGGAGATCGAGGCAGAGACAGCGCGACGCGCTGAATCTGAACCAAACGCCGCCATCATTCCAACCCGGCGCCGAAAACAGGGCCGCTCGGCGTCTCGGCTGCTCGGCGTCTCGGCTCGCGCGGCCGTCGGTTTTCGCCGAGTAGCCGAGGAGCCGAGTAGCCGAGCAGCCAGTTCAGTCAGACGACCGGACGCCGTCCCGTGACGAGGCGCGCGACGATCACGATGAGCGCGATGACGAGCAGCAGGTGAATCAGACCGCTCGTGACGTGAAAGGCCAGAAAGCCAAGCGCCCACAGGATGACGAGAACGATGGCGAGTGTGATCAACATGATGCGTGTCTCCAAGTCCGTGTTGAGATGAACCCAACGTTCGGCTCGGCACTAGGCAACAGTCATACCCGTTTGAGCCACCCTTACGGAATCGGCGGGCCGTCTTCGTCATCACGGTCGGCCAGGCGCGGACGAATAGCCGTTTCCGTCGTGCGCTCGACTCGGGCCACCGCACCCGAGCGGCTGACCGTGAGATTCGGTTTCGAGTTGTTGAGGACACGGGCGACGAGAATGCGCGCCGCGCGCACGTCGTGGCCCACGTCGATCAGCAGATGGGCGAGATCGCCTGTCCCCCACAGCACACCGGCCAGCACGATGAGGCGACTCGCCTCGCCGAGCAGCGTGGGAATCGACGCCGATCCCTGCGTGTAGACGCCGGTCGCCACTTCGGCGACGAGCAGCAGGATGAGTATGACCGCCATGAAGCGGAACAGCTTCGACAGATACCGCAGCCCGGTATACGGCTCGATATCCGACGCGCGAACCTCGCGGATCTCGCGCTCCTTATCGCGCTCTTTATCGCGCTCGGTCTTGACGTCTTTGACTTCACTGCTAAGTCCGGCAGTGTCCACGTCGTCGACGACCACTGCGTCCGATACCCTTCGATGATCCGCCACTTCAGCCTCCTGAGGTCCCCGACCACCGCGCACGATAGCCACGCGCATCGATGTGAATGAAAGGTCCGTGCCCGGACGCGGCCGTATAGACGCCTGCCCCACCCACCATCTCCGGATGAGCCGCCTCTACGCGATCAACGGCCTCGGCAATGACGCGGGAATCGTCGATCGAGATGCGGCCGTCATGGTTGAGGTCGTCCATTTGGCCGTCGCCGTCGTTGTCGATGTAAATGTCTGAAGCGTCCCCGTACATGTGCCGGCTGAGGTTGGCACGGCCGCCAGTGTTTCCGCCGGTGTAGTTGTACTGCGGCGTGCGGAAGCCGCTCATGACCTTCACGCCGTGAGTGTCGTAGCCGTGCGCCTGCAGGTCGCTGAGTACGAGCTCCAGCTTGTCGACGAGCTGCGGCCGCAGCACGAGATACTTCGGCCAGACGCTTGGCTGATCGTGCGTGAGAAAGTCGCGCAGCTTGAAGTGCTCCGAGATGGGCGTGTCGGCGTTTTCCGGCGTGACTTCGATGAACCCCTCCGGATTGCCGTACGCGCCGGCCGGCGCCTTGGACGGCCCGACCGATCCGTTCTCGCTCGGCCAGTTCCCGATGTAGTACAGTCCCACACGTCCATTCTTCTTCGCGCTGAATGGCAATTCCGTGATGACGTTGTAGCTGCCGACCGGACGGACGGCGTTGCCGATCGTGAGCAGTACGCGCCAAATCCCGACGCCCTTCGGCTCGGACGCGACTTCGCTGCCGCGTGCGTAAGCGAGCGAACCGCCGGGAGGCAGCGTATCCGCCTTGATCGGCGAGGGCTGCGTCTGGAAGCTCGCGCGCAGCTTGCCACTCACGCCGCGCGCCGACGCGAGCATGCGTGCGGTCAGCGCGTCGAGCGCCGCGTTGGTGAGGTATGCGGTCGTCGGAGCGCGTGGTTTGGTGAGCGCGGCGGCAATCGTCCTCACCGGCGACGGCACGTCGACCGACGCGATGTTCGCGCGAGGTGCCGAGAGCGCATTGTTGAAGCTCCACAGCCAGCCGCTGGCCAACGCCAGGACGACGAAGCCCGCGACCGCGTCCACCACATGCTCGCCGCGCCGAGTCAATCCGGATGCATTCCACCAGCGACCACGACGCCGCTCGGGCAGTTGCATGGCGCGATCGGCGAGCGCGCTCCACCGATCGTCGGTGGAACCGGTTGATTCCACACCGGGAGGCGGGGAACTTTGTGTGCTCACCGGACGGCCTCGCCCACTCGCCCACCACACGCCGCATGCAAACGCTGCTCGACTGGTTTCACCGCATTCGCGACGTTCGCGCGATCATCGCGTGGGGCGGCTACGCTGGGTTGACCGCGATCATCTTCGCCGAGACGGGGCTGCTGGTGGGCTTTTTCTTGCCGGGCGATTCGCTGCTCGTGACCGCGGGATTGCTCGCCGCCACGACGGGCGTGTTCAACGTGTGGCTTCTCGGCCTGCTGCTCACCGTGTCGTCGATCATCGGCAACACGGTGGGTTACGGCATTGGCAGGGCAAGCGGCCAGCGGTTGTTTCGTCGTGAGGATTCGCTGCTGTTCAACAAGAAGCATCTGTACCGCGCTCACGAGTTCTACGAACGGCACGGCGGAAAGACAGTCGTCATTGCGCGATTCATGCCGATCGTCCGGACGTTCGTGCCCGTTGTGGCTGGTATGGCGCAAATGGGGTACCGCCGCTACACGATTTACAACGTCATCGGCGGTTTGGGTTGGATCTGGAGCATGTTGTTCATCGGTTACTTCCTGGGGCGCTACATTCCGGGGGTCGATCAACACATCGAGACGGTGATCGTCATCGTCGTCTTCGTTTCGATTCTGCCGGGAATCATCGGTTGGCTTAGAGCAAGGAGATCGTAAATGGCTTTCACTCTGCCCGCTCTGCCGTACGCGTACGACGCGCTGGAACCGCACATCGACGCGCGCACGATGGAGATCCATCACACGAAGCACCATCAGGCCTATGTGAACAACTTGAACGCCGCGATCGAGAAAGCGCCGGAGCTACAAGGCAAGTCGCTCGACGATCTCATGCGTAGCGTGAACAGTGTTCCCGAGGCGGTGCGGACGGCCGTGCGCAACAACGGCGGCGGTCACTGGAACCACAGCGTGTTCTGGGAGCTGATGGCGCCGGGCAAAGGCGGCGAACCGACGGGCGGGCTCGCCGATGCGATCAAGCAGGCGTTCGGCGACTTCAGCAAGTTCAAGGAACAGTTTACCGCGGCTGCGACGGGCCGCTTTGGCTCAGGCTGGGCCTGGCTGGTCAACGACGGCGGCAAGCTCTCGATCACGAGCACGCCGAATCAGGACAACCCGCTGATGGACGGCAAGCGAGGGATCCTCGGACTCGACGTCTGGGAGCACGCGTACTACCTCAAGTACCAGAACCGGCGGCCTGAATACATCACGGCGTGGTGGAACGTGGTGAATTGGGACGCGGTGGCGAGTCGGTTTCGGGGGTGAGTTCGCGGTCGGTCCTCAGGGCTGGCCACTCTATCGGGACGCACTGCTGAACTGCTTAACGCAGAGGCGCAGAGAGCGCAGAGGAGTGCCGAGGGCGCTCACAACTCAGCGCGCAACGAGCCCGGACGAACTTTTTCTTCGATACTGCCGCTCGGGATGCCCCAAGTAGCTCCCCGAGCGGCGGCACCAACAAGCCCCGGCTCGTTGTGCGCGGGGCTCGCCCACTTGAGCAGTTCTCTGCGGTCCTCTGCGCCTCTGCGCCTCTGCGTTAAGTAGTTCAAAAAGCGTCCCGATAGAGCGACCGGCCTTACGGCACCGCGAACTGTACGCCTCCCCGCATCACAAATACGACATTTCTAATCGCCGCAATCTCGCGCGTCGGATCGCCGCGTACCGCGATCAAGTCAGCATCGTAGCCGACGACGATCTGCCCGATCCGATCGCCCAGCCCAAGTGCAGCGGCGGCAGCGGCGGTCGCCGAGAGCAGCGCATCCGTCGGAGGCTGACCAGCCCGAACGCGACAGAGGAGCTCATCGGCGTTTCGGCCGTGGGCGAGCGCCACGGCGTCCGTCCCGAAGATCACCTTGAGTCCCGGCGTCTCGATCGCCTGCTTGAACATCGCGCTGGCGACGGGGATCGCGTTGGCCAACGCCTCGAACGACTGCGCGGTGAACCCGGATCGCGAGTAGACGTCGCGGTGATCGATGTAGTTCTGGAAGACGAGGCAGACCTGCGGGTCGAAGATCGTGCCGCGACTGGCCATCAACTCCAACTCGGACTTGGTGGCGAAGGTACCATGCTCAATCTCCGTGCAACCGGCGAGCGTCGCCGCGCGCACGCTCGCGGCGCTGATCGCGTGGACAACTGAACGCAGCCCCTGCACTTTCGCTTCGCCGCAGATCGCTTCGAGCTTTGCATTCGAGAAAGTCTGTTGGCCGCCAGCGCCGAGGCCGGCCGACGCGAAGAGTTTGATGACGTCGGCACCGCGCGCCTTGAGCGAGCGCACGAGACCCCGCAGCGAATCGACGCTGAGCGAGCTGTCGCTGATTTGCACGATCGACGTCAGAACGCGGGGGCCGGGGATCTGCCAACGCGCAACGGCGTCGCGCAGGTCGAGATCTTCCGGTCCGCCGAGGCTCTGGATCGTCGTGAATCCGGCCATCAGCGTCGCGTAGAGGTTCCCCGCCCTGGCGAGCGCCGATTGCGCCGGCGTGTCGTCGTCACGGCCGTGGAGCGCGCCGCGGCGATTGATGTACCAGCCCGGATGGACGTGCGCGTCGATCATGCCGGGCATCAGCATCGCGGCACCGAGGTCGTGGGTCGCCGATCTGCCGCGCGCCCCGACGTTGGTCTCGACGCGCTCGATACGTCCTGCGCGCACCGTGACGAGGACGTCCTCCTTGACGCCGCGGCCGTCGAACATGCGCGCCGCGTGGATCGTGATCGCCGTCGAATCGGACGGGCGAATCGGGGAGTTCTGGGCCTCGGTCATCGAGGCGCTGAATATGAAAACGAGAGCGAAGAAAGACGGTCTCATAGCCACGGGATTCGATGGTGTGCGTTCAGTCGCGCCTAGGAATGTGACGACGTCGGCCGCGGATGCTAGGTTGGATGTATGAAGCGCTTCGGGTCGCTCCTGATGCTGTTGGGCGCGAGTATTGGAATCGTCGCGGCCGCCGGGATCGGCGGCGTTTTCCATCTCGCGTTTCCATGGCTCGTGAACCTGGCCCTCGCCAAGCTCACTCTGGTGGCGTCGGGCGCTTTAATGGCATCGGGTGCCGTCGTGCGCCGACTCGCCACACGCCGAGAGCAGGCGGCGCAACTGGCCGCCGGCAGTGAAGACAACGCGCGCCGTGCCGTCGGCGACGACAGAGTCGAGAAGGTCACGCTGCGCCAACAGTAATCCCTCGTCGACACTTACAACCGCAACCGCGTCGTCGATGGCTCTCAGTGGCACCATCGTTGTCCTCCTCGTCGTTGCGGCGATCGTCGCGCTCGTCGCGCGAAAGCTCGACATCCCCTACTCCATCGCGCTGGTCATCGCGGGTCTGCTGCTCGGCCTGTCCGGCGCGCTCCATCCGCCGACACTCACCAAAGAACTGCTGTTCGCCGTATTCCTGCCCGGCCTGATCTTCGAGGCAGCGGTCGAGCTGGATGCGGATGAGTTTTGGCGCAACCGGGTCACGATCTTCTCGCTGGCGCTGCCGGGGGTGATACTCGCCACGCCGATCGTCGCGGCTGGACTGGTGTTCACGCTTGCGCCCACGGATTTCGCGATCACGTGGGGTCCAGCCTTCGTGTTCGCGACGCTCATCGCGGCTACCGACCCCATCGCCGTCGTCTCGCTCGTCCGCGCACTCGGCGCGCCGTCGCGTTTGGGTGTGTTGATCGAGAGCGAAAGTCTGCTCAACGACGGCACCGCCGCCGTTGCGTTCACCACGACGGTCGCGTTCGTGCTCGGTTCACGCCCCAGCGCCGCACAGGCAACGATCAGCTTCCTCTACGCCATCGCGGCGGCGATCGCGCTCGGGGCCATCATCGGCTTCGCGACGCGGCGGTTGATCACCTGGATCGACGACACTCGCGTCATCATCACGATTACCGTGCTCACGGCGTACGGATCCTTCATCGTCGCCGAATCGGTTCACGCGTCCGGAGTGATCGCCGTCGTGACCGCCGGCCTGCTCGTCGGCGACGAGCCGTCGCGTCGGGCCATCGCACCAGACGCGCGCCACGCGCTGCACAGCTTCTGGGATTACGTGGCGTTCGCGCTCAACTCGATCGTCTTCCTTTTGATCGGGTTCCAGGCCGGAGTTGGATCGCTCGTCCGCTCCTGGCTGCCGATCATCGTGGCGTTTTTCGTCGTGACGATCGCGCGCGTCATCGCGACGTACGGCATCGTCGCCGTGATGCCCCGCGCGGAACGTCTGCCCAAGGGGTGGACGGCGGTACTCTCGTGGAGCGGCTTGCGCGGCAGCCTGGCGATGGTGCTCGCGCTGAGTCTTCCCCCGGAGATGCCGCAGCGAGATCTCGTGATCGAGATGACCCTTGGCGTCGTTGTTCTCTCGATCCTCGTTCAAGGCCTGACCGCGGCGCCGCTGCTGAAGCGTTTGGGAATTCGAGAAGCGGAGCCCGCAGCGTAGCAGTCATTCGTCCCAAGGAATCGGGCGTTCGTCCCGTTACCACTGGAATCGAGCCTCAACGCACGACAGAGATCGAGCATGACATCCAATCATCTCGACATCCTCGGGCGGCAGATCAAGCACGCCGCGCGAAGTCTTCGTCGCGAGCCGTCGCTCGCACTCGGAATCATCCTGACATTCGCGCTGTCGATTGGAGCGACGGCCGCGATGTTTGGCCTCGTGAATCGGCTGATGCTTTCGGCGCCACCGGGTGTCACCGATCCAAAACGGGTCGCCAAGGTCGCGCTGCGCATCGACGTCGTGGACGGACCGCAAATGGTCGCGGCAACGACGTCGTATCCGAACTTCCGCGCATTGCGCGACGTCCACGGCGCATTCGACGCCGTCGCGGCCGAGCGCGGCGACACGGTGCTGGTCGGCCGGCAGGAGGCAGCGCGCATCGTCGCGCTCGGCGTGGCGGGCGACTACTTCGGGACGCTCGGCGCCCGACCATTGCTCGGCCGGTACCTCGCCGCGGACGAAAGCGAAGCGCCGAGCGGAGCGCCGGTCGCGGTCCTCGGCCACGGCTATTGGCTTCGCGCATTCAACGGTGACCGCTCCGTGATTGGTCGTGAGCTGATCGTGAACGATCAGCCGGTCACCGTCATTGGTGTCGCGCCGGCGGGTTTCAATGGAACCGGTTTGTCGGCGGTCGACGTCTTCGTCCCGCTGCCGCTGGTGATGCGCGGTAACGCCGGCGACTGGCCGAGCAACCGGTTCATGAACGTAGTCTCGATCGTGGCGCGGCTGCGCGCCGGCGTCGAGATGAAAGTCGCGGCCGAGATGGCGACGGCCGCACTGCGTGAAGAGGCGTCGGCCGCCGGTCGGAACCGGTCGCCAGCCGTCGAGTTGACGTCGCTCATTCCCGGACGCGCGGCGCGCAACACACCGCAGGGAGAGATCACGCTCTGGTTGGCCGGCGTCTCGATCGTCGTCCTGCTCATCGCTACGGCCAACGTCGGTACGCTGCTGCTGCTGCGAGCGGCGCGACGACGACGCGAGCTCGCGGTTCGCGCCGCGCTCGGAGCGGGGCGCTTTGCACTCACCATGCAGATGCTCGTCGAGAGCGTCCTTCTTTCGCTTGTCGGCGCCGCCGCGGGCGTGCTCTTCTCGCGATGGTTCTCGACGATACTTCGGATCAAGCTGCTCCCGACGCTCGCGCCGAGCGAGTCGTTCGTCGACGGCGCGGTACTCGTCGCGTCTCTCGTTGCCGCGTGCGGCGCGGGGTTGATTGCCGGTCTGCTCCCGACGGCGCGCATCGGTCGCATGAATTTGGTCGACGACTTACGAGGCGGCGGCGAACACGGGGCGTCGCGGCGATTGGCGCTCCACAACTGGCTGGCGCGGGGACAGGTCGCGCTGTGCATGACGATGCTCGTCGGCGCCGCGCTCTTCGTGCGAAGTCTCGAGCGCATTCAGTCGCAGGATCTCGGCATGACGACGTCGAATCTGCTGCACGTAGAGCTCGAGTTCCGCGGATATGTCTCTGGGATCGATCGCGATTTGGCTTACCTCGATGCGGAGGAGAAGGTTCGTCAGCTTGCGGGCGTCACGGGCACGACGCCCGCCGCTGGAGTTCCATTCGGACCGCACAACATCCCCCCGGTGAGCGTGCCGGGACTCCCGTGGCCCCCGACCAGCCAGCCACCGATCATGTACGCCGCCACGCCGGCGTACCTCGACCTCCTCGGCGTGAAGCTCGCCACGGGCGGGGGCCGGCTCTTCAACGCAGGTGATCGGCACGACTCGCCACTTGTGGTTCTCGTGAATGAAACGATGGCGCGAACGGCCTGGCCGGGTGCGTCGCCGCTCGGCCAATGTGTGCGGGTCGGCTTCGCAACCTTCCCGCCGACCGGCGAGGGCAACCCCGCCGACGGCGCGCCCTGTCGAGTCGTGGTCGGCGTCGTGCGAGATTCGCGGGCGCGCTCCCTGCGGCCGGAGAACAACGAAGATCGCCTGATGCAGTACTACGTGCCATTCGGACAGATCCCCGCCCCGCCGATGCCCGATGCACCGCGCACGATGGGACTGCTCGTTCGCGTTCAGGGTGGCGCGGAAGCGTCGGCGGGCCGGGT
>DATMHK010000350.1:0-21988 GCA_035554995.1 Gemmatimonadaceae bacterium
CGCTACCGCATCGAGCGCGAGCTCGGCGCCGGCGGGATGGCGACGGTGTATCTCGCCCGCGATCTCAAGCACGATCGCCTCGTCGCCCTCAAGGTCCTGAAGCCCGACCTCGCCGCCTCGCTCGGTCATGAGCGTTTTCTAAAAGAGATCACGACAACGGCGAACCTGCGCCACCCGCACATCCTCCCGCTCTACGACTCCGGCGAGAGTGACGGCTTCGTCTACTACGTCATGCCCTTCGTCGACGGCGAGACGCTGCGCCAACGGATCGAGCGCGAAGGACAGCTTCCCCTCGCCGACGCACGACGCATCGCCCGCGAGGTCGCCGACGCGCTCTCCTACGCGCACGCACGAGGCGTCGTTCACCGCGACATCAAGCCCGAGAACATCTTGCTCGAGGGCGAGCACGCGATCGTCGCCGACTTCGGCATCGCGCGCGCCGCCACCGCCGCGGGGACCGCCGGAGCAACCTCCCTCACGCAGACCGGCACCGCGATCGGCACACCGGCGTACATGAGCCCCGAGCAAGCCGCCGGAGAGCAGAATCTCGACGGCCGCAGCGACCTCTACGCGCTTGGTTGCGTCACCTACGAGATGCTCACCGGCCAACCCCCGTTCGCCGGGCCGACGGCGGCGAGCATCGTGCATCAACATCTCGCCGCCGCGCCGCGGTCCGTCACGGAGCTCAGGCCCGCGGTGCCCGCGAGTTTCGACAGAGCGCTCGAGCGCGCGCTCGCCAAAAACCCTTCGGACCGCTTCGACACGCCTGCGGCATTCGCCGCCGCGCTCGACGCTCAGCTTGCACCGCGCGCGCCGCGCGTTTCGCGCCGCGCTCTCGGAGCAGTCGCCGTGGTTGTCGTCGCGCTCGCGGCTGGCGCGTGGGCGCTGCGCGGCGGTAGTGCAAGCGACACGCGGCTCGACACGGGCGTCATCGCGGTGCTGCCGTTCCGCGTCGGCGCGGGCGATCAGTCCATCGCCTACCTGCGCGAGTCGATGCTGGATCTCTTAC
The DNA here is from genome assembly GCA_035554995.1 of Gemmatimonadaceae bacterium. GTDB lineage: Bacteria > Gemmatimonadota > Gemmatimonadetes > Gemmatimonadales > Gemmatimonadaceae > JAQBQB01. The sequence goes on from DATMHK010000350.1 coordinate 1,010, forward strand.
AGGCGCGGCTGAGCTCGAGCGCCGGCCCACGCATCGTCGAGCCGCGCACGATGCTCGCCGCGTGGCGACGGACGGTCAAAAGCGACCGCGACGATCTCTCCGAGGACGCCTCGCGCGCGCTGGCGCGGACGGTCGGCGCCGGTCGCGTTCTCCTCGGCAGCGTCGTCGCGACGCCGACCGAGCTCACACTCGGCGGGACGTTGCTGCGCGTCGCGGACGGCAGGGTCCTGGCGCGAGAGTCGGTGGTCGGCCGGGCGGACAGCGTCGCCGCGCTCGTCAATCGCCTGACCGCGGCACTACTTATTCGTGAAGCGGGGGAGTCCGGCGATCGCAGCACCGGGCTGTCCGCTGCCCCGCTCGACGCCCTACAAGATTATCTCGCGGGACGCAAAGCCTCGCGCCGCGGCGACTACTTCGGCGCCATGGACCTGTACGGACGCGCATTCGCGCGCGACTCGACGTTTGCTGCCGCGGCGTTTGCCATGGCCAGCACCAACGCGTTCATCGGCAACGTCTTCCGCAAGGCGGGATTCGAGGTAATTCCTCGTTTGTCGCGAATTCGCGACCGTTTGAGCGCGAGAGATCTGAGCCTCTTTCTCGCGTTGCCCATGGTTGGCCCCAATTACCCGCGGCCATCCACCATGGCGGAGACGATCGCGCAAGCCGAACGAGCCGCGAATGCGGCCCCCGATAGCCCGGAGCACTGGCTGCTCGTTGGCCTACTGCTCTCCTTCTACGGTCCGGCCGCCGACCGCGCCGATTGGGCCGAGCGCTCTGCCGCCGCACTCGATCGTGCCATCGGGCTCGATTCGAGTTTCACGCTGGCGATCGGCGCGCGACTGTTCACCGCCATCGCGGCGCGTGATCGCGACGCGACAGCGCGATTCTCGAAACTGCTCGAGTCCAGGGTCGCGTCGGGCTTCACGGACGACGTTCTTCTGTGGGCAGCCGCTCGCGCGACCGGCGACGGTGCCGCGGCAATCAGGTGGCGCAACCGCGCCGAAAAAATGAGTCGCACCGACTACATGCAGAAGCTCGTCGTGATGAGCCTGCACAGCGTCGCTTTTCGGTTGCCGCTCGACGACGCCCGCTGGGCGGCCGATACCTTGCGGCGCGAAGCGGTCACTCTGGAAGAGAGGATTGGCGAAACACTCGGCCGGCTCGCCGTTCGCTTCGCCGCGGGCAAGCTCGATCTCGGCAACGCGCAACTGCCGGTGGAATCCTCACAATGGGAAGCAGGGTTGATTCAGCAGGCGTTGATCGAGCCCGCGTACCGGCCGCTCGCCGCGGATATCCTCGCCCAACTTGCCGCGGGCAAGTATGGTGTGCCCACCAGCGGCGGCTCCGTGCGGTGGCCGCCGACTGAGGATTGCTCGGGCGCGCTCTTTCGCGTCACTGGCGGCGACACGACCGGGGCGGCCGAGTCGATCCGTCATCTCCAGGCGTTCGCCGCTTCCGAGCATCCGCCGATCAGCAACGACGACTGGCAGCAGACTGACTTTCGAGTCTGTCCCTTGTTGCTGCAGGTTCTGTTGGAAGGTCGGCCGGCACCGCATGAGACCCGGCCGGCCCTCGATCGCCTGGATTCATTGATGCGCCAGGATCCCCGAGGGTTCATGGGGAGCGCAGGCTTCGCCCCGACGCCGCTCGCCAACCTCACGATCGCGCGAATGCGTGAAGCGCAGGGTGATATCGCGGGCGCGTTGGCCGCGGCGCGCCGCCGCGAGGTCGACTACTTCCCGGCGTACGTGTGGAGTCTACCGGCGTTCCTGCGGCAAGAAGGACGGTTGGCCGCGCTGGCCGGCGACACTACCGCGGCCGCGCGTGCCTACGACGAGTATCTGAGGCTCCGCACCGACCCCGACGCGCCGTTCCGGGCGCAGCGAGACTCGGTCGTGAACGAGCGCGCCGCACTTTCTCGGCTGACCCATCCTTGAATCCCCGATACCATGCGCCTCACAACTATTGCCGTCGTCGTATTGAGCTTCGTCGCTGCGAGGGGTGTCCGCGCGAACCCTTGAGTCTCTGCGATGTGCACTGTCAACGACGCCCTCAAACCCTTCGCGGCATCCTCGGAACGAATGCCAGGAACCGCCGCGGATTCTCCTCCATGATTCGGCGGAGCACGTCGTCGCTCGCGCCGGCGGCCTTCAACTTGGGCACGAACACCGTGAGGGTTTTGGCATACCCGGCGCCGCCGCCTTGCTTTGTCTGCGCAACCGTTGCCAGGTCGGACGAGAACAGAAGATTGTCGGCGTAGCCCGCCTCGAGCAGCTTCATGACGAGCGGCACCTGCTGGGCGTCGCCTTGGCCGCCCTGACGGTCGAAGCCGACGAACGCGCCGCGGCGGCAAATCATCCGATGGATCTCGACGTTTGGATCGCTCGTCAGATTGCCGAGGTGGCCGATCGCGACATGCTTGGGATCGACTCCGACATCCTCGAGGAGGTCGAGTTGTTCGATCGCCGACTTTCCCGGAATGCCCGTGTGCGTGAAGATCGGCAGGTTGGTTCGCAGGTGCGCGCGGCCCACGGCGCGGAAGACCTTGCGTTCATCTTTCGTGATGTAGTCCCACGAGCCGATCTCGCCGAATGCTCCCACCGGTTCCGTCTCGACCTGCTTGACGAGCGCTTCGACGATCTGGTCCTCGCTCATCGTCGAGATCTCTTTCGGATAGAAAGGCTGCGCGTAAAACCCCGCACCGGCGACGATCGGGATGCCGGACCTCGCCGACAGCTGTCGGAGAAAATCGAGATCGCGGCCCATGTCGGCGTGGCCGCCGTCGACGATGCAGCCGATGCCTTCGCGCTTCGCGATCCGCATCTCCTCGACTTGGTAGTCGAGGTCTCTCATGAAGTATTTTCCCGCCGGCGAGCCACTCGGTGTCGCTGGCGCGGGCGAAGCGGGAGCAGCGTTAGCGCCCGGCAATGCGTTTTCTCTCCGCGTCTCCGCCGAAATCGCCATCCATCGCGTCATGAAGTCGTCCGCGAACGACATGTGCTCGTGAAAAAGAGTCGCGCCGCCGGCGAGTTCTTCGGGAGCATAGTCCCGGAGCACCGCGCGAATGACGGCGCCCTTCTGCACGATGGGCGCGGCGGCCGACGCGAGCCGGGGAAGCACCGCTGCCGCGACTCCCGCGCCCAACACTCCAATCGCCTCGCGGCGAGTCATTTCGTCTGCGCGGAATTGATGTAGAAGGGCCAAACGAGTTGTGGGTCGCTCTGGGCGGCGGTGGAAGGAGGGGATATGGTCGCGCGCTGAGTCTACGGCTTAATTCCCGGGTCAGCCAGTACGCCGGGCCACTTCCGGCAGGGGATCCGATGAGAGTGTCCAACATGGTGCAGGCGGTCGACGCGCACGCCTGCGGTGAACCGGGGCGAGTGATCGTCGGCGGCGTCCTCGACGTCCCCGGCACGACGATGTACGACAAGATGTGCTATCTCCGCGATCACGCGGACAGCCTGCGCAAGCGGATGCTCACGGAGCCGCGCGGATATCCGGCGGCGAACTGCAATCTGATCCTCCCGTCGTCGAACCCCGCCGCCGATGCCGGCTACGTCATCATGGAGCAGGTCGAATACCCGGGGATGTCGGGCACGAATACGATCTGTGTGACCACCGTTCTCCTCGAGACCGGAATGCTGCCGATGACGGAGCCCGTCACCGAGCTGACCCTCGAGTCGCCGGCGGGTCTCATCGAGGTGCGTGCCGATTGCGCCAACGGGAAAGTGAAACGCGTCACGTTCAGGAACGTGCCGGCATTCGCGGCGTATCTCGACACGAACATCGAGGTGCCACACCTCGGCACCGTGATGGTGGACGTCGCGTACGGCGGAATGTTTTACGTCATCGCCGACGCGACCCGATTCGGGTTGCGTCTCACTCCCGACGAGGGCCGCGACATCGTCCGCATCGGTGAGATGATCAAGGCCGCCGCGAAGGAACAGTGTCCGATCGTGCATCCCGATCAACCGGGCTTCGACGGCGTGACCATCGCGCAGCTCTCAGGACCGCCGCTCAAGAGCGACGCCGACTGGCAGAACGCCGTCGTCGTCTCGACGGGCGAGCTGGATTGGAACAAACCAAGCACGTGGACGGGGGCAATCGATCGATCGCCGTGCGGTACGGGCACCTGCGCCAAGATGGCGACGCTCTACGCGAAAGGAAAACTCTCGCTCAACCAGGACTTCCGGCATGCCGGCGTGCTGGGAACCGTATTCACCGGCCGCCTCGTTGAGGAGACACGAGTCGGGAAGTACACCGCCGTCGTGCCGACACTCGGCGGTCAGGCGTGGATCACTGGTATGGCAACGTACGTCGTCGATCCGGACGATCCATTCCCGGACGGATTCACGGTGGGCGACATCTGGTAGGCGCGACGCTCTGACTCGAGTCTGGTTGCGGGCCACGCCGGGGCGGCGTACCGTAAACCAGACCAAGCATGTCCACGTCAACATTCTCGAGGAGGACCGCTCATGCCGCTCTACTTGGACGTCCACAACGTGGAGGGAGGCGTCTCAGCGAAGGACGTCGCGGACGCGCATATGAAGGATCTGAAGGAGCAGACCGTTCACGGCGTCAACTACAAGCGCTATTGGGTCGACGAGAAGGCCGGCAAGATTTTCTGCCTCGTCGATGCGCCGAGCAAGGAAGCCGCGCACACGGTTCACCGCAACGCGCATGGCCTCGTTGCCGACGAGATCTACGAAGTTCAGGAGGGATAGTAGTTCTTGGCGGGAGGTGTGATGGAATCGCGCTGCCTTAGAGCTTCGAGAGAATTCTCTTTGCGAGCGCCAACTCCTTCGGCGCGATCTACAGGATCGAAACGCCCGCGCGACGGGATTCAACGGACGACCTACAGGATTGCCTGCTTTTGAAAGGCCTGGCGAAAGAGTCTTTCGTCCATACCCCACTCACAAGCAGTTCTTCCTGTAGTTGCTCCGTTCAATCCCTGTCGCTTTGTCCCGTATCCAAAGCAGTTTCGCAGTTCAGTCGTGCCCTCCCCTTCAACGCCGGCGCCGAGTGGCGGCTTACGCGAGCGCAACGGCAGCCGGCGTCTCGAGAACGCCCGTCGATTCCGCGGTCGCGAGTGCGCTCGCCGTGAGCACGCGGCTGACCCGACGTCGCATGAGCAGCAGCAACACCAAGCCGACAATCGGCAGCATCGCGGTGAAACCCCAATAGCGCGCCGGACCGAGTGGCTCATAGAACCGCCCCAGCCAGCCGAGCAGAAAATAAGCGAGCGCGCTGGCGAGCTTGAACACCGCCATCATCGTTGCGTTCGCCGAGGGCGGCGCGCTGCGCGAGATCATCGCTTGCGGCGGCGACTCCATCCACGTCGTTGCTAAATCGATGATGACATAGAACCCGAGCCACAACAGGATCGGCGCGAACGGCAAAAGCGCGACGCCGGCGATGTAGAGATAGCCCAACGCGACGCCGACGCACGACACGCCGAGCTTGGAGAGGTCGCCCATCTCGCGCCGGCGCTCGGCGGTGCGCTTCCAGTACGCGTTGCCGATGAACACGCCGACGATCGTCATCGCGCCGTCGAAGATGCCGACCCATGTCACCGGCATTTGCCACCCGAAGATGGTTCGGTCGACGGCTTTGTCGGCCCAGACGTACATGATGCCGTAGGCTTGGTTCAGCGCGGCGTTCGTCAGGATGTACGGCACCAGCATCAGGAGCAGCACGCCGATCGTTTGCCACTCGCTGCGCGTGAGCCTCGAGCGATCGGCGCGCTTGGTGATCGTGTCTGGCGGCAGATGCCGACGGCCGGAGAGATAGATCGCGAGGCCGATAAGCATGCCGACGCCCGCGGCGCCAAATGCCAAATGCCAGCTGACTTTTTCGCCGAGTGAGCCGATGACCAGCGGCGCGAGCAATGCACCGACGTTGAGGGCGGCCAGATAGAGACCGAAGGCCCGCGTTCGGCGATGGTCGTCGGGCGCGTACAGCTGGCCGACCTGCGCCGCCATGTTGCCGACCAGGCATCCTGCTCCGAGGACCAGCAGCAGCATCGCGACGAGAAAGAAATGCTCGGAGGCCATCAACAGATGCCCCGCCGCCATCAGCAGAGTTCCGATGGTGACTGTCCTCGTCTTGCCGAGCACGCGGTCGCCGAGCCACGCGCCAACGAGCGGCGAGGCATACGTCAGCCCGGAATAGATACCATAGGTTTGCGCGGCGAACGCCAGGTCGGTCATCGGGCCGACCGTCGCGCTCAACGCTCCGCGAAACTGCGCGAGACCGAGCACACTCCGCGCGTGCTCGGGCAGCAGGAGGTACTTGGTCATGTAGAGCATGAGCAGCGCTTGCATTCCGAAGAACGCGAAGCGCTCCCACACTTCGGTGCCGGCGAGGACGGTCAGACCTTTCGGGTGACCGAACAGGTCTTGAGGTTCAGCGCGAGTCACTTCGTCGTTCCTCGTGCAGCGGGCCTGGGCGCAACCGGGAAGGGGTGGCTGCGCCTCTCAACTAACCTGCGGCCGAGATGACGGTCGCGCCAGCTATGGCGACCATTCGGCATCTCCATGCACTGTCGGTCTTGACGCAACGCATTGACACTCACTGTGTCGTCGCGGTACCTCTCGGCAGCCGAAAGGAGGTACAATGAGCGACGACATGGGCACGTTTCGAATCGACTTCGAGATCGCGAACCCGGCGCTGCCAGAGACTCGGCGGGTCGTCAGCAACGCGCTCGTTGATACCGGCGCCGAGCTGTCGTGGATACCCTCCGAGATGCTCGAGTCACTTGGCATCGAGCGATATGCGCGTTCGCGGTTCCGTCAAGCCAATGGCAGAATCCTCGAGCGGTGGACCGGAGCGGCCTTTCTTTATGTTGAGGGCAAAAGGACGGCTGATGATGTCGTTTTCGCCGAGCGCGGTGATATGGTTTTGCTTGGCGCGCGCTCGCTCGAGGGTTTGAATCTCCGAGTCGAGCCATCGAACCGGCGTCTTGTGGACGCTGGACCGGCGCCGGCCGCGGCAGCGCGGTGAATGACGTCGGGGACGCGCACCTGAAGGATCGCAAGTAACAGCCCAGGCACGGCGTCAACTACATCCGCTACTGGGTCGACGAGCGTCGTCAACGCAGCGCTTGTGCTTGCCATTCTACTTTCCTGCTTGTAGATGTGGAGTGACCCGGCAAGCAGGTGTTGATAGTATGGATGCGCGCCAACTGCAGTTGATCGAGCAAGCCGTGGATTCCGCGCAGCGCGGTCGCAAGCCGCAGACAGGCCTGGGAACCGGCGTGCGACTCGCATGGCACGCGATCCTTCTCCTCATCGCCATCGCCTGCTTCGCCGCGTACGGACATCTCAAGGTCGAAGGCCGCTCGACCGCGGCGATGGCGGCGCTCATCGTCGGCGCGGTGTGCGGGTTCGCTCCGTTGCGCGACGTCCTTCGTCTCGTGTTCCGCATCGAAGGAACCGCGCTCCACATCGCGCACGGTTTGGGGGCGCTCGGACTGATCGGCCTCCCACTGTCGGGCGCCGTGCCGGGCACATCCCTCTTCGCGCGCAGCTGGCGGGGGCCGTTCGCGATCATGGGCGCGGCGCAAGCGATCATGCATCAGACCCAGCCGCGCAACGCGCGGCAGGCCGCGGCGCTGCGGACGTTCGCGGCCAGTCTCCCGGAAGTCGCGCAATTCACAAACTCGAAAGACGCCCTGTCGCCGGCGAATGCGAAGCGAGCGATCGCCGTCCTCACGGACATCATCGGCAAAGCGCAGGTACTCGGCGAAACGGAGCTCGATGCCGATCCGGGATTTCAGGGAGCGCTTCGCCAGGTTTCGACGAAACTCGGCGCGAGTCTTGGACTCGACGCCGTCGACCTGGCGCTGCGAAACCTCGCCGGCAATCCCGCGACGGCGAGCGCGGTGCCTGGACTTCAGCGTCAGCTCGCTCAGGCGAGGCAGAGGATCGACCGCTGAAAGCGTTAGCGGGCCTGCCGGCCTAGCCGCGGAGGTCGCATCACGGCTTCGCGTCACCATCGGGCGAGATGGCGAGTGCGGCTGTCCCGCTCGTCGCCGCGACGGCCTCAGAGTCGGGAATCTCGAGTCGGAAGCGAGCCCGCGGCGCTGCTGGTCCGGCCACCGGTCGCTGCCAGGCCCAAATCGCGACGGCGACCGCCGCTAGCCCTAAGCCCGACACACTATAGAAGAGCGCCGGTGATACTCCACGCCGACGCATTCCCCTTCCCCGCCCCGCCGTCCGCTCCGCGCCGTACGCGGGATTCGCCAGCGCCTCGCTGAAGGCGCGTGCCGAGTCGAATCGGTCGGCGGGCAACTTCTCGAGCGCCTTGGCGAGTGCCGCGGCGACGTTCGGTGAATCACCCCGCGGTCGTGCGCATAGGCGAGCGCGTACGAGATGCCCGTGACGATTCCCACGGCCGCGGCGATGCTGAGCTGTTTTTCGCGCTCCAGGCGAGCCCGGAGTGTCTCACCCCCGACGAACGGCATGACGTAATACAGAAAGCGCCCACCCGCGCTATCGCGCGGGTCCCCGGCTTCGCCACTGTCGAAGAGCGGCAGCAAATTGGGATGCTGCAGCTGCGCCGTGACCTTGATCTCGCTCAAGAACCGCTCGGCGCCGAGCACTGCGCCGAGCTCCGGCTTCAGCACCTTCAGCGCGACTTTGCGGTCGTGCTTCAGGTCATGCGCGAGATAGACGGTCGCCATGCCGCCCTCGCCGAGCACGCGTTCGATGCGGTACCGATCGGCCAGGGCGCCGGAGAGCGCGTTGTATTGTTGTGCGCCGGCGGACGCGACGTCGTCTGGCATACGGTTTATGGAGCTCGCGCTGCGGACGGATGGTCCTTCGGCCGCAGAAAATTGCACGCCGCACCGGCTTTCGCTAGACCAAATCCAACGGAAGGGAGTTAGGATGTACTCACACGTCGCGACGATCCTGATCGATTCGGCGAGGTACCGATCGACAATCGGCGGCGCTTCAAGACATCGCTTCGAGGTGGATCGAATGAGCTCGATGTGGGACGACCGTTACTCGGCGCAGAGCTACGCCTATGGCACCGAACCGAACGACTTCCTGAAATCGGTCGCCGGCAGGATTCCCGCCGGCCCCGTGCTGTGCCTCGCCGAGGGCCAGGGAAGAAACGCGGTGTATCTCGCGTCCCTCGGCCACGACGTCCTTGCCGTCGATCAGTCTTCCGTCGGCCTGGACCGCGCGCGGGAGCTCGCCGCCTCGCGCGGCCTGATGATCGCGACCGAGGTCGCCGACCTTTCGAATTTCATCATCGAGCCGGGAAGGTGGTCTGGCATCATCGCGATCTTCGCGCATCTCCCGCCCGCGCTCCGATCCCGCGTATTCGCGGCCGCGGTCCGCGGCCTCGCACGAGGCGGCGCGTTCGTGCTCGAGGCGTACCGGCCGAAGCAGCTCGAGTACGGCACCGGCGGGCCCAAGGACGTCTCGATGCTGATGTCGCTCGCCGCGCTGCGCGCCGAGCTCGCCGGGCTTCGGATTGAACATGGCGTAGAGACCGAGCGTGAGGTCCACGAGGGTGAGTACCACCACGGCCACTCGGCGGTCGTTCAGATCCTGGCGTTCAAGCCCTAAAGGGCGTCATTTGCCGGCGAGCTCCATTATGCGTTCGAAGCTGCGCTGATGCGCGGCAATCGCTTCCATCCCGGCGTATTGGGGTGTCGCGTTTCGTCACCGATTCGTAATCTCTGGTTCACGTCGCTCTTATCAGGCGCTCGTATGTTCGGTTCCCGTGACAACGACGCCGTCCGCAACCCCTTACGCCCTTACCTCGATGAACGCATCGACGACACGTAGGATGCGGGGCCGGAGCTCCGTGCGCGCTGCGCTCGCGCCGGTGTTGATATTTTCCGCGGCGTGCTGCGCGGGTTTTACAACGAGGGCGAACTGCCAGACCCTGCCTGGGCAAGCGATCAAAGGTATCGATGCCGTTGATTCGCTCGTTTCCGCCGAATTCGCCAAAGACAGTATCGGAAGCATCACGGTCGGCGTCATCTCGGGTTCGCAGCTGACGTGGACGCGCACTGTTGGCTTTGCCGACATGAAGACCCATCGCCTCGCGAACCGCAATACGGTCTATCGAATCGGCTCGATCACGAAGCCGTTCACCGCGGTCATGCTGATGCAGTTGGTCGCGGCCGGACGGATCCAGTTGTCCGATCCTGTCGAACGATTCCTGCCGGAGATCAAGCAGATTGCGTCGAGACCAGCAGGCGCGGCGCCGTTCACGTTTCTTCAGCTGGCGACGATGACTGCCGGTCTGGCAAGAGAGCCGGAGGAGGTTGGGCCATTCTGGACAGGACCCGTATCTACTTGGGAAACGACACTGCTCTCCGCGCTGCCGCACACGAGCTACATATCGTTCCCCGGCACCGAGTACTCGTACTCGAACATCGGCTACGCGATCCTCGGCGCGGCTCTCGGACGCGTCACCGGGCAACCGTACGTCGAATGGGAGCGGTCGCACGTGCTCAAACCGCTCGGCATGGACCGCACGCGATTCGAGATAGATCCGACGATCGCGTCCGATGTCGCGGTCGGATATGAGGTCAAGCCCGATGGAACGCTCGACGACCACACCGCGGCGGAAGAAGCTCGCAACGGACGCGGCTACAAGGTGCCGAATGGCGCGATCTTTACCACCGTCGACGATCTCGCGCGTTTCGTGGTGTTGGAGCTTGGCCGAGGTCCGGAGAGTGTTGTCCCGCGATCCGTGCTCGACGAAGCGTTCGGCGGGCTGGTGGCAAGTGATCGGTCGCTCGACGGGGGCTATGGATTGGGCTTCATGGCGGCGACTCGCGACGGCTACTCGTACACGGGCCACGGCGGAAGCGTGGCGGGATATCGGGCCGCCATGTACTACGATCGCGTGAGAAAACTTGGCGTGGTCGCCTTTCGGAACGTCGGCGGAGGCAAGGCAAATGTCGATCGCCTCGCTGTCAACATCCTCTCCTTACTCGCCAAGAGGCAACGCGACGAGGTCCAGGCGGACATCGATAAGCGGGTCAAGGCACAAACGGCGTCTCCGGGCAGCGAGGCCGCCGTCCGCAGACTCGTGGAAGAATTGCGAGTCGGAAAACCAGACTACGATCTCATGAATACGGACTTTGCCAGAGATACGCGACGCCAACTCGCGCAGCACAAGGCCACGATCGGGAAGCTCGGCGCACTCCGGTCGGTGACCTTCAAAGGCGTGGGACCGGCCGGTCCGACCATCTATCTGGCGACGTTCGAGAAGGGTTCGTTGGAGTGTCGAATCTGGATGAACCTGGACGGCAGTGTCGACGTTTTTTTCTACCGGGAAGTCCCGATTCCGAAGTAGAGTGGCCGACCAACCAAGCTCATACAAAAACCAGCACTGCACTTATGACAATTACGGCCAGCGCGCCGAGCGCGGCGCGCGATCGGCCACGCGTCAGGACGAGCGCCGGGATACAGAGCGCGACGCAGATCATCCAGCCGATGAAAATGGCCATGGTCGGTTCACCGGCCGGACGCCAGATCGGACGCGGCTTGCTGTCAGCACCCGCCGCCAGGTGAAGTACGACGACGAGAAGGCCGCTCAGACCGGCGATTACGCTGGCGATACCGCGAATACGCGAAGCCGTCGTCGAGGTCATCCGATGTGCTCGGGCTCCATGACGCGCTCGACGACCTTCCCCTCGACGACACTCACGAAGTACACCTTCGCCTCCGGGCGCGTCGACACCACCCGCTTGACCGTGTTGTCCTCGAAGTAGATCCCGGCGTCGTTGTCGCAAGCGTAACCGGGCTTCATCTGCCCCGACCCGATCAGCTTTTGATAGAGCGGTCGCCGGCCGGGCTCGCGATCGTAGTGCGGGCAGTGACTGCCTTTAAGAAACCCTAAACACTGCACGGTCGTGAGCTCTTTGGGCCGAGAGTCGGTCGTCCCTTCCTCGAACCAGCAGAGCGATCCCGCGCTCGCGCCGCCAAGGACGACGCCCTGGTCCCACGCCTTGCGCAGCACGACGTCGATGCCCTGCGCCTTCCAGATGGCTTGCTGGTTGAGCGTGTTGCCGCCGGAGGCGACGATGCCGTCCACACCGAGAAGGACCTCCTCCCAACCCTCCGCCTGCTTCGTGCTCGCGATGAAGCTCTCCTGCACCATCGGCGTCACGTTGAGCGTGGAACACGTCTTGTACCAGGAGATGATTCCGTCGGCGCGATCCGCCGACGCCGTCGGGAGATAGAGCAGCTTGGGGCGCGCTTTTCCGGTGAGCTCCGCCATGTAGCGGACGAACGGCGTGTTGTAGTTGCCACCGGCGATCAGGATCTTGCGACCAGCGGCGCGCGTCGAGGCCGCCCCGAGCGATGCGGCGAACGGAAGCCGGCTTGCCAGCAGGCCGGCGGTCCCGAAGAGAGACGTCGTCAGGAAATCACGGCGCTGCATTTGACCCTCCGTTGGCGTGAGTCTGGGCTACCCCCGCACGAGCGTCCGCGTCGCAATCAATAGCGCAAGCGCGCCGAAAACGATCATCAGCACGAGCGCCACACGTCGGCGCCTCTGCCGGAGCGCAACCCAGGTTGGTTCGTCGAAATAGTACTTTCCCGGCGCCGCTTCCCGAATCACTCCGCGCTCGACGAGGCGGATCCAGGCGAATCGCTCGTGGACGCCCAGATCGCTCGATGACCGCGCACTCGACGGCGACACAGCCCCCGCCGCCGCGAAGTGCTCGACGAGCTCGCGTTCTTTGCGAATGATCACGGCGGCAGCAACGGACGCACCCATGCCGAAAGTTGCACGCTGGGCCGGGTTTCGCCAGCCGCTACAGTTCACTGGTCGCCCTTGCGTGAATCTCGGTATCGCGCGCGGACCCAACAACGCGCCGCGGAGTACTTTTCGGAATGAGACACCCATCTCTTTCTCTTCGCTGCTTGTGGCAGGGCACCTTGGTCCTTTTCGCCACCAGCCCGCTGACAGCCCAAACGGGCGACATGAGCGGAATGCACGGCATGCATCACGCGGGAGCCGCGCCGGCGCCCGTGTCCCAGAAAGCACGTCGTGAAATCGACTCGGTGGCGAAGGCGGTGTCGGGCCTGAGCTCGATGACTGCCGCCGAAAAGAATGGATTCCAACCGCGTTTCGGCTGGATTCCGACAATGGGCGTGCATTTGGTGTCGCGGCAGAAGATGATGAACGGCCGGCAGACGGACCGGACGGCGCCGAGTCAATTGATGTTCTCGAAGATCAATGGGCGCGATTCGTTGGTCGGCGCGGCGTACGGCTACATCACGGCCGACAACGACACCGTGCGGCCCGTGTTGTTCGACGGCAATCCGTCCTGGCACGAACATCCCGACCTCGCGCCCGCGGGCCTCAACCTGGTGATGTTGCACGTGTGGTTCGTGCCATCGCCGGATGGGCCGTTCGCTGGAACCAATCCGAACCTTCCCTTCTGGGCGCTCGGTCTCGCGCCGCCGGATTCGGCGCGCATTCGGCGCGACAGCGCGTTCAAGTCGTTCGTCATGCGCGCGGCCGTCGCGCTCGGCGAGGTGGCGGATAGTACGGCGATCTTGCCGACGCTCAAGGAGCGCCCGGAGGTTGCGGGGGCAATCGCGGTGCATCGCGATTCGGTGCGCGCGCTGCTGCCCGAATTCCGCGCCGCTCAGGCGTCGCGGGACGCGGCTCGCTGGGAGCGTGTTGCGACGAAGGCCGCCGCGCAGTGGAACGCGATGCAAGCGGTCTACCTGTCGAGCGCGAAGACGCCGGCGGGACGCGCGCGAATCGAGCGAGCCATCGCGACGATCCTCGGCGAGCACGGTGAGTGACGATCGCCGAGAATGATGTCCTCGGCGGCGCCCCTCCCCCGGTTCTCATCGTCGGCGCCGGCCCGACTGGACTCATTCTCGCCCTTTGGCTCACGCGCTTCGGGGTGCCGGTTCGGATCATCGATCGCGCGGCCCAACCGGGAACGACCTCACGGGCGCTGGCCGTGCAGGCGCGAACGCTGGAGCTCTACCGGCAAATAGGAATCGCCGACGACGTCATCGCGGGCGGCGTCAAAGTACCGGCGCTCAATCTTTGGGTGAGCGGCAAACCGCGAGCTCGAATCCACATCGACGCCATCGGCGAGGGACTGAGTCCGTTCGCGTTCGCGCTTGTATATCCGCAGGACGCGCATGAGAAGATGCTCATCGAGCACCTCGAGCGCGCCGGCGTTCGCGTCGAGCGCGAGACTGAGCTCGTCCATCTGGAACAACACGCCGGCGGCGTGCGCGCGGCGCTCCGAACGAAGGGCCGGGAGGAAGTGTTCGAGACATCTTACGTCGCCGGCTGCGACGGGGCGTCATCGATGGTACGACACCAGCTCGGAATCGAATTCCTGGGCGGCACCTATCAGGGATACTTCTACGTCGCCGACGTCCATGCCAGCAGCCCGCTCGCCAACGACGAGCTGCACATCGATATCGAGGACGTCGACTTCCTTCTCGTCTTTCCGCTGAAGGGTGCGGGCAACCTGCGCATGGTGGGGCTCGTGCACGAACACGAGAAGCCCGATCGTCAGGTCACGTTCGATGATGTGAAGGGTCGGGCGGTCGATCGGATGCAGCTTGGAGCCGCACAAGTGAACTGGTTCTCGACGTATCGCGTTCACCATCGTGTGGCGCCGCGTTTCCGCGAGGGACGGGCCTTCCTGCTCGGCGATGCGGCACACGTCCACAGTCCGGTCGGCGGCCAGGGGATGAATACCGGTATTGGGGACGCGATCAATCTCGCGTGGAAGCTTGCCGCGGTGCTCAAGGGCGAAGCCGGCGCCGCGATTCTCGATACCTACGAGCCCGAGCGAATCGCGTTCGCGCGGCGACTCGTCGAGACTACCGATCGCGGCTTCACGATCGTGACGCGTCAGGGCAGGTTGGCGCGGCTCGTCCGAACGCGGCTCGTTCCCGCCATTGCGCCGGCCGTGTTTCGGATACCGGCAATGCGCCGACTTTTCTTCCGGACCGTCTCGCAAATCAACGTCTCGTACCACGACAGCGCGTTGAGTGAAGGCAAGACGGGAGCAATCAGTGCCGGAGACCGGCTTCCCTGGATCAAGTTTTCGAACGGGTCTGATAATTTTGCGCCGCTCACGTCGTTGCGGTGGCAGGTCCACGTGTACGGTCGAGCGCGGAATGACCTCACGGCGGCATGCTCGGCGCTTCGCATCGCGCTGTACGAGTTCGAGTGGAGCGCGGCGGCGCGAGTCGCCGGTGTCCGCGACGGCGCTCTTTATCTCATTCGCCCCGATGGATACATCGGGCTGGCCGATGCCAATGCGGATGTCTCTCGCCTGCGAGACTATTCGAATCGACTTCGAGATCGCGAATCCCACGCTCCGCGACACACGGACAGCCGTCGATGACATCACGCCCTTCTCCCCATACGCTAGTCGTCGACGTCGGCGGCACGCACGTGAAACTGCTCGCCACAGGCAAGCGAACGCCGATCAAGATCGACTCCGGACCGCATCTCACGCCGAGTGAGACAGTGCGCGAGGTATTGGCCGCGACGGCGGCGGCGCATTGGCAGTTCGAGCGCGTCTCGCTCGGCTTTCCCGGCCCCGTGCGAAAGGGTCGTCCGCAGCGCGAGCCGTGGAATCTCGGTAAGGGCTGGGTCGGCTTCAACTTCGAGCGCGCGTTCGGTTGTCCGGTGCGCGTGATCAACGACGCGGCGATGCAAGCGCTCGGCAGCTACGAGGGCGGGAAGATGCTCTTCCTCGGCCTGGGCACCGGTCTCGGGAGCGCGATGGTTTGCGAGGGGACCGTACTCCCGCTCGAGGTCGCGCATCTCCCATATCGGCATGGCAAGTCCTACGAGGCCTATGTCGGTGCGGCCGGCAAGAAGCTGCTCGGCAAGCGTCACTGGCGAAGGCACGTGCTCGACATCATCGACCTATTCATGGCGGCGTTCGTCGTGGACTATGTCGTTTTGGGGGGCGGCAACGCGAAAGACATGACGACCGTCCCACGCAACGTGCGCATCGGCGACAACAGCAACGCGTTCCGCGGCGGCTTCAGGCTGTGGGACGACCAGCGCTCCGGACGCTGAGTGGCAGGCGTGTGTCTTATGGCTTTGGCCGGCCGAACCGACGGCGTCGGCCACGCGATGGACGTTCAGTCTTTTCCGCGGGTGCGGCGCTCGCTGCGGCCGCGCGCGTTTTCTTGGCATTCGCCCGCTGGCGCTCCTCCCGGCGGCGCGCCGAGTGCTCGGCGAGACGCTCGCCCAGCGGCCGCTCGAGACGTCCTTCCGGTTTCGCAGCGTAATCGAAGTCGGGGAGAGTGACCCGCGGCAGCGCCTTGCCAACCGCGCGTTCGATTGCCCGGAGCTCCGCCTCTTCCTGCGGCGACACGAACGTGAATGCGTCGCCGGTCATCTCGGCGCGCCCGGTGCGTCCGACGCGATGGATGTAGTCCTCGGCGGCGAGTGGAACGTCGAAGTTGACGACGTGCCCGAGCGCTTCGACGTCGATGCCGCGCGCGGCGATGTCGGTCGCGACGAGCACGCGGTACCGCCCGGCCTTGAACCCGGCGAGCGCGTCCTCGCGCTGTGGCTGCGAGCGGTTGCCATGGATGCGCGCGGCGCTCAGGCCGTGCTTGGTGAGAAACTCCCACAGACGGTTGGCGCGATGCTTCGTTCGCGTGAACACCAGCGCTTGGTGCATGATGTCGCGCGTAATGAGCGTGCGCAGCAGCGCCGACTTGAGCTCTTGCGCCACCGGATACACGGCCTGGGTGATGCCGGACGCGGGCGCCGACTTGCGCTCGCGGTTGATCGTCACCGGGTCATGGAGTAGCTCGCGAGTCAGCTGGAGAATCGGCGCGGGCATCGTCGCGCTGAAGAACAGCGTCTGACGCTTGTGCGTCAGGTGCTTCAGCAAACGCCGGATGTCGGGAAGAAACCCCATGTCGAGCATGCGGTCCGCTTCGTCGAGCACGAGGTATTCGACCTTGTCGAGCCGCGCGTAGGGATGCTTGAGGTGGTCGAGCAGGCGGCCGGGTGTGGCGACCAGCACGTCCACGCCCGAGCGAAACGCGTGCTCCTGCGGCCCCATGCCGACGCCGCCATAGATCGCCGCGCCGGTGATCGGCGTGTGCACCGCGAGGGCGTTGAGCTCCTGGAGGATTTGCGCCGCGAGCTCGCGCGTTGGCGTCACGACGAGCGCGCGCGTCGTTCGCCGCGGCTTGTCGAGCAGGTGCTGGAGGACGGGGAGCAGGAACGCGGCTGTCTTGCCGCTCCCGGTCATGGCACACGCCAGGATGTCGCGACCGTCGAGCGCCGCGGGGATAGCGTCGGTCTGAATGGGAGTCGGCTTGGAGAAGCCGAGCTCCTTGATTCCCTTGATCAGACTCGGGTGCAATTTGAGCGCGCCGAATAGCATGCTGGAACATAGACGCGTATCCTCTGGCGAGGAGTTCCGTTGTATCCACTTGGAGGCTTCATGCGTTCGAGTCATGCCCTGCTTCTGCTCGTTCCGATTCTCGCCGACCGCGCCATTGCGCAGCAGACGCGGCTCCGCGCTCCAGCCGGCATTCGCGTCGAGGACCTCACTTGGGTCCAGGCCGAGCGTGTGCTCGACACGAACACCGTCGTTGTGATTCCGCTCGGCGCGGAAGCGAAGGAGCATGGACCGCAACTGCGACTCAAGAACGACTTCGTGCTCGCCGAGTATTACGCCGATCGCGTGTTGAAGGCATCGAGGGTGGTCGTGTATCCGACGATGAACTACGGGTTCTATCCGGCATTCGTGGACTACCCCGGCTCGACGACGCTTCGCCTCGGGACGGCGCGCGACATGATCGTGGATGTCGTCCGGACGATCGCGCGACACGGACCGAAGCGATTCTACGTCCTCAATACGGGCGTCTCGACCCTGCGCGCGTTGGCGCCGGCGCGCGATTCACTGGCGGCATCGGGCATCGTGATGACCTATACCGATATTCTCAATATCGGCAAAGCCGCTGAGGAATCGGTCGCGCGACAGCAGGGCGGCACCCACGCCGACGAGATCGAGACCTCCATGATGCTGTACATGCATCCCGAGCTCGTGGACATGTCGAAGGCGGTCAAGGACTATCACCCGGGCGCGGGCGGACTGACGCGCGATTCGGCCGCGGCGGTGCGCGAGAACAAGGTCTGGTCGCGCAGCGGAACTTTCGGTGACGCGACGCTCGCTACACGCGAGAAAGGGCGTGTCGTGGTCGAGGCGCAGGTGAAGGGCATGCTTGCGGAAATCGAAGCCCTGCGCCGAATGCCTATTCCGCCGTGAGGCGCCCCCCCCCCGCCTTTCTCACTCTGGATCGCTACAAGGCATGAGGGTTGCTCACGAAGGCGACGGATACCCGGCCCTATGCCAGAAGCCGAATCGAAGCAATCGGGAACGTCTCAGCCCCTCGACAGCGATCCAGCGCCACTCCAACCGACCTTGGAGCGCGCCGAGTCGAGGCTGAAATCCGCACTCGACGAGGCCTGCCAGACCGACGTTGAGCGAGTGAACACGGGTGAGCTCATTCGCGTCGAGGAAGTGTTGGCCATCGCCAACGAAGCGGCCAAGGAAGCCGTTTCGGTGCGGCGCCGTTTGCGCGGCCAAAAGCGTGGTGCGTCGCGTCGGACGCCGGCTCCTGCGACACCGCAGCCATCAGTTCGGGACGCGACTGATCCATCCGGGGTCTCCATTCCGGCAGATCAGAGCCGCATGCGCGAGGTGAGCGACGGCGACCGCGTGCGCTGGACGGTTTTTGCGGTTTATCCGGACAGCCCCGGAAAGGCGACCGGCCGGCACAGCGTCGTCCGCGAGCCATATCGGCAGGGGTGGCTGGCATTCACGTCGACCACGGAGACACGCCGACTCGCCCCGATTCCCGAGGGATGGCTTACGGCTTCGGAGGCCGAGCTGGTGGTGCTCTGCAAACGGGCGGAACTCGCACCCCGGCGCGCCAAATGACGGCGGTCCGCGTCTCGGGCGTCACTCAGCGAGCGATCGCCGAATAGACAGAACCCACAACCTCACGCTCGCGCGCGATTGACGAGCCGACATAGCTGTAGTATGTCTACATCCACCATGTAGACGGACTACAGCCATGCCACAACGCGGATTGTCCCGAATCGAGCTCCTCCAGGGCACGCTCGACCTGATCATTCTTCAGACGCTGCGCTGGGGACCGCGGCACGGCTACGGCATCGCGCAGATCATCCGCTCGACCTCGAGCGAGACGTTCCAGATCGAAACGGGATCGCTCTATCCCGCGCTGCACCGGCTCGAAAGGGCGAAGCTGATCGCCTCCAGCTGGGATACCTCTGACAAAGGCCAGCGGGTCAAGAACTACGAGCTCACGGCCGCCGGAAAAAAACAGCTCCAGGCCGAGCGGTCGCGCTGGGAGCAGCTCGCGTCGACGATGGCCACTCTGCTCAACACGCCGCTGGGGGCCGACTCATGAGCCGTCGCGATCGCGACCTCGACGACGAGATCGCCGCGCACCTGCGGATGGCGATCGAAGAGCGCATGGCGCGGGGCGAGTCTCGCGCTGACGCCGAGCGCGCGGCGCGACGGGAGCTCGGGAACGTCGCGCACGTAAAGGAAGTGACGCGAGAGCAGCACGCCGGCCTCTGGCTCGAACGCCTGGGTCAGGACGTACGCTACGCGATTCGATCCTTCGCGAAGAATCCAGGGTTCACAAGCGTTGTCATCGCCACGCTGGCGCTTGGCATCGGAGTCAACGCTGCCATTTTCACGATTGCGCATGGAGTGTTGCTGCGGCCGCTCGACTATCCAAAACCCGAGCAGCTGATGTATCTGACCGCGGAATCCCCGGTCACTGGCAACACCCAAAATGCGCTCTCGGCGCCGGAGTACGCGGAGTTCCGCCAGATGAACCGGTCGTTCGCGGAAGTTGGCGCGTACGAGACCGGCGGCGCCGCATACACCACTGGCGAGGTCAATCTCGCCGCGGGCGATCGACCCCTGCGGGCACGATCGATCTCCGTCGATGCGCACTTGCTGAAGGCGCTCGCTATTCAACCCGAGCAGGGAAGGCTCTTCACTGACGAAGAAACCGCGCGTTGGACCGGGACGCTACCGCCACCGATCGCAATGCTGTCGCATGAGTTGTGGCGAACGGCATTCGGAGGACGACCCCTTGTCGGACAAAAGGTGGAAATCGAGGGCCGCCCCCACGAGATCGTCGGCATCATGCCAGCTGGAGCCGACGTCATGGATAACCATACCCAGGTTTGGTTGCCCCTCTGGCTACACCCGAACATGGCCCGCCAACGCGGGTCCCATGTCCTCTATGTGATTGCGCGACTGAAAGACGGTGTCACCGCGAAGCTGGCACAGACAGAGTTGAGCACCTTTCTCGAAAACTGGGGCGATCATGCCGGCACTAGAGACCATGTGCCCACGAACCGCCCGCTCCGCCCAACAGACCACAGCCTCCAATTGCGGACGTTGCAGGACGCGATCGTTGGCGGCGCTCGCCGGCCGATCTGGGTTCTGCAGGCTGCCGTGGGATTCGTGCTGCTCGTTGTCTGCGCGAATCTCGCGAACCTGATGATCGCTCGCGCCGCGTCACGCAGACGTGAGTTCGTACTGCGCGCTGCTCTCGGCGCCAGTCGCGGCAGGTTGCTCCGGCAGTCGATAACCGAAGCTGCAATGATGTCCGGAGCCGGTGGCATTCTAGGTGTTTGGCTAGCCGACGCCGGCGTGCGTGCGCTGATCCACGCTTACCCGACCAGCGTCCCCCGAACGAGTGAGCTAGCGATCGATTTGCCCGTTCTGCTGGTTGCGCTCGCCCTTTCGATTGCGACTGCGCTGCTTTTCGGATTCGTGTCGCTCGGGGGGTGGCGCGTGAGAGCGAGCAGCATGGCGACTGCACTCAAGGAGGGGGCACGGGGCGCCAGCGGCGGCCAGCGTCACCGCGCCCGCCGTGCACTTGTGATCGCCCAAGTTGCTTGCGCGGTGATGCTGGTCATCGG
>DATMHK010000351.1:0-2930 GCA_035554995.1 Gemmatimonadaceae bacterium
GGGGCCGGCTACAGCGTACTGCTCACGAATGCGGGGAGCGGGTACAGCAGAGCCGGTGGGGTCGATGTCCTTCGGTGGCGCGCCGACGGAACACGTGACGATACGGGTCATTGGATCTACATCAAGGATCTCACTGCAAACGCGATGTGGTCGGCGGCGTACCAGCCGACCTGCGCGACTCCCGTGTCGTATCGGGCGACGTTCTCTGCCGATCGCGTCGTCTTCGCGCGGCGCGACGGCGCGGTCGATACGCGTACCGAAATCGTCGTCGTCGCCAGCGAGCAGGCCGAGGTGCGTCGTGTAACGCTCGTCAACCGGTCGCGCGTGAGGCGCGAGATCGAGCTGACCAGCTACGGTGAGGTCGTGCTCTGTCCCGCCGACGCGGATCGAGCGCATCCGGCGTTCCAGAAACTGTTCGTGGAGACCGAACGCATCGATGATGGCGCGTTACTCGCCAGCCGTCGGCCGCGTTCCGCAGGTGAAGCGTGGCCGTGGTGCGTCCACGTCGTCGCCCCCGGCCCGGATCGCCTCGGCGAGGTAACCTGTGAAACGGATCGCGCCCGTTTCCTCGGACGCGGAAGAACCGCTCGTGCGCCGCGCGCGCTCGATAGCGATGGCGCGCTGTCAGGAACCGCCGGCGCCGTGCTGGATCCCATCGTCGCCCTGCGCGTGCGGGTACGAATCGAGCCGGGTCGCTCGGCGTCGGTCGCGTTCACCACCGCCGTCGCCGCGACGCGCGAAGCGGCGCTTCAGATCGCCGATCGGTATCGCGACGGCGTCGCCGGGGATCGCGCGTTGAACTTGGCGCGGACGGAAACGGAGGTCGAGCTACGCGATCTCGACATCGCACCGTCGGACGTCGCGCTCTATCAAGAGTTGGCCGGCGCCCTCATCTACCCGCGCGAAGCGCTTCGCGCCTTGGCCACGGAGCGCGAAGCCGTCAGGCGCGGTCAGTCCGCATTATGGGCGCAGGGAATCTCCGGCGACTGGCCGATCGTGCTCGCGACGATCCGTACGGCAGCAGGTCTGGCGAGCGTCCGGCAACTTCTCGTCGCCCACCGGTATTGGCGCATCAAGGGCATTCGGTCGGATCTCGTGATCCTGAACACGAAGACGCATTCGTACGCGCAGGAGCTTCAGGATCAACTCATGACCATCGCGATGTCGTCCGGCGAGGGCGGCGTTCTCGAGCGACCGGGAGGCGTGTTCGTTCGTCGCGCCGAACTGCTGTCGTCGGACGACACCGCGTTGCTTCGCACGGTCGCGCGTATTCACGTCGTGTGCGACGGTGTCGGGCTCGGCGAGATCGTGGCGGCAAATCTCCTCAGCCACGCCACCGGATTGCTCGACGAGCCGCCGACCTTGGCCGCGGGGTCGGATCGCGAGCCGTCGCCGTTCGTCCCCGACATGTCCGCGGTCGCGGCGCCCGCGAATGGATATGGCAGCCTCACCGCGTCCGGTGACTACGCGATCGACGTTGCCGGCGAGCGAGTGCCACCCGCGCCGTGGGCGAATATCATCGCGAATCCATCGATCGGCTTTTGCGTCACCGAGCGCGGTGGCGGTTTCACCTGGGTCGAGAATAGCCACTTCTTTCGGTTGACGCCGTGGTCGAACGACCCGGTTGCCGACCCGTGCGGCGAGGTTTTGTATCTCCGAGATTCAGACACTGGCGCCTCGTGGACGCCGACGCCTGGGCCGGCGGCTGCCATTGGCGACGGATCGCGGGCGCCGCGATACGCAGTGACGCACGCCCCCGGTGTGACGCGGTTCTCGCACACGCGCGGCGACATCGCGACGGAGCTGACACTCGGCGTGCCTGTCGCCGATGCCGTCAAGATCGCGCACCTGCGAATCGTCAATCGAGGTGACGCGCCGCGCCAACTATCGCTGACGAGCTACGTCGAGTGGGTTCTCGGCGCGGAGCGTGAGCACACGCGGCATCATCTTCACACGCGGCACGATGCGACGTCCGGGGCGCTATTCGCTCAGAATTTCTTCGCCCCGGATTTCACGACGCGTGTGGCATTTTCGTGGATCAGCGAGCGCGTGACGAGTCACACGGCGCGGCGTGATCAGTTCATCGGGCGGAACGGTGACCTCGCCGCGCCGGAGGGTCTGCGGGCGGCGCGGCTCTCCGGCGGAGGCGGCGCCGGCTATGATCCGTGCGCGGCGCTGCGGTGCTCGATCACGCTCCAGCCCGACGAGAGTCGCGACGTCGTCGTGCTCCTCGGCGCCGCCGTGGACGAGACCGAGGCGCGTCGGATGATCGAGCGTTACGGGACGCCCGAGGCGGCGGCGCGAGCGATCCGCGATAGCACCAGTGCTTGGGACGCCCGGTTGTCGGTCGTCAACGTTCAAACGCCCGACCCCGAGTTCGACGTGATGCTGAATCGGTGGGCGCTGTATCAAGCGCTCTCCTGTCGAATGTGGGCGCGGTCGGCGCTGTATCAATCCAGTGGCGCGTATGGTTTTCGCGACCAGCTCCAGGATTCGATGGCGCTCGTGTACGCGGAGCCGGGCCTGGCCCGCGCTCATCTGCTGCGCGCGGCGAGCCGCCAGTTCGCCGAGGGAGACGTTCAACACTGGTGGCACGAGCCGTCCGGGCGGGGCGTCCGAACGCGCTTCTCCGACGATCTCGCCTGGTTGCCGTTCGTTGCCGATCACTACATTCGCGTCACGGGCGACAGCGCGGTGTTGAATGCTCACGCCGCATATCTGGACATGCGGCAGTTGGGCGCCGGCGAGCAAGAGGCGTACGACCTGCCGACCGTCAGCGATACGACGGGCTCGCTCTACGAACACTGCGTGCGGGCGATCGAGCGCGCGTGCACCGTGGGCGATCATGGCCTGCCGCTCATCGGTTCTGGCGACTGGAACGACGGAATGAATCGCGTCGGGCTGCACGGGAAGGGCGAGAGCGTGTGGCT